>JBBIQA010000010.1:11244-33249 GCA_037442565.1 Rhodospirillales bacterium
GGGCGCATACCGGGGCAAGGCCATGCCGGAAGGGCAGGCGCCGTATGGGGCCAACATGATCGTCCATGTCGCCACCATGCGCAGCATCGGCGGCTTCGGCGACGGCAGCGGGCGTGACGGAGCCAGCCTTCTGTCGGACGAGGACGTGCAGCTCGCATGGCGATTGCAGGATGCGGGCTACGCCGTCCGCTACGACTCCAGGATCGCGGTACAGCACCAGATCCAGGCCGGCCGCCTGACGCCGGAGTGGCTGTTGCGCCGGATGTACTGGCAGGGCATGTCATCCGTCGCCACAAGGCGGCTGGTCGGCGGCAACCGGCGCGTCTGGTGGCTACTGCCGCGCCGCCTTTCGGTGACTCTATTGCTGTCACCGGCGGTTCTGCTGCCACGCCACAGCGTGCGGCTGCTGGCCTGCCGCTGGCGGCTGGCCTACTCGCTCGGCTTCGTGCGCGGCACGCTCGCAAGCACGGGCCTGAGAACGCTGGCGCCCTGATAGCCCACGGGAGCACGTGATCGTCACGCTCCGGCCCTTGCGCAGCGATCCCGAACCCGCCTACCACCGCTCTCTATCCGGTTGACGGGTGATGGCATCCCGGCGGGCTCGCTCGGCCACCATCGCGATGACGCGTCAGTCGGTTCGTTCGCTGATCTGAATCGACCGGCTCCCACCTCGTCGAGGCGGCACGCCGGGGGAGCCTGCGTTCATGCCGCGCCACGCCGACAGCCTGACCCCCCATCTTCTGCGGCATATCCCCCTGACCGCGCGGGTGATCCTGGATGTCGGGTGCGGTACCGGCACCCTGGCCGCCGAGTACCGGCGGCTCAATCCGCGCGCACGCATCTTTGGCATCGAGGCCGACCACGAGGCTGCGGCACTTGCCGCCGCGCATCTCGACGGCATTGCCCGCACGGACGTGGCGGACAACCCCTTGCCGTTCGCGCTGCCCGATGGCGTGGACTGCATCGTCTACCGCGATGTGCTGGAGCATATGGCCGATCCCTGGGCAGTGCTGCGTGCCCAGGCCGAGTGTCTGAACGAGGACGGCGCGATCCTGTTGTGCACTCCCAACCAGGACCACTGGCGCCACGCCGAGCGCGCGCTGCGCGGCGCCGACGCAAGCCTGCCGGAAGCCACCCCGGAGCAGGCGCCGTCCCGGTCGGAGCGGGAAAGCCAGGCCCTGCCGCGCTGGCTGTCGATAGACCGCATGCGGGAGGGACTGGCAAAAATCGGGCTGACGCTTTGCGCCGTCTATCCGATCATCGCCGAGCCCGCCGAAGCAGCCGCATTCGCCGCTGCCCTGGCGCCCGCGCTGCAGGCGCTCGGCATCGACCCCGAGGCATTCGCCAACCGGTCCGCGCCCGCCGGCTACGCCTGGTGCGTGCGCAAGACGCAACACGAACTGATGACCGTGGCGGCCAATATGCTGGCGCCGGTCGGCGGCGTCAGCCAGGTCCGCATCGTCGAGCCGCTGGAGGCCATGGCCAGCCTGCCGTCGGTCATCACCTACCTGTCTCCGGGCGGCGACCGGGAACGGGTGGATGCGCACTCGCCGCGGATCTTCGTCCTGCATCGTCCCGCGCTGAATGGCCGGGAGGGACTGGCGATCATCCAGGCGCTGCTGCGCGACGACTGGCTGGTCGTGACCGAATTCGACGATCATCCGGATTTTTTCGAAATCATGCGCGGAGAGGGGCAGTATTCCTTCACCGGTGTTCACGCGGTGCAGACCAGCACGCCGGCGCTCGCGGCGGTGCTGCGCCAGCGCAACCCGGAGGTAGCGGTATTCCCGAACGCCGTCCGCGCCCTGCCCGAGCCGCGCAATTTCCGCGATCGCGACCATTTGACGCTGTTCTTCGGCGCGCTGAACCGGGAGAACGACTGGGCACCGCTGATGCCGGCGCTGAACGCGGTGGCGGCGCTGGTTGGCGACCGGCTGCGCTTCTGCGTGCTGCATGACCGCGGCTTCTTCGACGCACTGCAAACGCCGCACAAGACCTTCACCCCGATCTGCGACTACGAAACCTATCTGCAACGGCTCGGCGGCTGCGAGATTTCCTTCATGCCGCTGCTGGACACGCCGTTCAACCGGGCGAAATCGGACCTGAAATTCATCGAGGCCGCCGCCTGCCGCGTGGTGCCGCTGGCGAGCGACGTCGTCTATGGCGCCAGCATCCAGCATGGAACGAACGGGCTGCTGTTTCGCAACGCGGAGGAGATGCGCACCCGCCTGATGCGCCTGATCGTCATGCCGGAGGTCGCCTTCGACCTGGCCGTCGCCGCTCGCGAGCATGTCGCCAGCGAGCGCATGCTGGCCTATCAGGTAGCCCCGCGCATCCGTTGGTACCGATCGCTATGGGACAGGCGGGAGGACCTTACGGCCGGGCTGGCTGCGAGGCTGGGGCTGGCCCTGACCGTTTGAACCAAGGCAGCGAAGCCGGCGCCTTGAGCGCCGGCGGGGACGGTGAAGCCGGCGCCTCGGGCGCCGGCGGGCGGATCAGACCTTTTCCACCTGGCTGTATTCGAGTTCCACCGGCGTGGACCGGCCGAAGATCGAGACGCTGACCTTCACGCGGCCCTTTTCCTCGTCCACTTCCTCGACCGTGCCATTGAAGCTGGTGAACGGGCCGTCGGCCACGCGCACCTGCTCGCCGATCTCGTACAGCACCGCCGGGCGAGGATGTTCCACGCCTTCCTGGGTCTGCTTGAGGATCCGCTCGGCCTCCGCCTCGGTGATCGGCGAGGGCCGGGTCTTGCTGCCGAGAAAGCCGGTGACCTTCGGCGTGTCCTTGACCAGATGCCAGGCATCGTCGGTCAGTTCCATCTTCACCAGGACATAGCCGGGGAAAAACTTATGCTCGGCGTTGACCTTCTGGCCGCGGCGCAGTTCCACCACCTGTTCGGAGGGCACCAGCACCTCGTCGAACTGTTCCGCCAGGCCTTTCTGGGCTGCCTGTTCCTTGATCTGCTGGGCGATCTTCTTCTCGAAGCCCGAGTAGACGTGCACCACGTACCACTTCTTGGCCATAGCCTTACCTTCCTTCAGATCCCGGCGCCGAACAGGGCGCGCACGCCAATGCCGACGATCTGATCGACAACAAAGAAAAAGATCGCGGACGTCGCCGCCATCGCGAACACCAGGCCGGTCGTGACCAAAGTCTCCTTGCGGGACGGCCAGGTGACCTTCGACGCCTCGGCCCGCACCTCACGCAAGAATTTCACCGGATTAACCGCCACGCCGCTCATGCCTCCCGAAAGCCCGATCCCGTAATCCACGCAGGGTCCCGACATCGGGCCACCCGCGGCCGACCGATCCCACAATGCCAGCCGATCCTTCCAAGGGCGGCCGACAAGGGAGAATCGTCCGTAAGACTGGCAGGGGTGGAGGGTCTCGAACCCCCAACCTCCGGTTTTGGAGACCGGCGCTCTAGCCAATTGAGCTACACCCCTGCACGGCGAGCCGGTCCGGAGCACCGCCGGCAACCTCCCGATAGGAGGAGCCTGGGCGCCCAGACCAGACCGCTGAGTTGGCGTAGAAAGAATGTGCGGGGCCGCATGTCAAGTGCCAAGCGCCAAAATCGGCTCGGGCGGACACGTTGCGCACCGTGTTGGACAGGTGCCGGAGCGGCCAAGGCTGGAGCGGCCAAGGCTGGAGCGGGTGGAGGGAATCGAACCCTCATAGCCAGCTTGGAAGGCTGGAGCTCTACCATTGAGCTACACCCGCGCCCTGCCTGCGTGGCCAGCGTGCTCCCGAACCTCCGGTTCTGGAACCGACGGCCAGCGTTCGCATGGCCCGCATCGTCGCAAATTCGACCGGAACTGGTGGAGGGGGTTGGATTCGAACCAACGTAGGCGTACGCCAGCGGATTTACAGTCCGCCCCCTTTAGCCACTCGGGCACCCCTCCGCACTCGTCGTCCAGTCCTTCCGGCAGATCGCGAGGATCAGCGGATGGCGCCGGACTATTACCAGACAGGGTCGCTTGTCAACGAAGCCGGCGCAGGTAAATGCGCGGGCCGCCGACAACGCTGGGCAGCCCGGGCGCTTGCGTCTATAGATCACCGCATCATGAAACCTCCACATTCCCGCGGGCCGGGCGGTTCGGGCCGCCCGCCATCCGATCCATCATCGAGACCCCATGGCGGCCGAGGCCCGTCGCGCGGCCCCAACGCTCCATCGCGAGCCGGTGCCCCGTCGCGAGACGGCGCGCCCGGCAGGTCGCGCGAGGGCGGCGGCCCGGATCGGGAACGCAAATTCGCCGGCGGGGCGTCCACGCCGCCGAAGGGACGGCATGGCGGGCCGCACGGAGCGCCCCGCGGCGGCCAGCATGAAGGGCCGCGCGGCGGCCAGCATGAAGGGCCGCGCGGCGGCCAGCATGGAGGGCCGCGCGGCGGCCACGCACCACGGCCGGACACCCGTCCGGACCGATCCGAGATACGCACCGACGACCGAACCCACGGCAGCGCGCGCGGGCAGATCGTCCAGCGTGACAGAATGCGCGGCGACCGGGTGCTGGGTCAGCCGGCGGCGCAGCGGGACGACCGTCCCGAACCGGGCCGCAGTCCGCAGGCCGATACCAGGCTGACGATCGCCGCCAAGGCCGACCGTCCGGCGCAGAACGCCTTCCGCCAGCCGCAGGCACGTCCGGACCATGCGCGGCCGCGGCATGACAGTCCGGACACCCCACGCGGCACGGTATGGCTCTACGGCCAGCACGCCGTTGCCGCGGCGCTGGCCAATCCCGCCCGCCGGCTGCGCCGCCTCCTGCTGACCGAGGAGGCGGAGGCCGCCCTCGCCAGCCGCCTGCCGCCGCCCTGGGTCATCGCCCACGAACGCGTCGACCGCGCGCGGCTGGACCAGCTGCTTGGACGCGACATGGTCCACCAGGGGGTCGCCCTGCTGGCGGATCCGCTGGCGACGCCTGGCCTCGCGCAGACCCTGGAGCAGCCGGGGCCGATCCTGGTGCTGGATCAGGTCTCCGATCCGCGCAATGTCGGCGCCATCCTGCGCTCGGCCGCCGCATTTGGCGCCGCGGCCGTCATCACCCAGGACCGCAACGCGCCGGACGAATCGGGCACGCTGGCGAAAGCCGCATCCGGCGCGCTGGAACGTGTGCCGCTGCTGCGCGCGGTGAACATCGCCCGGACGCTGATCGCCCTGAAGGCGGCCGGTGCCTGGGTCGTCGGGCTCGACGGCAACGCCCCAGGCCCGCTATCGGGCAAGACCCTCGCCGGACGCCGCGTGGTGCTGGTGCTGGGCGCCGAGGGAGAAGGCCTGCGCCGCCTGACACGCGAAACCTGCGACGAAATCGCCGGTCTGGCGATGCCGGGCGGCATGGAAAGCCTGAACGTGTCCGCCGCCACCGCCATCGCCCTTTATGAGCTGACCAAAGCCGACTGACCGCCACCCGTCCACGCGTTTCCGACAGGAGCGTGCCGCCATGAGCACAGCCGAGACAACCGCCGCCGACCGGGGCTTCGACGCCAGGCGGGCCGCTCTTGTCCTGCGAGCCACAAGGGCCAGGCGGGAGCGGCTGCAGCCGCTGCCCGCCGGCCTGGCACCTCGGACGGTGGAGGAAGGCGCTGCGGCACAGCGCGCGCTCGCCGAGCTTGACGGCAATGCCGCCCCGGCCGGGTTCAAGATCGGCGCCACGGCGAAGCGGATGCAGGACTATCTCGGCCTGACCGGCCCGGCGGCCGGCTTCATGCCCCGATCGGGCATGCATGCCAGCGGCGCGGTGCTGAAGTTCGCCGATTTTGTCCGGCCCGGCGTCGAGTGCGAGATCGTCGTCAAGCTGGCGAAGAACCTGCCGCCGGGGCCGTGCACCGCCGAACAGGCCGCCGCGGCGGTGGGCGAGTTCACCGCCGGGATCGAGATCGTGGAAAACCGCTACGGCGACATCGCCGCCCTCGGCACCCCGACGCTGATCGCGGATCAGGTGTACCACGCCGCCTGCGTGCGCGGCGAAACCGGCGGCCTTGACTGGAGGGCGCTCGACATCCCGGCCCTCGGCGGGCGGATGGCGGTGGATGGCGTGGTTCAGATGGAAGGCAAGGCCGGCGATCTGCTCGGCCACCCCATGAACTGCCTCGCGTGGCTCGCGGCCTCTCCGGTGGCGGCGGCGTTCGGCGGTCTGAAAGCAGGGCAGGTGGTGATGCTGGGCAGCGTCACGCCGCCGATCTGGCTGGACGGGCCGTGCCGGGTGAGCGTGGATTTTTCGCCGTTACCGGTGGTGCAGGTCCAGTTCGTCTGACCGGCCCCAGCCATCACGCCAACTCCGCGTTAACCCGGATCGGACATTATGCGCCTCGACCCCGCGCGGCTCTCGGCCCGCGGTCCCGCCCCGCCAAAACGGCCAGTCCCGGGAAGACCCCGACATGCTGTCCGACTGGAATTCGCTATCCGATGACCTGCAACTGATCCTGGCGCGCGAGGCCTTGCTAAGGGCAGCCGAAACCATCGCTGGCCAGGCCGAGACCCTGGCCGAGGAAATGGAGGCCGGCTGCCTGGAAGATCGCGGCGGCGCGGACGCGCTGCGGCTGTTCGCCGCCGTCGTACGCGTAACCGGCCAGGACAATCATGTCCTGGCCGGCAACGCATGAGCCGATGAGAGCAATATCAGCCTGACTGGAATCGCGAAGCGATCTTAGGCTGATGAAATTGCTCGCTAAAAGATGACCAGAGCGTTTTCACTCTTCGTGAAAACGCTCTGGCGGCGACGCCGTCAAACAGGCTGGGTCAGCCCTGGTCGCTGCTCTTCGCCCCGCCATCGCGTGACCCGAGGTCGATCGCGACGAAGGCCGACTTGCCGTCGCGCATAATCCGCAACGCCACGGAGCGGTCTTTGATCGCGGTGCGGATCGCCTTCACAGCCTGTTCCGGCGTGGAGACCGGCTCCGAGCCGACACCGACGATCACGTCGCCGGCGCGGATGCCCGCATCCTGTGCGGGCGAGCCAGGCTGCACTTCCCGGACCAAGGCGCCCTTTGTGCCGCTCGGCAGATTCAGCTGGTCGCGCACGTCCGGCGACAGCGGCGCCAGCGCCAGGCCGACCTTGCCGCGGCCTGCCGCGGCGGAACCGGCATCGGCCGTCTGGTGCTCGCTCGGCAGCTGCGCCAGGGCGAACGAGACGGTGCGGGTTCCGCCGTCGTGGTAGATCTCCACGTTCACCTTGTCGCCCGGCTTGTCGGCGCCGACCATCATGGCCAGTTCATGCGGGTTCTTCACCGCCTGGCCGTTGACCGAGCGGATCACGTCACCCGGTTCGATCCCGGCCTTCGCCGCCGGGCCGTCCGGCTGCACGCCGGCGACCAGAGCGCCTTCGGCCGTCGGCAGCTTCAGCGCACGGGCCATCGCCGGGGCGATCGGCTGGGTTTCCACGCCTGCATAGCCGCGGACCACATGTCCGGTTTTCTCCAGCTGCGCGACCACCGTCTTGACGACATCGGCCGGGATCGCGAAGCCGATACCGATCGAGCCGCCCGACGGCGAGATGATCGCGCTGTTCACGCCCACCACCTTGCCGGCCTGATTGAACAGCGGGCCGCCGGAATTGCCCTGATTGATCGGCGCGTCGATCTGGATGAACTGGTCATACGGACCAGCGCCAATATCGCGCCCCTTGGCCGAGACGATGCCCGCGGTGACCGTGCCGCCGAGGCCAAACGGGTTGCCCATCGCGACCACCCATTCGCCCGGGCGCACGGCCGCGGAATCACCCAGCTGGATATACGGCAGCGGCTTGCCGTGATCATCCACTTTCAGCACCGCGAGGTCGGTGCGCTCATCGCGCCCAATAATCCGGGCCGGCAGTTCGGTGCCGTCATCGAGCATGATTTTGACCGACTTGGCATCTTTCACCACATGATTGTTGGTGATGACGGTGCCGTTGGGATCGACGATGAAGCCGGAACCACGCGCCTCGACCACGCGATGCTCGGGTTGCATCTGCATGAAGCCCATCGGGCCTTCAGGGACCTCGGCGCTGTCCTTCATCTTCACGGTGATCGAGACGACCGCCGGCTTCACCTGGGCGACAAGATCGGCGAAATCAGGGATGCGCGCCGACGCCGCCGGCGGGTTCAGCGGGGCGGGCGCGGTGGTGTCGGCGGCACGGGCACTGAGGATCGCGGCGCCGGACAGCGTGCTGCCGGCCAGCAGCGCGGCCATGAGGCCGAGCCGAAGACGGGTCGGGTTTGCCATAAAATCTCCACATTCTGAAAGGCGCCGGAATGGCGCCGTTGACCACCAAGATTTAGCGCAGGCTAGGTAACCGTTCACCCTGCGCAACGCTTAAACCGGCTCCATCGCCGGTTACATTTCGTTGTCACAAATCAATGGCCAGTACGGGCCAGAGGGGGATCCGCGCCAAGATGCAAACCCGGCATTGAAATTGTGGCCGGAACCTGGGAAACCAGCGTCCGGGGCTGCCGGGTTAGCACAGTGGTAGTGCAGCGGTTTTGTAAACCGAAGGTCGCGGGTTCAAATCCTGCACCCGGCACCAGTTTGACCCGTTGGCTGCGATTCGCTCACCGGGCGGGATCACCTGGCCCGCTCGCCCCCCGACCTGAGCGGCACGATTGCAGCCGTGGACGAATTCGACACTTGTCGAACACACTGGGCCATGAGACCTTCCCCCAAGATGCGGGTCCAGAATGGCGATCGAGAACGAACTGAAATATGTGTTGTCCGACGGCGCCAGCCTGGAAGCCAGGCTAGCGGCTGGGGCGGCCCCGCAAAGGATCGAGCAGGCCTATCTCGGCGCCGGGGCGCGCATTCGCCGGATCGACGGACAAGCCTGCCGGTTCACCTACAAGCACCGCCTGGCCGACGGCACGAGCGTCGAGATCGAAACCCCGATCGAGCCGGAGTTCTTCCACCTTCTGGCGCATGACTGCGTTCGCAGTCTGCGCAAGCACCGATTCAGGCTGAATGCCGGGGCGGTAAGCTGGGATGTCGATTTCTTCAAATCGGCTTCCGACGGAACGAATTATTTTGCCATGGCGGAGGCGGAAATGCCCGCCGGCATGACGGTGCCCCCAGAAATTCTGCCCCTGCTGCGGCCGCATCTGCTGTTCGCCGTGCCCCGCCAGGACCGCCGGTTCAGCTCCTTCCTGCTGACCGACGAAGCCTATGCGCGCGCCCAGATCGCGGCCCTGTGCGCGGCGGACGAGGAAATAACCGCCGCGAATTAGACCCCATCAGGCCTGCGGCACGTTCCGCTCCAGTTCCTCCAGCCACACCGCGGCATTGCCGTCCGACGGCGCGCGCCAGTCCCCGCGCGGCGACAGCGCGCCGCCGGCCGATACTTTCGGCCCATTCGGCAAAGCCGAGCGCTTGAACTGGCTGAAGGCGAAGAAGCGCCGCAGGAACACCTGCAGCCAATGGCGGATCTCGGTCAGGGTGAACTCGCCGCGCCGGTCCTGCGGAAAGTGCGCCGGCCAGGCGCCGGCTTCGATGTCCGACCAGGCGTGCCAGGCCAGGAACGCGACCTTGGACGGGCGGAAGCCGTGGCGCAGCGTGTAGTACAGGTTGAAATCCTGCAGCGCATAGGGCCCGACCTTGGCCTCCGTGCTCTGCGGCGCCTCGCCCTCGCCGGCGGGCACCAGTTCCGGGGAGATTTCGGTGGCCAGGATCGCCGTCAGCGTCTCGCCCACCTCTCCGCCGAACTGGCCCTTGCGCGCGACCCAGCGGATCAGATGCTGGATCAGCGTCTTCGGCACCCCGGCATTGACGTTGTAGTGCGACATGTGGTCGCCGACGCCATAGGTGCACCAGCCGAGCGCCAGTTCCGACAGATCGCCGGTGCCGAGCACGATGGCGTCGTGCTGATTGGCCAGGCGGAACAGATAGTCGGTGCGCAGGCCGGCCTGCACGTTCTCGAAGGTGATGTCGTAGTGCGGCTCGCCCTGGGAGAAGGGGTGGCCCATATCGCCCAGCATCTGCCGCGCGGCCGGGCGGATATCCAGCTCCCGCGCCGTGGTGCCCAGGCTCTCCATCAGCCGCCAGGCGTTGGATTTCGTATGATCGGAGGTGGCAAAACCCGGCAGGGTAAAGGCCAGGATGTTCGAGCGCGGCAGGCCCAGCAGATCCAGTGCATTGGCGGCGACGATCAGCGCATGGGTCGAATCGAGGCCGCCGGAAATGCCGATCACCACCCGCTTGACGCCGATGGCGCGCAGCCGCTGCACCAGCCCGGCGACCTGGATGTTGTACCCCTCATAGCAATCCTGCTCCAGCCGCGCCGGGTCGGACGGCACGAAGGGAAAGCGCTCCACCCGGCGCAGCAGGCCGAGATCGGCCTCGCGCGGCGGGTTCAGGCGGAAGCCGACGCGGCGGAACCCGTCGGTGCGGGCGGCATGGGTGCGGCGGTTGTCGTCGAACGTGCCCATCCGCATGCGCTCCTGGCGCAGCAGATCGAGGTCGATATCCGCCAACACCTTCTGCGCATCGGCCGGGAAGCGCTCGGCCTCGGCCAGGGCATTGCCGTTTTCGAAGATCATCACCTGGCCGTCCCAGGCGACATCCGTGGTGCTCTCCCCGGTGCCGGCGGCGGCATAGACATAGGCGGCCAGGCAGCGGGCGGAGGCCGATTGCGCCAGCAGCCGGCGGCTTTCGGCACGGCCGATGGTGATCGGGCTGCCCGATAGGTTGGCCAGCACCGTGGCGCCGGCCAGCGCAGCCTCGGCGCTGGGCGGGATCGGCACCCAGAAATCCTCGCAGATTTCGACATGCAGCACGAACCCCGGGCAATCCTCGGCGGCGAACAGCAGATCGTTGCCGATCGGCACGGTAACGCCGGCCAGCGCGATCTCCCCGCGCAGCAGGTCCCCGGCGGCGATCTGCCGGCGCTCATAGAATTCCCGGTAGGTCGGCAGATAGGATTTCGGCACCACGCCGAGCAGGCGGCCGCGATGGATCACCAGCGCCGTGTTGTAGACCCGCCCGGCATGGCGCAGCGGCGCGCCGATCACGAGCATGGGAGAGAGGTCCGCCGAACCGGCCAGCACGGTGCCGATCGCCCGCTCCACCGCGTCCAGCAGCGCGTCCTGCAGCAACAAATCCTCGATGGAGTAGCCCGACAGCGTCAGCTCGGAGAACACCGCCAGGGCCACGCCCTGCGCGTCGCACTCGCGCGCCATCGCCAGCACGGCCTCGGCATTGCGCTGGGGATCGGCCAGATGCGTGCGCGTGGTGCAGGCGGCGACGCGGGCGAAACCGTGGGAGTAGAGCGATCGGAAATTCATCCGCAGACTTTGGCCCGCCGCACGCGGCAGGGAAAGAGGCGATGGCCATCGCGCAAGGAATGACCGATCTGTGCCATGATAAGCTGCGGGCAGGTACGGGGCATCAGAGATGAACGAATGGATTGGCCGGTCGGTCCGGCGCCTGGAAGATCAGCGCTTTCTCACCGGCAAGGGCTGCTTCACCGATGACATCCATCGCGCCGGCCAGCTGCATCTGCAGGTGATCCGCTCACCGCACGCGCATGCCCGGATCGGCGGGCTCGACGCCGCGGCGGCGCTCGCGGTGCCCGGCGTGCTCGGCGTGTTCGCCGCCGCGGATTTGCGCGCCGACGGGCTCGGCCCCCTGCCCTGCACCACGAAGGTGGCGACCGTCGAGCCGATGCGGATTCCCGACCGCTTCGCCCTGGCGAGCGACCGGGCGCGCCATGTCGGCGAACCGGTGGCATTCGTGGTGGCGGAAAGCCGCCCGGCCGCGCTCGACGCCGCGGAGCGGGTGGAGGTGCGCTACGAGCCGCTGCCCTGCGTCGTCGACCTGCACCAGGCCATGGCCCCCGGCGCGCCGCAACTGTGGGACGATGTTCCGAACAACGTCTCCTACCGCTTCCAGAAGGGCGACCAGGCCGCCGTGCGGGCCGCGTTCGCCGGCGCGGCACATGTGGTGGAGCTGGAACTGGTCAACAATCGGCTCATCGTCACCCCGCTGGAGCATCGCGCCGCCATCGGCGAGTACGATCCGGCGACGCAGGTTTTCCACCTGCTGCTGTCCGGCCAGGGCGTGCACGGCATCCGCCAGCCGCTCGCCGACGCGGTGTTCCGGGTTTCGCCGGAACGGGTGCAGGTTTCCTGCCCCGATGTCGGCGGCGGCTTCGGGGTCAAGAACGGGCTCTATCCGGAATACGTGCTGGTGCTGTGGGCCGCGCGGCGCTTCGGCCGGCCGGTCAAATGGGTCTCAGGCCATGGCGAGGATTTCGTTTCCACCGCGCACGGCCGCGACAATGTCTCCCGCGCCCGGCTGGCGCTGGACCGGGACGGGCGGTTCCTGGCGCTGGATGTCGCCACGCTCGCCAATCTCGGGGCGGCCATGTCCACCGGCGGGCCGGGCAGTTCCACCAACGCACCGGGCAACGCCATGGGCGGCGGCTACGACATTCCCGCCGTGTTCATGGATGTGCATGGCGTGTTCACCAACACGGTGCCGGTCGACGCCTATCGCGGCGCCGGCAAGCCGGAGGCGAACTATCTGATCGAGCGGCTGATCGACGCGGCGGCGCCGGTGAGCGGGATCGACGCCATCGAGCTGCGCCGGCGCAACCTGCCGACCCAATTCCCGCATCGCACCGCCATGGCCACCACCATCGACGGCGGGGTGTTCGCCGGCAATATCGACCGCGCTTTGGCCGCCGCCGATTTTTCCGGATTTCCGGAGCGGCGGAAGGAGGCGGAAAGCCGGGGCAGGCTGCGCGGCATCGGCGTGACCTGCTTTCTGGAGACGGCCCGCGGCGCACCGAACGAGGGCGCGGAGGTTCGTTTCGAAGCCAACGACCGGGTGAGCCTGCTGCTCGGCACGCAATCGAACGGCCAGGGCCATGAAACGAGCTTCCCGCAGATCGCCGCCGAGCGGCTCGGCCTGCCGATCGAATGTTTCCTCTACCGGCAGGCGGACACGGAAATCATCCGCGACGGAAACGGCCATGGCGGCGCGCGCTCGATGCACATGGGCGGCGCGGCGCTGGTCAAGGCCATCGACGGCGTCATCGCCAAGGGCCGCATCATCGCCGCCCGGCTGCTGCAGGCGCCGCTCGCGGCCATCCGATTCACCGGGGGCCGCTTCCACGCCGAAGACCGCTCCATCGGCCTGCTGGAACTGGCGCGGGTGGTGCGGGAAGGCCCCAACCCAGCCGACGAGCCTGCGAGCCTGGATACCTATGAATGGAACCTGCTCGACCTCATCACCTTTCCCAATGGCTGCCACATCGCCGAGGTGGAGATCGATCCAGACACCGGCCACGTGGCGCTGCTGCGCTACACCGGCGTCGATGATTTCGGTACCATCATCAATCCCATGCTGACCATCGGCCAGATACAGGGCGGCGTTGCCCAGGGCATCGGCCAGGCGATGCTCGAGCATACCGCCTACGATCCCGACAGCGGGCAATTGCTCAGCGGCTCGTACATGGACTACGCGGTGCCGCGGGCCGACAACCTTCCCGACCTCGCCATCCACCTGAACGGCGTGCCGACCAGCGCCAACCCGCTGGGCGTGAAGGGCGCGGGCCAGGCGGGCGCGATCGCCGCGCCGCAGGCGGTGATTGCCGCCATCCTCAACGCCCTGGCGCCGCTCGGTGTCCGCCATATCGACATGCCGGCAACGCCGGAGCGCGTGTGGCGGGCGATCCGGCAGGCGAAATCATCGGTTTGAACAACGGAAACCGGCCCGTGCATCTGTTTGAAGAACCCAAGATCGATTGCCACAACCACGTGCTCGACCCCGCGCGGTTTCCCTACGGCGCCGACAATCCGTATCACCCCGCCGGGCAGGAAATCGGCACCGCCGCGCAATTGCTGCGGGTGATGGACAGCCACGGCGTGCGCCACTCGCTCGTGGTGGCGCCGAATTCCGGCTACGGCACCGACCTGCGATGCCTGCTGGATGCGATTGAATATGCCGAAGGCCGCCTGAAGGGCATCGCCGTGGTGCCGTTCGACATCTCCGTGCCGGCGCTGCGCGCGCTGAAGGCGAAGGGCGTGGTGGGCGTGGCGTTCAATCCCACATTCGACGGCCTGGCGCGCTATGCCGGCGGGCGGGAACTGGTGGCGAAGCTGGCGGATCTCGACCTGTTCCTGCAGGTGCAGGTGGAGCACGATCAGATGCTGGCCCTGCTGCCGGTGATCGCGGCCGCGCCGGTGCGCCTGCTGATCGACCATTGCGGCCGGCCCACGCCGGAGGCCGGGCTGGATCAACCGGGGTTCCAGGCCATCCTCGCTTTGGCGGCGACCGGGCGGGCAAGCGTGAAACTATCGGGGCTGATGAAGTTCTCCCGCGAACCATACCCCTATGCCGACACCTGGCCCTTCGTGCGCGCCCTGGTGGACGCGTTCGGCCTGGATGCCTGCGTGTGGGGCTCGGACTGGCCCTTCCTGCGCGCACCGCAGCGGCTCGACTACGGGCCGTTGCTGAGCCTCGTTGAGACGCTGTTTCCCGACCCGGCGGAGCGGCAAAAGCTATTCTGGGACACGCCGCGGCGGCTGTTCGGCTTCGGCGCGGGATGAAGACCTACGGCAGGATCCGGGCCGCCCGGTAGGCGTCCAGGTGGCGGATGAACATGCGCTCGGTGTCCTCCAGGTCATGGAAGCCGAGGCCGCGCGCGCGGTTCATGCTGGAACACAGGTCATGCGCCAGGCCAAGGGAGAAATCGGCGAAATCCCAGCGCGCGACATCGCCCATGGGCTGGCGCACCAGCTGGTATTTCTCGCAGATGCGCTCCCAGACCGGCTCCTTGTCAGCCATCCAGCGTTCCATCGGCAGGGTGCGCACGGTGCCGGGGTTCAGGCCGAAATAGGCGGCCAGGCGCGGCCATAGGCGCGACCAGCGGAACAGGTCGCCGTTGGTGACGTTGAACGCCTGATCACCGGCTGCCGGCGTGTTGAACATCCACAGGATCGAACGGGCAAGCTGGCTCGCGTCGGTCAGTTCCACCAGGGAATGGTAGCTGCCGGCGCGGCCGGGGAAGTTGAAATCGGTGTTCAGTTCCCGGCACATCGCGGCGTAGACGCCAATGGTGGAGATCAGGTTGCGCGCGCGCTGCGGGGCGAAATCGACGATGAAACTGGGCCTGCTGGCGGTCCAGACCCAGGACTTGCCCTGCTTGCGCGCGGTGATCAGGTCTTGCTGGTCGTAGTAGAAATTCGGCGGCAGATGGCGGGGGTCATCCTCCTCGGCCGGAGTGGGAAACGGGCCGAGATGCATGCCATACCATTTGCCGCCTTCCACCAGGTGCACGTGCTGCAAGGCGGGCGTGTCCACCGCCGCCAGCACATTCTCCAGCAGCGCCACGTTGCCGGGCACGTCCTCAACGCCGCCTTCGCCGAATGGGGCGCGGGCAGCGTAGACCATGTGCGTGACGGCGCCGGCCTGGGCGACCGCCGCCTGGACCGATGCGGCGCTGGTGAGGTCGGTGGCGATGTAGCGAACATTCGCCGCCGATGCGCCCTCGGGAGGGTTGCGGCAGAGGCCCACGACTTGCCAGCCCGGCGTTGCCGCCAGCAATTCCACCAGCCGGCACGCTGCCGCTCCGGTCGCGCCGGCAATGACGGCGATCCTGTCAGCCATTCGTCTCGTCTCCGTGTAGCTGCCGCCCCTCTCGTGGCGCGGCAGGACGCGTCAGGCCAGTTTCTTCAGCGGCACCGCATCCGCCGGCAACGGCACGCGGTCGACGTTCAGCACCATCGAAACGATGGTGTAGTAGCCCATGCCACCGACCAGATCGATGACACCCTGTTCGCCGAACTTCTCCTTCACGGCGTTGAACTTCGCATCCGATACTTCCTTGGTCTGCAGCAGCTCGTTGCCGAATTCCCATACAACGCGTTCCTCCTCGTCCATGGTCTCGGGACGGCGGCCCTCGGCGATGGCCTGGCAGATGGAGGGCGACAGGCCGGCCTTCTCGGCCAGAATGCGATGGGCGTAGAATTCGTACTGCGCCGTCCAGTAGCGGCCGACCAGCAGAATGCCGAGCTCGTTCAGGCGCGGATGCAGGGAACTGCGGAAGCGGACATACTCGCCGACACGCTGGATCTTGTCGGCGAGGTCTGGGCTGCGCAACAGGGCCTTGAACGGCCCCCTCATGCCGCCGCGCGGGCCGGCCAGGATCGCCTCGGCGGCCTTGCGCTGCTCGGGGGTCATCTCCTCGAGGGTTTGCGTGGAAAAGCGTTCACCGGTCATGGATTCGTTTCCTTTTTTGAGTTCTGTACGGTCAACCGAGGCCGGCGATCATGCCGCCGTCCACCACGATCTCGGTGCCGGTGATGAAGCCGGCCTCGTCGGACACGAGGAACAGCACGGCGTGCGCCACGTCCCAGCCGGTACCCATCTTGCCCATCGGCACCTGCGCGTTGCGCGAGGCGATCAGCGCGGCGGCATCGTTGCCGGCGATCTGCCGCGCCAGGCGGTACTCGACCAGCGGGGTGTGCATCAGGCCGGGCAGCACGGTGTTGCAGCGGATGTTCTTGGCGGCAAAGGCGCCCGCCGTGGAGCGGGAGAACTGGATGACCGCGGCCTTGGACGCGCTGTAGCCGACATGGGTGCGCCCGCCGCGCGAATTGCGCACGCCGGCGACCGAGGAGATGTTGACGATCGCGCCCTTGCCCTGGCCTTCCATCACCGGAATGACGTATTTGCAGCCCAGAAAAGCGGTTTTCAGGTTGAAGGCGATCTGGCGGTCAAACACTTCCTCGGGCATGGTCACCACGTTGCCCGGCTCCGACCCGCCGACATTGTTCACCAGGATGTCGATGCGCTTGAAACGGTCCAGGCAGGCCTGAACCATCTCCTGCACGTCCGCCGCCTGCAGCATGTTGCAGACATGGGTGGCGCAGATGCCGCCCTCGCCTTCGATAATGGATTTGGTTTCGGCTACCGCCTCCGGGTTGATGTCGATCAGGAACACCGCGGCGCCCTGGCGCGCCAGCAGCGTCGCCGTGGCTTTCCCGTTGCCCCAGCCCGGCCCGACCGATCCGGCCCCCGTGACAATCGCGACCTTACCGGTCAGATCCAGCATATTGGTTTGCTCCCTCGCCTAGATGGCGCGGAGTGTACGTCGGAACCGGCGGGAGGCAACAGCCCCCCGCCGGATCGCAAGATCAGTCGGCCTGCAGGACCTTGCCGAACAGCACCCAGGCCTTGCCATCCCAGCGCTGCAGTTGCAGCTGGCGCAACGGATGGAAATTGGTCGGACTGGTGTTGACCAGGATACCCGGCAGCAAGGTCGGGATCTCCTCATCCTTGATGTTGGCGGCCTGCTTCATGATATTTTCGCGCGAGAGATCATCGCCGCATTGCTTCAACACCTGCATCAGCGTCTGCACGACGCTGTAGCCGTACAGGTAATTGTTATCGGCCTGGTCCGCGCCCGGCATGTGCGCGTTCATGAAGTCGCGCCATTGCTTGATCCCGGCATCGTCCTTCCAGGTCGGGTCGGTCGCGTCCTTGCGGAAGTCGGCGCTGATCAGGCCGATCGCATTTTCCTTGCCGCCCGGCTCGATCACTGTCCCGACGGAGATCGCGACGTTGCTCATGAAGTGCATCGGATGCCAGTCCAGCTCATGCACCTTGCGGATCGACATGGCGCCGAATTTCGGCACCGTGGCGGTGATCAGCACATCCGCACCGGCGGTCTTGAGGGATACGAGCTGGCTGTCGATCGTCGCGTCGGTCGCCTCGTAGGAAACCACGGTAACCATCTTGGCAAAGCGATCGGCGCCGAGTACGTCCTTCAGGCCATTGACGTAGTCCTTGCCGAAATCATCGTTCTGATAGAGCAGGCCGATCTTGGCGTTCGGCTTCTCGGCCAGGATGTATTTGGCGTAGATCTGCGCCTCGGCGCGGTAGCTGGTCTGCCAGCCCATGGTCCAGGGGAAGTGCTGCGGATCACCCCATTTGTCGCCGCCGGTGGCGACGAACAATTGCGGCACCTTCTTCTGGTTCAGGTATTTCTGCACCGCCGAATTGGTCGGCGTGCCGAGCGAGTTGAACATGAAGGCGACTCCTTCCTGCTCAACCAGCTTGCGGGTCTGCTCCACCGTGCGCGGCGGGGAATACCCGTCGTCAAGCGACAGGAAGGTGATCTTCCGCCCGTTGATGCCGCCCTGGGCATTGATCATATCGAAATAGGCCTGCTGCACCTTGCCGATGGCGCCATAGGACGAGGCCGGGCCACTGTAGGACTGGGTCTGGCCGATCTTGATCTCGGTCTTGGTCACGCCGGGCGTTTCCGCAGCGCGCGCCTCGGGGGCGCCGGCAATTCCGCCCGCGGCAAGCGCGGCCGTCAGCATCAGGAAGTCTCTACGCAGCATGGTCCTACCTCTGTGTGGAATTAGGCGCCGGTCGTTTTCGGCCGGCGCAGGCGACGGATCGCCATTCGTGTTAGCCCGGCCATGCCGGCCGGCGCCAGATACAGGAAGACGATCAGGATCATGCCGCGCACCGCGCCGGGCGCGGCCTTGGATACCTCATCGGCCAGATTGGGCACGAACTGGATGAAGAAGGCACCGAACACGGCGCCGAAGATCGACGCCGCGCCACCGACGATCATGCCGACGAACAGGTCGATCGACACGAACACCGTGAAGCTGTCGGGCGCGACAAACTGCACCGCGATGGCGCCTAGCGAGCCGGCGATGCCGGTGAACATGGCGCTGACCGCAAAGGTGCGGGTCTTCAGCATGGCGATGTCGATGCCCATTGCCTCGGCCGCCACCGCGCGGTCGCGGATCGCCCGCATGGCCCGGCCGATCCGGCCGCGCAGCAGGTTCCACGCCAGCAGGAACATCACGCAGCCGACGCCGAGCGTGAACAGATACAGCCACTGGTCGGAGTTGATGGGCAGGCCGAACGGCGGATCCGGCTTGAGAATGACGATGCCCTGCACGCCGCCGGTGAAGTCCTCCAGCAATTTGTGCTTGAGCAGCTGGGGAATGGCGACGGCCAACGCGAAGGTGGTGAGCGCCAGGTACAGCCCGCCGAGGCGCAGCGCCGGCAAGCCGATCAGGAAGCCGACGCAGGCGCAGACCAGGGCGGACACCGGCAAGGTGTAGAAATACGGGATATCCCATTTGTCCATCAGGATGGCGGTGACGTAGGCGCCGATGGCATAGAACGCGCCGTGGCCGAGCGATATCTGACCGTTGAAGCCGGTCACGATCGATAGGCCGAGAATGGCGATGGCGTAGACGACCACCATGGTCAGCTGGAACAGGTGGTAATTGCTGAAGAAGAACGCCGCGCCGATCGCCAGCACCAGGCCGACAAGAACACCGCCTGCCGCCATCGGCGTGATGGCCGGCTTCAACAGGGTGGGCGCCCGGGTGCCCGCGGTCATCGATGAGTTGCTCATTGCCTACACCCGGCTCTGCACGGTTTTGCCCAGCAGGCCGGACGGCTTGACCGTCAGCACCGCGATGATGATGACCAGCGCCATCGTAAGTTTCAGCTCGGTGCCCACGAGATAGGCGCCGCCGATATTCTCGATCACGCCGACGGCGAAGCCGCCGAGCACCGCGCCCAGCGGATTGGTGATCCCCCCCAGCAGGGCGCCGGCGAAGGCATAGAGCAGGATGCCGGCCATCATGTTCGGATCGAGGAACACGATCGGCGCCACCATGCAGCCGGCGATGGAGCCGATGCCGGCGGCCAAGCCCCAGCCCAGGGCCAGCATCCAGCCGACGCGCACGCCGACCAGGCGGGAAGATACAGGGTTGTAGGCCGCAGCACGCATCGCCAGGCCCAGCCTGGTGAAGCGGAAGAAGGCATAGATACTCACCAGCATCACCAGGGTGACCGCGGTCGCGCCCAGTTCGTGCCCGGAAACATAGCCGCCGAGCATCGGGTGGCCGGTGTCGAACGGAGTTGGGAAGGTCTTGATGGTGTAGCCAAAGATCCAGCCGCTGACCGATGTATAGATCAGCAGCAAGCCGATAAAGACACCCACCGAGGACAGTTCCGGCGCATTCGCCATCGGGCGGAGGAAGATCCGCTCGATCGCCACACCCATTGCAAAGGAAATCACGAAGGTCGCGGCCAACGCGACCCAATAGGGCACGCCGGCCTGGATCAACGTGTAGGCGATGAACGTGGAGAACGTCGCCATCTCGCCCTGGGCGAAGTTCACGTGGTGGGTCGACTGGTAGATCATCACCAGCGCCAGCGCGACCGAGGCATAGATGCCGCCGGTGGCGATGCCGGAGAATATCTGATGGATGAAGCCGTCCATGGTCCGCGGTGCCCCTGCTAATAGCCGAGATAGGATCGGCGGATGTTCTCATCCTGGCGGATTTCCGCCGCCGGGCCGGAGAACACGATCCGGCCGGTCTCCAGCAGATAGGCGCGGTCGGCGATCTTCAGCGCCAGGCTGGCATTCTGCTCGACGAGCAGGATGCTTACCTTTTCTTCGACATTGATGCGCTGCATGATCTCGAAGATCCCCTTCACGATCAGCGGCGCCAGGCCGAAGGACGGCTCGTCCAGCAGCAGCAGCTTGGGGCGCAGCAGCAGCGCACGGGCGATCGCCAGCATCTGCTGCTCGCCGCCCGACAGCGTGCCGGCCTGTTGGCGGTAGCGTTCCTTCAGCTTGGGAAAATAGCCGAACATCCGTTCCCGGTCGCCCTCCACGTCCTTGTCGTAGCGGGTGTAGGAACCGAGGCGCATGTTCTCCTCGACGGTCAGTTCCATGAAGGTGCCGCGCCCATCCGGCACATGCGCGACGCCCTGGCGCACGATGTCCTCCGTCGGCCGCCCCTCGATCCTGGTGCCGTTGAGCTGGATCTGCCCCTCCGTGCGGACCATGCCGCAGACAGCGCGCAAAGTGGTGGTCTTGCCCGCGCCGTTGGCGCCGAGCAGCGCGGTGATGCCGCCGGCATCGACCACGAAGCTGATGCCGTGCAGCACCCGGATCAGGCCGTAGGCGGCGTGCAGATCCTTCACGTCCAGCGTCGGCATGCCGGTGCGCACGCTTCGCGCTTCAGTGAGTGTCGTCATCGTCGCTATCTCCGAGGTAGGCGCGGATGACTTCCGGCTCATTGCGCACTTCTTCGGGCGGGCCGTCGGCGATCTTGATGCCGAATTCCAGCGCCACGACCTTGTCGGACACGCGCATCACCAGGTTCATGTGATGCTCGACCAGTAGGATGCTGAGCTCGAAATGCTCGCGGATCTGGCGCAGCAGGCCTTCCAGTTCGTCCACCTCACCGTGGTTTAGGCCGCCGGCGGGCTCATCGAGCAGCAGCAGCTTCGGCTCGCCGATCAGCGCCCGGCCCAGCTCCACCCGCTTCTGCCAGCCGAAAGGCAGGCCGCCGGCGGGCTCTTCCGCCACTTTACGCAGATCGAGCAGGTCCAGAAGGGTGTCGGCCTTGGCTTCCGCCCGCTCGTCCTCGCTGCGCACGAAAGGCAGACGCAGGGCGTTGGCGATGAAGCCGGATTTGCCGAGCTGGTGAGCGCCGACCAGGATGTTGTCGCGTACCGTCATGGTGCGGAACAGCGCGACGTTCTGGAAGGTGCGGCCGATGCCGAGGCCAGCCATGCGATGGCGCGGCGTGGTGCGGATCGAGCGACCCTCGAACAGGATGTCGCCCTCGTTGTATTTGTAGATGCCGCTGATGCAGTTGAAGAGCGTGGTCTTGCCGGCGCCGTTCGGGCCGATCAGGCCACAGATCTGCCGCCGGCCGACATCAAAGGACACGCCGCCCACGGCCAGCACGCCGCCGAAGCGGACCACGATGCCACGGACGGACATGAGCGCGTCCGCGCTGCCCTGATCGGAAACGCTTGTACTGGCGCTATTCATCGGATTGCGCCGCGCAGGCTTCGCATCTTCCCCTCCCTAACGTCACCTGGCACTTGCGGCCATCAGCACCGGCACGTCGCGGAGCAACGCATCGAAGCCTTTGTGTTCTTTTGATCCTTGCGAGGTAACCGAGCCTTGAGGGCAAGTCAATGCAGGCATGCCCTGCCGGGCGGCGCAGGCATGCCCTGCTGGGCAAAGCAGGCCGC
>JBBIQA010000010.1:33349-37230 GCA_037442565.1 Rhodospirillales bacterium
GCAGGCATGCCCTGCCGGGCGGCGCAGGCATGCCCTGCTGGGCAAAGCAGGCCGCTCAGTAGCCGGCCTGGGCGTAGGGGGTTTCGGCCTGGCGGCGGTAGACGAGCAGGTTGCGCCGGTAGGACAGCACTTCCTGGCCGAGCTGGTTACGAGCGCGCGTGGCCACCGAGACGATGCCTTCCTGCGGGCGGGAGCGAGACTCCCGGACCTCCAGGATCGTCGATTCCGCCTCGATGGTATCGCCGACATGCACCGGATGCGGCAGGGCGATGTCATACCAGCCGAGATTGGCCACCACGCGGCCGAAGGTGCGGGTGGTAAGCGCCGTGGCGGCGGAGATCACCAGGGTTTCGCTGACGACGGGCTTGCCGTCGCCATGGCTCGAGATCCAGTCCAGGTCCTGGTACTGCGGCGACAACTCCAGCGAGCGCCAGGCGTGCCGTACGCAATCCTCCAGGAAGAAACTGCGGCGCGGAGAATGGATGAAGGTCTCGCCGGGCACGCAATCCTCGAAGAACAGGCCGACCTGCTCCACCAGTTCCCCGCCATCCTCATGATACGCGGCGAAGCGCGCCTCCACGGCCGGTGTGCCGGCGATGGCATCCCGGCCGGCGCCGCGGCGTGCGATCGCCATCGTGCAGGTGAAGCGGCCGGCGGCGCTGCCATCCGGCTTCAAGGCCGAGAGCAGCAGCTTAACGGTGCCGGTATCCTCGTCCGGGCCATCGCTGCATTCCTGGACCCAGGACTCGGCATACAGCGTATCGCCGCCGAACAGCGGCCCGGTCAGCAGGATTTCGGAAAAGCCGAGCAGGGCGCGGCGGCGGCCGAAGGTCTTGCTGGCCATGCCCACGACCTTCTGCAGCGTGACGGTGCTGACCATCAACGGCCGCTTCCAGGTGGTGGCGCCGGCGTAGTGCGCGTCGTAATGCACCATCGCCGCATTCAGGGTGTCGAGCGCCTCGTCGGTGTTGTCCTGCTGCGACAGGGTAATGCCGGGGCGGTGGCGGAACCGCTGGCCGGGGGCGAAATCCTCGAAATCCAGGCCATAGCGCTCCTGGAAGCGATTGTCGCCGATCCGATAGAAGGCACTGAACATCGGGGCTTCCTCCACCTGTCTTTCCGGCTGTGCTGCCGGGCGGCAGGCGGCGCGTCAAGGCCCCGATGGCATCGCAACCATCCGGCGCGAAAGCAGCCCGCCGGCCGCCTTCGCGCCGCCCGGCTCAGGACGCCTTTACTTCGATCTTCTTGGAGGCCTTCTTCGCCTCGTCGGTCTTGGGCAGGGTCAGGGTCAGCACGCCCTTGGAGAATTCGGCGGCGATCCTGTCCCGGTCCACACCATCGGGAATGTAGAACGACCGCTGGAAGGACCCGTAGGCCCGTTCGGAAATGTGATAGTTCTCGGTCTTGTCTTCCCGTTCCTGGCGCTTCTCGCCCTTGAGCGTGACGACATCGCCGGAGACGGCCACCTCGATGTCTTTTTCCGACATGCCGGGCAGTTCGGCCGTGATCTTGTAGGCGCCGGCCTCCTCGGTCAGATCCACGGCGGGGACGGAGAGACTGAACGACGAGGCGAGGCTCATCGCCGGGAAGTTCTCCGCGGCGCGCTTGGCCAAAGGAAAGCCGAAGCCGCTGGAAAACCGATCGAACAACCGGTTCATCTCCTCGCGGAACGGCCGCAAGCTATCCCAGGGCGAAGCCGACATGGGCGAAGCCGGCGTGGACGGAGCCGACTTGTTCTGGACCGGTACGGATGTGTCAGCCATGGCTTGAGCCCTCCTGCTATGGGTGAAACCGCGCGTGCCGCGATTATTGTTACAATATCCTGATTCCCACGGACCCGGCTTGATCCAGGTCAATCGCGCGCAATGAATTCGGCGTGTGCCGCGCGCCGTCGCGATCAGGGGGCCGCATCACCCCTGATCGGAACGAAGTCGGACGGAAGTCAGGCCGCCCTTTCCCGAGTGATTGCATCCTGAGCGATCGCCTGCGGCTGCCCCGTGTCCGAGCCGATGTCGATGCGCCGCGGCCGCCGCGTTGTCGGCCCTGGCGCTTGCGCGCATACTCCGGAACAGAACACCGCCGGGAGAGACACGCCTTGGACCAGCCCCAGACCACGGATCTGCGCGAGGAGAACGAGCGGCAGATCCTCGAGACCATCGAGATGTTCCTCGCCCGCGATGTCGCCCCGCATGTGCACGCGCTGGAGAAATCCGACACCTACCCGCTGGAAATCGTCGCGCGGATGAAGGAACTCGGGCTGTTCGGCGCCACCATCGCCGCCGAATATGGCGGGCTGGGGCTGCCCTGCGGCACCTATGCGCAAATCGTCGAGCGGATCGCGCGGGTGTGGATGTCGGTCACCGGCATCTTCAACTCGCACCTGATCATGGCCGCCATCGTGCAGCGCAACGGAACCGAGGCGCAGAAGCGGGAATTCCTGCCCCGCTTCGCCAGCGGAGAGTTGCGTGGCGGCCTGGCCCTGACCGAGCCCGATTGCGGCACCGACCTGCAGGCGATCCGCTGCACCGCGAAACGGGATGGCGACGACTATGTCATCAACGGCACCAAGACCTGGATCAGCAACGGCATCTACGGGTCCTGCTACGCGCTGCTGGTGAAGACCGACCTGACCACGGAGCCGCGCCATCGCGGCACCAGCATGTTCCTGGCCGAGAAGGGCCCGGGCTTCACCGTCAGCAAGAAGCTGGAGAAGCTCGGCTACAAGGGCATCGACAGCGCCGAACTGGTTTTTGACGATTATCGCATCCCCGCCGACCGGCTGATCGGCGGCAAGGAGGGCATGGGGCTGAAGCACGCATTGTCCGGCCTGGAACTCGGCCGGATCAATGTCGCGGCGCGCGGGGTCGGCGTGGCGCAGGCGGCGTTGGACGAATCGGTGAAATACGCGCAATTGCGGAAAACCTTCGGCAAGCCGATCGGCCAGCACCAGGCGATCCAGCTGAAGCTGGCGGACATGGCGACGCGGACCGAGGCGGCGCGGCTGCTGGTGCGCCGGGCGGCGGATTTCTACGACCGCGGCGAACGCTGCGACATGGAAGCCGGCATGGCCAAGCTGTTCGCCACGGAAGCGGCGATGGAGAACTCGGCCGAGGCGCTACGTGTGCATGGCGGCTACGGCTATTCCACCGAATTCCCGGTTGAGCGCTTCTATCGCGACGCGCCGCTGCTGGTCATCGGCGAGGGCACCAACGAGTTGCAGCGCATCATCATCGCCCAGCAGCTGATTGCCCGGAACCCCGTTTGATGCTTCCCCTCGCCGGCATCCGTATCCTCGCGGTGGAGCAGTACGGCGCCGGGCCGTTCGGCTCCATGCAGCTCGCCGACATGGGCGCGGAGGTGATCAAGATAGAGAATGCACGCGAGGGCGGCGACGTGAGCCGTGGCGTCGGGCCGTATTTCCTCGGCAGCAACGACAGCCATTTCTTCCAGGCGTTCAACCGCAACAAACGATCGATCTCGCTCGATCTGCGCCAGCCTTCGGGCCAGGCGATCTTTCAGGATCTGGTGCGGACCGCCGACGGCGTACTGGACAATCTGCGCGGCGATCAGCCGCCCAGGCTGGGCGTGACCTATGACCAGCTGAAATCCGCCAACGCAAAAATCGTCTGCGCACACCTGTCCGCCTATGGCCGCACCGGGGCGCGAACGAACTGGCCGGGCTACGACTATCTGATGCAGGCGGAGGCAGGGTATCTGTCCCTGACCGGCGAGCCGGAACAGGCGCCGGCCCGCTTCGGGCTTTCGATCGTGGACATGATGGCCGGGCTGTATGCCGGCTTCGCGCTGCTCGGCGGCATCCTGTCCGCACGCGCCAGCGGCATCGGCCGCGACGTGGATGTGAGCCTGTTCGATACGGCGCT
>JBBIQA010000010.1:37330-43888 GCA_037442565.1 Rhodospirillales bacterium
AGCGCGGACTGGCTGGCGCATTTCGCCGGCAGCGTGCCGGCAGCGCCCGTTCATGATTTGCAGGCGGCGCTGACGTCCGATTTTGTCACAAGCGAGGATCGGGTATGGACCTATCCGCATCCCCACCGGCCGGATTTCCGTATGGCGGCACCTGCCTTCCGCCTGCCTGGCGAGGACATGCCGAAGCGAGCCGCGCCCAGCTTCGGGGCGGATACGGATGCGGTGCTCACCGAACTCGGCTACACCCAGGAACGCATCGCGGATCTTCGCGCCTCCGGCGCGATCTAAACAAGGAACAGACGAATGAAACTATTTTACGCCGCCTCCTCCCCCTTCGTGCGCAAGGTGATGGCCTGTGCGATCGAGCTTGGCCTGGACGGCAAGATCGAGACCACCCGCGCCGCGGCGCACCCGATCAACCGCGACAGGAACATCATCGCGGCCAGCCCGCTCGGCCAGGTGCCGACGCTGGTGACCGATGACGGCATGGCGCTGTACGACAGCCGGGTGATCTGCGAGTATCTGGACCAACTCGCCGGCGGCGGCAGGCTGTTCCCGCGCAACTCGACCCGCTGGCAGGCGCTGGTGGAGCAATCCGCCGCGGACGGCCTGCTGGATGCGGCGCTGCTGTGCCGCTACGAAGCCACGGCCCGGCCGGAAGAATTCCGCTATGCGCCCTGGCGCGATGGCCAGATGGACAAGATCGCCACCGCGCTGACGCAGTTCGAGACCTGGCTGCCCGGCTTCGGAGACCGGTTCGACATCGGCACGATAACCGTGGGCTGCGCGCTCGGGTATCTGGATTTCCGCTTCGGCGATCTGGGCTGGCGCAACGGCCGCGGCGGACTGGCGGCGTGGTTCGCCAAATTCGACGCCCGCCCGGCCATGGAAAAGACCCGCCCGCACGACTGAACGAGGCGGCAGGAAGGCTGGGGTCCCGGCCTTCCTGCCCGCAGGATTACGGCCGCACCTTCGCGACCGGCTTGCCGGCCGCTTCCTCATAGAAGCGCAGCATCTGGTGCAGGTCCCCGTTGCGCCCGAACCGGTCGATCGCCATGCGGTAGTTGCGCAGAATGAACGGCGTCAGGGTCAGGGCCTCAAAGCCGCCGGTGGCGAGTTCGGCGGCCAGAGCGACGTCCTTTTCCATCAGCGCCAGGGTGAACCGCGCCTCAAAATCATCGGTGAAGATGTTCTTCGGGAACACGTTCATCGTGGCGTTGTTCATTCCCGAGGATTTGTTGATGACATCCACCGCCATCCTGGCGTCGATGCCGTTGGCGACCGCCAGGCTGACCGCCTCGAACGCCAGCAGCCGGTTGGCGGCGGACATCATGTTGTTCAGGGATTTCAGCGTGTGCCCGGCACCGAGCGGGCCGACATGCGCGACGTTCGGGCTGATCACCTTCAGCACCGGTTCGATCCGCGCGTACTGCGCCGCCTCGGCGCCGACCATGATGGCGATCGTGCCGGCATCCGCACCACGCGGGCCGCCGCTGACCGGCGCGTCGATCAACTGCACGCCGGTGGACGCCAGTTCCTCGGCCATCGCCCGCGTGGCGGCGGTGGCGCCGGAGGTCTGATCGGCGATCAGCCCGCCCGGTTTCATGCCGCGGATCAGCCCGTCATTGTCCCCAAAGATCACCGCGCGAACCTGCGCGGAAGTCGGCAGGCAGGTCAGCACGATATCCGATACCGCGCCCACCTCGGCCGGCGAGGCCGCCACCGTCGCACCGAGGGCGGCGAACTCGGCGCAGCGCTCCTGCGACAGGTCGAACACAGTCAGTTTGTGCTCGCGCAGCAGGCGCCGCGCCAGCGCCCCGCCCATCACGCCGAGGCCGATATAGCCGATCCTGGGTGCGGTCATGCCAATTGTTCTCCTTTTTTGCGAAGGGATGTTGCGGGAAGCCGGAGTTCATGACCAGACTTGTGCCAAATAAAAACGCCACAGGGAGACGTGCATGTCCAAGACCATATCGCGCCGTACCGTTCTGGCCTCTACCGCAGCACTGGCCGCCGGGGGTTCGCTGGCGGCTGCTTCCGGGGCGCGCGCCGCGCCCGGGGTAACCGCGACCGAACTGAAGATCGGCCACACCTGCCCCTATTCCGGCCCGGCCTCGGCCTATGGCGTGATCGGCAAGTCGCATGTCGCGTTTTTCAAGATGGTGAACGACCAGGGCGGCGTCGGCGGACGGAAGATCAACTTCATCACCTATGACGACGGCTATAGCCCGCCGCGCACCGTCGAGCAGGTTCGCCGCCTGATCGAGCAGGATGACGTGGCGTTCCTGTTCCAGACGCTTGGCACCGCTCCGAATACGGCGATCCAGAAATACACCAACCAGAAGAAGGTTCCGAATCTGCTGATCTCCACCGGAGCCGACAAATGGGGCGACTACAAGAACTTCCCCTGGACCATGGGCTACCAGCCGAGCTACCGCACCGAGGCGCAGATCTACACCAAATACATCCTCAAGCATAAGCCGAATGCCAAGATCGGCATCATCTACCAGAACGACGATTTCGGTAAGGACTATCCGGCCGGCGTCAGGGACGTGCTCGGCAAGGATTTCGACAAATACGTCGTGAAATCGCTGACCTACGAAGCGACCGACGCAACGGTCGATAGCCAGATCACCACGCTGCAGGCGGCCGGGGTGGACGTCCTGATCAGCGCGCCGCTGCCGAAATTCGCGGCGATGATCATTCGCAAGGTGTACGACCTGAACTGGAAGCCGATGCACTTCCTGAGCAATGTGTCGATATCCGTCGGCGGCGTGATGGAACCGGCCGGGGTCGAGAAGGGGGTCGGCATCATCTCCGCCGCCTATTTGAAGGACCCGACGGACCCGAGTTGGGCCAAGGATCCCGGCATGATCGAATGGCGCGCGTTCATGGCGAAATACCTGCCGGGCGCGGACATGACCGACGGCAGCTACGTGTTCGCCTATGGCGTGGCGAAGACGATGCGCCAGATACTCACGCAGTGCGGCACCGACTTCTCCCGCGAGCATGTGATGAAGCAGGCCGCCAACCTGAAGAATTTCGATCCGGCGACCCTGCTGCCGGGCATCCTGGTGAACACCTCCCCGACCAATTTCCATCCGATCAAGGCCATGCAACTGCAAAGCTGGACCGGCAAGACCTGGAAGCTGTTCGGCGAGGTGCTCCAGGGCAGCTGAAACAGGAGATAACCCGCCATGATCCAATACAAATACGATCACATGCATCTGCGCAGCCCCGACCCGGAGGCCACCGCGCAATGGTATGAAAAGATGTTCGCGGCCGAGGTGCTGCGCAGCGCGCCGCAGGGCAAGCCGCGCATCGACCTGAAGATCGACGGCATCTCCATCTTCATCGCCCCGGTGATCGACGATGGCAAAACCGCCGGGCCGCCGGCATCACCCTATCAGGGCCTGGACCACTTCGGGCTGCGGGTGGACGACCTGGATGCGGCGGCGGCGGAACTGAAGGCGAAGGGCTGTGAGTTCACCATGCAGCCGACGCAGATCCGCCCCGGCACACGCATCGCCTTCGTCCGCGGCCCGCAGAACGTCTCGATCGAACTGCTGGAGCGCAAGCCGGGCTAAACCGGGATATCCACGTCCAGCATCGGTGCGTGCTGCTGGCAGCCATACACGTCGGTATCCCCGACATCCCCCGCCGACACCAGGCGGGGGAAGGTCGCCTTGAACGCCCGCCCCGCCGGATAGGGCGTGAACAGCACGTCTGCCTCGGCGACGCCGTACAGCCGGGCGAACAGCGCCGGGCATAGCACGCCGGTCGCGCGCACGCGCTCGAACAGGTCGTCATTGTCGAACACCACGTCGATGGTCAGGTCGAACGGGCCGGCGTTCTTGCTTTTGCAGACAGCGGCGATGTCGCGGATGCGGGCCATCAGATCGTCTCGTACGTAATCGGGAACATTTCGCAGGGATCGTCGGGCAGCACGACGTGCGACATGGTGAAGCGGAACACCGGTCCCACCGGAATGTCGGATGGGGAAAACGGAAACGCCATGTTGCCCTCTCGGCAGAGCCGCCCGGGGAAGTCGGTGTGCAGCATGTTGGTGCGCGCCATCGCCAGCACCGCCGCGGCGCGGTCCGGGTCCTGTGCCACCACGTCGATCAGGAAGCCGAGTTCATGCCCGGCGATGTCGTGTACCGGCTCCCGCTCGGCCATCACGCCGTCATGGCCATAGCTGCGGATGGTCAGGGTGTATTCTTCCGGCGCCACGCCGAAATCCTGTGCCTTGGCGCGGACATTGTCCTTCACCGATTGCAGGAACGGCGCCAGGGTGGAGATCAGCAGCGGGTCGCGCGTGCCGCAGACGGAAATCGCCCGGTAGCCGATCTGTTCCACCGCCTCCAGCTTCACCGAATAGGCGTCGGCCTTTTCCCAGCGCATGCCGCTGACCTTCACCGCGCGGTCGGTCAGTGCGTCGAACCGGCAATCGCTGGTATCCAGCATGCCGCCGGGCTCGTAATGATGGATCGGGCTGGAATTCTCGTGCAGCGAATGATTGGCAACCGAGACCGGGGTACAGCGGCGGATCGGGTTGGTGGGCTCGCACTCCACCCCGTCGTCGCGTACCGTCACCAACAGGCAATCATGCCCCTTGGGGATGGACGGCGTGGCGCCGCATTCCAGCATCTTGCCGGCATACCAGGACGGCGCCGGCGGCAATTGCGCGCGCATGGCCACCGCGGCGAAGGGCGCGGGGTCGGAACTGCGCCCCCCCAGCACCACCTGCGCGCCTTCGTCCAGCGCGCGCATGTACGGCTCGGGGCCCATCATGCCGACGATGCGGTCCGCCCGGTCCACGGTATCAGCGTCCAGCTGCTTCATCCGGCCGAGCGGGCGTGAGCGGCCCTCGGCGATGCGGCGCTTGATGAGGGATTTGTCCTGCTCGGCATGGATCAGCGCCATGCGGAAATGCAGGCCCTCCTCGGCCGCGATGTCACGCACCATGGCGGCGACCAGTTCGAGGTGCGGCGCCCCGCCGGCACCGCCGCAGGTGCCGACCACCATGGGGATGCCGTGCTCGATCGCGCCTTTCAGCATCAGCCGCAGATCGCGGCGGATTGCCATCGGCGAGGCGAAGGGCTTGCCGGAACCGAGATAGTAGGGGCCGGGATCGGAGCTGCCGCCGTCGCAGCCCACCATGTGCGGCTGACGCGCCAGGCCGGCCTTCAGGCTTTCCTCGGGAAAGCCGTAACCAAGGATGCCGCTCGTCGACAGCAGACGGATTTCGGGCACAGACGCCTCCTTCAGGCAAGGATCCGGGCTGAACGGTTGGCGCTTGTGCCGGTCGTGTCAATCCGGGGGACGGCCCGTGGGGTCCGGATTTGTCTCAATGCTTGCAACGCAGCAGGGCCTGACAATAAAGTGGATAGATTTTTTTCCTCCATTTGGACAGCCGAAATGCCCAGTATCGACGAAGCGGCGCCGGACGACGGCACCGTATTCATCACCGATAAGACCCTCAAGCGCCTGGCCCAGGCCAATGAAGCCGCGACCCCTCCCGCCCATTTTCTGCTGCTGGTCTCCGAGGATGCGCCGGGCCGGCGGATCAAGCTCGACAAGCCGTCGCTGATAGCCGGGCGCATCGCGCCGGCCGACCTGGTGCTGGACAGCACGATGGTCTCCCGCAAGCATTGCCGCTTCGACCTGTACGGCGAGCGGATGATGCTGACCGATCTCGGGTCCACCAACGGCACCTTCGTCAACGGTGCGCGCATCGCCGGAGAGACCGCGCTGGAGGACGGGGCGCAGATCACCATCGGCACCTACCAGATGACCTACCAGCGGCGCAGCCAGCGGGAGGCGTCCGAAGCGCAGGAACTGGATCGCGACCTGCAGCAGGCGGTCGACTACGTGATGTCGATCCTGCCGCCGCCGATCGAGGCGGGGCCGGTGCGCGCGGACTGGTTCTATCTGCCGTGCGCCCGGCTTGGCGGCGACGCGTTCGGCTATCGTTCCGTGGATGGGCGGCATTTTTCCAGCTACGTGATCGACGTTTCCGGCCATGGCGCCGGTGCCGCGCTGTATGGCGTGACGGTCGCCAACGTGCTCCGCCAGCAATTGCTGCCCGGGGTGGATTTCCGCAGCCCGGCCGCGGTGATGCGCGGCCTGAACGAAATGTTCCAGATGGAGGATCACAACTGGCTGTTCTTCACCATCTGGTACGGCGTCTACGACCCCGAGACCCGGATATTGCGGTATTGCTCGGGCGGCCACCACGAAGCGGTGCTGACGGTGCCGGGAAAACGGATCGCCGTCGGCATCCGCAACCCCGCCATCGGCGTGACGCCGGCGCATGTGTTCCAGGAAGCCGAGATCACGGTGCCGGAAAACAGCTCCCTGTATGTTTTCAGCGACGGCGTATTCGAGATCGAGGACAAGGACGGCCGGCAATGGGAAGTGGACGATTTCCTTAGCCTGCTACGCGATGTCCCGGAACCCGGTGAAGCGAAGCGCCTGTACAACGAGGTGCGGGACAAGGCACGTCATGGCGCGCTGGACGATGATTTCTCGGTGATGGTCCTGTCGTTCGACTAG
>JBBIQA010000011.1:0-43872 GCA_037442565.1 Rhodospirillales bacterium
AGAAAAATGAGCGCGCCGGAACCCCCAGATTCAAACCGAAGCAAACATGCTCTAAGGGCTCGCCCTTAGAACCCGCTACTGGTTTGGGAGTGCAGGGAGGGCCAATCGTGACCTTGCAGGGTCCGGGTTGGCCCTCCCTGCACTCCCAAACGATTGGATGGATTCCAAAGGCGCGCCTTTGGTGGGGGGTCGAGGGGGGCAAAGCCCCCTCGCCTTGCCTACTGAATCGCCACCCCCACGCCCTCGCCAAACCGCCGCGCCGCTTCCAGCGGGTCGCCGTATTTGCGATGGCCGGACGAGTGTTTGGCGCAGGCCAACAGCAGGCGGTCGCGGTTCGGGCTGCGGCTCTTCAGGAAGTCCTCCAGCATGTTCTGCGGGATTTCCTGGTTGTGCGGATCGTTGCCGAGCTTGCAGGAATCGAGCGCCATCAGCGCCACCAGCGGCGCCCGGTCGGCCACGTTGGTCAGGTAGGCCTTCATCCACGCCATGCTCTCCGGCGCGTTCTGCGCGCAGGTGGTCACATCGATGCGCGCCAGCAGTTCATTGGCGGAAAGCTTGTCCGCCCCGGCCGGCACCTCGATCGGATGCGAAACCATCTCGCCGATGTTGCGTTGGTGCCAGGCCGTCATGTTCACGAATTCCGCCGCCACGTACAGCAGCCGCAGCCGGCGCGGATGGTCGAAATTGTCGTAGAACCAGCCGAGCGCGTTCGAATACTCGTAGCAGTGCATCGGCATGGAGAAATTGTTCGGATTGTGCGTGTCGATGGTCAGCTGCGCCGCGGCGATCTGGATGGCGTCGATGATGCGGCGCGGGCTTTTGCCGGCCTTCAGCAGCTTCGTGATGGCTGCGGTGTTGGCCGGCTCATGCTCGTTCAGCAGGGCGGAGATCAGCTCGTTCTCCTCCTCGAGCGACAGATCGGCGATTTGGCGCAGCATCGCCAGTTCGGCCTCCGACACGCCGCCGTACGGTACGGCGTGCAGCGCCTCGCCCTCGATCTGTTCCTTGACCGTGTTGCAGGCCATTTCATAGATCGAGTACCAGCGCGGCCCGACGGCGATGTCCAGCGCGCCGGCGTAGATCACCTGGTGCGCGTTTTCCCAGCCCAGCGCGTTGCCCAGTTCCACCGTGGCGCGGGCGCGATAGCCCTTGTGCCCGGTGGTGAAGGAGCGGTTCATGTACAGCCGGTCCTGCACGTCGATCAGGCCGGAAAACACCAGTTCCGCCAGCACTTCCTGGCGGTTCGGCCTGTCCTGCATCAGGCCAAGGAAATGCCGGTAGGCGTTCTCCACCTCGCCGCGATGCACCAGGGTGAACCAGTTCCCCAGGCGCTCCTTCAGCGGGCCGGTCTGCACGATCGGCTCGTAGTCCGGCCAGTAGACCACCGGCGCCGGCGGGTTGGTGATCTTGCCGCTGAAGCCGCGGGTGTAATGGCCCGGCGCCTTGTTGATCTTCTGGTTCCAGATATCGAGCCCGGTGGGGATGTACCAGATGGTCTGCGCCATCGGCAGCATCGCCAGGTCCTTCGGCAGCATCTTCGTCAGGTTGATCGTCGCCCGCGCGCTGAGCAGGCAATGGTCGTTGTTGACGAAGTTCGGATACCCGTCGTCGAACCGCTCGTGATACGGCACGTGGGTATAGGGGGCATGGATGCGCACCCCCTCGGCGACGATCTCGTTCAGCGGGCGGCCCGCCTTGACCAGGTCGTAATAGACCTGGCTGGCGCCGACCTGGTCGCGCGCCAGGATCCGCTCCTCCAGCCTGCCGTACAGACGGCCGGCTTCGTTACTGCCTGTGGTGGCCACGTTCGTGTCCATGATCGTCCGATCTCCCCCCGCGCATGCGCCCGTTTACGGGCGAGCCTATGGATCAGCGTCGTATTCTTGACACGATACTAGGACCAACTTCCCGCCCGCGACAATCGGCGCCTTGTCCCGCGGGACATCGCTGCCCTGCTTTTATGGCGATGCTGGCCCGCGAAAAGGTTCAGCGGCGGCGGATCGCCGAACGCACGGTGTCGCGCAGCCGGCGCATCGCTTCCTCCAGCCGGTTCAGGGCCGTCGGGCGCCGCAGCAGCACATAGTGCATATCCGGCCCCGGCGATCCGAGATTGGATTTGTAGCGGTTATCCCCAGCCATGAAATCATAGACGCCATCGCCCTCGCGCTCGTGCATCTCGATGCAGAGGCAATGGCTGACCAGGCCCGGCTTCAGCTTGGGATCGTCCTCGAACAGGAAGCCGCTTTGGTAGGAATACACATGGCGGCGATGGACGAGATTGCACAGGTACCCGATCGCCGTATCGCCGCGGGTAACGCGGATCAGTTCGACGCCGCCATGCGGATGACAGGTTTCGATCAGCCGGCGCTGGAAACGCTCGAAGAACGGAAAGCCGAAGGCACCGCGTTCGCCCCGGCCGGTCCAATAGGGCTGGTGCAGCGATTTGAGCCCGTCCAGGAACGCCAGGGCCTCCGGCACGTCACGCGCCCGGGTGGCGGCAAGCGTCCCCTGCTTTTCGTACAGCCGCATCGAGCGGCGGATCTGCTGGCGCGTGTTGGCGCTGAGCGTGTCGGCAAAGGCCTTGCCGGATGCGCGGATGGCGTCCAGATCCACACGCCAGGACGGCTTGCTCCAGACCAGTTCGCGCAGCAGGCCATCATTACCGCCCACGGAGGAATCCGCGCCGGAGGCGGCGGAGAGCCTGGCAGGATCAGGATCGCCCGCCGCATAGGTTCGCGGGACGTTCAGCAGCCGCAACTCGTCGATCCGCCGGACAGGATATCGCCCCGCGGCAGGCCTCCGGCCCAGCAGAAAGCCGACCGCCGCGTCCTCGGCCCAGGCCGCGGATCCATTTGCCTCCGCGGCGCCCCGTGCCCCCGCCGCCAGGTTGTTACAGTCCCGTGCGACCAGGAAGCCATTGTATTCGATGGTAATGACATCCTGCTCGAGATCGCCGGTGGTATGCAGGCCGGCGCCGGACACCCTCAGCGGAATGCGGCCGCGCCGGCGCGAGGGAACGAGCAGGCCGAGAACCACGACCTGCCCGGCGCTTCGGCCGATCAGCACCTGCACCGGCCTGTCGATTTCCGCCAGCCAGGACCCGATCCAGTCCCAGGACAGGAAGAAATGGCAATCCGACCGCCCCTCCAACTCGCGCCACATTTGTTCGAGCGTCCATGCGGGTATGTCGGTTTCGATCGCAAAATCGATGGAAGCGATTGACATGGCGTAATTCATAAAGGGATATTTTTCTCAATTGACTTACTCGGCTTCGGAGCGCGTTGAATTAATTTTTCTGAATCGGCCATACACAGATCCAACCACCTGAAATGTTAGGGATGTATTGACCGCCTATGGCGCCCTTCCCCCGTTCCACTCAAACGAGCGAAACCCATGCCGCCGCGCCGTACCCCTGCTGACGCTCATGCCGCGATCGCTTGCGGAGCATAAGGCGCTCCCATGGCTGTGCCCAGCCGAAGCATGCGCGATGGACCGGCGGATCAACCCGGCGAAAATTCACTCGCTCAGACGCCCGCTGCCCATTCCGCCGGACCATCCCCGGCCCACACGGGACAGTCCCGGCCGGCACGGCCCTGGCCGGCGCGACTTATTTTTGACACGGATTGAACTAATCGGATGCCTGACGCATGAGAGGCGGCGATCTCCGCTTGAGCCATCCGTCAATTCCTGTATGAACCGTCCTTGTGGCAATGAATATAGCAGCCGCGCGCCCGAGAACAAAGTTCGCCCAAAAGGCCAGCATGACAGCGCGGTTACACGACGAAGAACGGATGAAACCGACGCAGACCGGCTCTTTGCAATCTGTGCCCCTGTCGGGGAATGACCGGCCGTGGAGCCTCACATCGACACCCGTCCGAAGCCTGGCCGAACGCATGCCAGGGAACAGCCTCGGGCATCTGTTCGGACGACCGACACGCCTGGCGGCAAACTGGACGGCAGCCATCCGGACCCTACCTGCCGTCCGGCCATGCTGACCCCATCCAGACGCGTCGCCGTGCTGCCCGATGGTCCGCCTTTGCTGCAGGTCGTCGTGGACACCGAGCTCGAGTTCGACTGGAGCAAACCCTTCGCGCGTGACAACATCTCCGTGTCCTCGATCGACCGGCAGTATCTGGCCCTGGAGATCCTGGAAGGGTACGGGATCAAGCCGACCTATGTCATCGATTATCCGGTCGCCACGCGGCCGTCATCCATCGCCGTCCTGCGGTCGTTTCTGCGGGAGGGGCGCTGCCTGATCGGCACCCACCTGCACCCCTGGGTCAACCCGCCCTACGATGAAGCCGTCACGTCGTTCAACTCCTATCCCGGCAACCTCGACGCCGCGCTGGAGCGGCGGAAACTGACGATCCTGACAGACGCCATCGTGGCGGCGTTCGACGTTCGCCCGACCATCTACAAGGCGGGGCGCTATGGCGTCGGTCCGGGAACGCCCGACACGCTGCTGGCCCTGGGATACGAGATCGACCTAAGCGTGGTGCCGCACACCGACTTCGCCGACGACGGCGGCCCTGATTTCCGGGACCATCCGGATCGTCCCTACTGGTTTGGAGCCGGCGAAGGGCTGCTGGAAATCCCCATATCGCGCGGATTTTCCGGGCTGGCCTCCGCCTTCGGCCCGGCCATTTTCTCCGCGGTCGACAGCCCGCTCGGCCGGAAGCTGCACATCGCGGCGGTGCTGGCCAGAACCAGGCTGCTGGAACGCGCCACCCTGACCCCGGAAGGCATCGACACCGCGGCCCATAAGCGGCTGATGCGCGCAATGATCGGCCAGGGGCACCGGGTGTTCACCCTGACCTTCCACAGCCCCTCCCTGGCGCCCGGCCACACGCCGTACGTCCGCACCGCCAACGATTTGCAGCAATTCCTCGACAAGATCCGCCGCGCGCTGGATTTCTTCTTTGGGGAAATCGGCGGCCGGGCGACCACTCCTCCCGAAATCCGCGACCTGGCCATCGGCAGACGGGATTCAATCCGGTAAACGCTTGACGCGGGCGCCGGGCCCTGACGGAGGCAAACCATGACGTCCACTTCAATCAGCGGAGCAACCCGGGCCTGGCGGATCGGCACCGTGGCCGGGTCGGGGACACAGGGCTACGCCGGCGATGGCGGACCGGCGGTTTCGGCCGCGCTGAACAACCCGTTCGACATCGCCTTCGACCCGGCTGGACGGCTGGTGTTCTCGGACACCTTCAACCACTGCATTCGCCGGGTGGATCCGCGGACCGGACGGATCACCACGATCGCCGGCACCGGGCAGGCGGGATATGGCGGCGACGGCGGACCGGCGGAAGCGGCGATGTTCAACGAGCCCTATGGCGTGGTGATCGACCGGGCCGGCACGATCTACACCGCCGACCGGCTGAACCGGCGGGTGCGGCGGATCGACGGCACCAGCCTTCTGGTGACAACCCTGGCCGGCACCGGCGAAGTCGATCACACCGGACAAGATGGCCCGGCAGCCGCGACCGGTTTGGCCGAGCCGAACGGCCTGGCGCTGTCGCCCGATCAGACCAACCTGTTCATCGCCGATGTCGCGGATCACCGGATCCGGATGGTCGACCTCGCAACCGGCGAAATCGCCACCTTCGCGGGCACAGGCGAGGCCGCGCATGCCGGCGATGGCGGACCGGCGAGGCAGGCGGCGATCTTCGGCGCCCGAGCCGTGGCCGTCGCGCCCGATGGCGCGGTCTTCATCCTCGAACGCCAGGGCGGCACGCTGCGTCGGGTCGATCCGGCCACCGGGCTCATCGAAACGACCGCCGGCACCGGCGCGCGCGGCTATGGCGGCGACGGCGGCCCTGCCCTGCGGGCGGTGTTCGACCGGCCGAAGGAACTGGCGCTGACGCCGGAAGGCGATGTGCTGGTGGTGGACACGGAGAACCATGCCATCCGGCTGGTGGATTTCCGCCACGGCCGGGTCAGCACCCTCGCGGGCAACGGCACGTCCGGCTACTCGGGAGAGAACGCGCCGGCGCTGTCCGCCTGTCTGGCACGCCCGCACGGCGCAGCAGTCGGGCCGGACGGGGCGATCTATATCGCCGATTCCGAGAACCACCGGGTACGGCGGCTCACGCCCGAGCAGGCGGTTTAAACGTCCACCACGATATAGTCATTCTCCACCGACACCTGCACCGTCTCTGCGACATACGGGCCTTCGACCCGCTCGCCCGAGCCGGCTGCCGCCGCGACCAGGGTGTCGCCATGCGCCACCTCCACCGGATAGGCGCGCACCTGCACGCGGGACGGCTCACACCAGGACTGCCCGGTACGGATATCGAACTCCCAGCCATGCCAGGGGCAGCGGATGATCTCGCCCTTGCGGGTGTAGCTGTATTTGCCGGGCTCCGTGGACCGCACCAGCCCGGTGATCGCCCCCTCGCACAGGCTGCCGCCCTGGTGCGGACAGCGGTTCAGCAAGCCGAAGAATTCCCCGTTCAGGTTGAAAATGACGATCGGGCGGCCACGCACCGTGACGAGCTTCTTCTCGCCGGGAAGAATATCGCTGACGGGGGCGACGACGTGCTTGCTCATGCGCTGCGGTCCGTTCCTGCACGGGCTTCCTGTTCAGCCCTTGATATGAAAACAGTGTAGCCCGGCACCCGCGATTAAACGAGTGCCCAGCTTGACCGCGCCCAGCTTGACCGCACACGGAAGCCAGACCATCGTTTTAAAAGAAGCCGGATCGAACCGGCATGTGTTGCAAGGAAACGCCGATGTTCCAATCGCCGCTGCTCCGGTCCGCATGGCGCCGATCGTTCGCCATCCGTGGCCGCACCGTTCTCACCGCCATGCTGTGCGTGCCGGCCCTGCTTGGCGCCGGCCCGACGCGGGGCGCCTCCGCCGCCGAAACGGCCGCGCCCTGCGCCAGCCCACGCCAGATGGAGGGGTTCAAGACCTGCGCCGACGTCGCCAAGGCCGAACAGGAAGGCGCGCTGGTGCTCTATTCGCCCGATCCTGAGGAGGGCTCGGCCAAGCTGCTGGCAGCCTTCCATAGCGAGTTCCCCAAGATCACCACCAACTTCATCCGGCTGCAGACCGGCGCGCTGTACCAGAAGCTGATGACGGAGCGCAGGGCGAACGTGTTCCTGGTGGACGTGCTGCAACTTACCGATATCGGCTTCGTGCTCGATTTCCAGAAGCGCAACGGCTACCTGCGCTACGTGTCGCCGGAAATGTCGGGCTACAAGGCCGACTACAAAAGTCAGCCGGAAGGCTACTGGACCTGGGCCTCGTTCATCATGGCCGGGATCGCCTACAACCCGAAGCTGGTGCCGCCCGACCAGGTGCCGAAATCCTGGAAGGACATGCTGAACCCGCGCTGGGCCGGCACGGTCAGCACCAAGGGCTCCACCTCCGGGCTGCAGCATGTCGCCTGGTACGAACTGAAGCGGCTGTACGGCGACGACTACTGGAAGAAATTCACCGAACTGAAGCCGCGCGGCTTCGATAGCTATGTCCAGCAATATGACCGGCTGACCAGCGGCCAGGACGCGATCGCGCACACGGCGCAGCTGTCGGGCTACCTGCTCGCCAAGGCCAAGGGCGCGCCGATCGAGTTCGTCTATCCCGAGGAAGGCATGGTGAACACGCCCGGCTTCATGGGTGCGGTGGCAGAGGCGCCGCATCCCGACGCCGCGCGACTGTTCATGGACTGGTTCCTGTCCAAGCACGGCCAGAAGATCTACGACAACATCATGCTGCTGAACTCGCCGCGCGACGACGCCGACCCGCCGCCCGGCAGCAAGCCGGTCAGCGAGTTCAAGCTGCTGTACCCCGCGGACTGGCAGGCCTTCCTGGCCACGCATGGCCAGTTCGTCAAGGAATGGGACAAGATCACGGGGGTGCGCTAAGCCGAGCGGCATGCCAGGCCCCATGACCGTCCCGCCGGGCAAGGTCCGGGCGAAGCTCGGGGTCGGCGGCTTGCTGATGCTGCTGGTAGTGCTGCTCTGCGGCGCGCTGGTGATTTATCCGGTCGTGTTCCTGGTCGCGGAATCGCTCAACACCGGCGAACCCGGGGTGTTTCCGCCGCCTGAGATCAGCCTCAGCAACTTCGCCGCCATCGGCGAGGATATTGGCATCATCGGCAACACATTGTTGGTCGCCGCCCTGGCGACGGTGATGGCGGTGGTGCTGGGCTTCGTGCTGGCCTGGATCCTCAGCCGCACCAACATCGCCGGCCGGGCACGGCTGGAGCGCCTGATGGAGCTTCCGTACTACATGACCCCGCTGGTCGGCGCGATGGCGTGGGGCATCCTGGCCGGGCCGAAGACCGGCCTGCTGAACCAGCTCTGGCATGTGGCCGGCGGCGGCGGCGATCTGTTCGACATCTACTCCCCGCTTGGCATCGCCTGGGTGATGGCGCTGTTCGAAGGCACGGTCGCGTTCGTGATGATTTCCGCGGCAATGAAATCGATGGATCCGGCGCTGGAGGAAAGCTCGCGCGTGCTGGGCGCGGGCAAGCTGCACACGATGCTGCACGTCACCCTGCCGCTGGTGGCGCCGGGCGTGGCGAGCGCGGCGGTATTCGTGTTCGCGGAGATGCTGGGCGCCTTCGCCGCCGCCTTCGTGCTGGGCATCCCCGGCCGGTTCTATGTGGTAACGACGGCGATCTGGGAATCAACCCAGTCCTACCCGCCGGAGTACGGCCGCGCGGCGACGCTGGGTTTGTCGCTGTTCGCGGCGATGGTGATCACGCTGACATTCGCGAAACTGATCCTGCGCCGCGGCAGCCACGCCACGATCACCGGCAAGGCCTTCCGCCCCCGACGGATCGACGCCGGGTCGGCGCGCTGGCTGCTGCTGGCGATCGCCTGGGGCTATGTCGTGCTGGCGGTGGTGCTGCCGGTGGGCGCGCTGCTGCTGACCTCGTTCCAGAAGTTCGCCACCGTGGTGCTGCCAGACAGCCTCTTTACCCTGGCGAACTACCAGACGGCGCTCAGCACGGGCACCCTCGGCCAGGCCTTCATCAACAGCCTGATCCTCGGGCTGTCGGTCGCCAGCATCGGCGTTCCGGTGATCGGCGTGCTGACCTGGATCATCTACCGGTCCCGCTTGCCGGGCGGGATTTTTGTCGAATACGTGGCGATGTTTCCCCAGGCGGTGCCGCGGCTGGTGTTCGGCCTCGGGTTGCTCTGGGCGTGGATCAACATCCCGATCCCGATCTACGGCACGCTCTGGCTGCTCGGGATCGCCTATTTCACCGTGTTCCTGCCGCTGGGCCTGCGCACGATGGCCGGCGTGGTGATGCAGGTCGACCGCAGCCTGGAGGAATGCGCCCGGGTCTGCGGCGCTTCGTGGGCGCACCAGATGCGCACAATCTCGCTGCCGCTGCTGCGCCCCGGGTTGGCGGCGGCCTGGCTGCTGATCTTCATCGCCTCGATCCGCGAGCTCGGCGCCTCGATCTTCCTGATGGGGCCGCAATCCAAGGTCGTGTCACCAGCGATCATCAATGCCTGGCTGACATCGAGTTCGGAACTCTCGGCGGCGATGGCCATGCTGCTGACCGGGGCGGTGTTCGCCGGCGTTGTCCTGCTGTTCCTGTTCGCGCGCAATTTTTCCCCCAGCCAGGAATGACCGCTCAAAGATGACCACCGCCAGCAAGCCGCGCATCGAAGTCACGGATCTGGTCGTACGCTACGGCGACGTTCTCGCCGTCGAGGGCGTCGGGTTCGCGATCGAGGCGGGGGAACTGGTCACGCTGCTCGGCCCGTCCGGCTGCGGCAAGACCACCACGCTGCGCTCGATCGCCGGGCTGGAAGATCCCGTCGGCGGCACCATCCGGCTGAACGGGGCGGTGGCCTACTCGGCCGCCGAGCGCAGGAACCTGCCGGCCGAGAAGCGCGGGTTGTCGATGGTGTTCCAGTCCTACGCGATCTGGCCGCACATGACGGTGGCGGAGAACGTCGCCTACGGGTTGAAGGTGCGCAGGCTGCCGCGCGGCGAGGTGGAGCAGAATGTCCGCCGGGTGCTCGACCTCGTGCAGATGAGCGCCTATGCGGACCGGCCTGCCTCGAAGCTGTCCGGCGGTCAGCAGCAGCGGATCGCGGTCGCCAGGGCCATCGCTTTCTCGCCAAGCGTGCTGCTGTTCGACGAGCCGCTGTCGAACCTGGATGCCAAGCTGCGGGCGGAGATGCGCGTGGAACTGCGCGAATTGCAGCGCCGGCTGGATATCACCGCGCTATATGTGACGCATGACCAGGAAGAGGCGCTGGCGATCTCCGACCGGGTGATCGTGATGAACCATGGCCGGATCGAACAGATCGGCTCACCCGAGCAGGTCTACAACCGGCCCTGCAGCCTGTTCGTCGCCGATTTCGTCGGCGCCGCCAACCTGATCCCCGGCCGGATGCATGGCCTGCCCGGCGACGACGGCCGGGTGACTTTCGAGACCGTGGGCGGCGTGGCGCTGCAGGCCCATGCCTGGCAGGAGCCGGCGGCCCGGCAAGGCGCGGAGCGCAAGGTGGCGCTGCACTCGGCCTATATCCGGCTGGAACCGGCCGGCTCCGGCGATGCCGGCGCGGCACACCCGGGCGTGGACGGCGGTCCCGCGATGAACCTGTCGCACGGCACCATCCATCGGCGGATGTTTCACGGCGACTTCATTCAATACGTCGTGGACTGGCCGGCCGGACAATTGATCGTTCGCCGCCCGCCGACCGAGACGATCGCGGAGAACCAGAAGGTCCGCATCCGGTTCGCCGCCGAACACTGCGTCCTGCTCTGAGGCCATGCCCCGGCCGCCGCGGACGGCTTCACGATCCCTTGTTGAGCTTGCCGAGAAGTTTCGTCGCGTCGGCCCGTTCGTCGAACTGCACGCTGCTGTCGATCAACGGCTTGAGCACCTTGCCCGCCTCGGCGGCCTGGCCGGATTTCTGCAGCGCGACCGCATAGTGATAGGTGATCCGCGGATCGTTGCCGGTTTCGCCATAGGCCTGGCGCAGCAGCACCAGCGCGGTCGGCGCATCGCCGTCCGCGAGCAGGATCCAGCCCAGCGTATCCGCGACTTCCGCCACGGGAAGCTGGATATAGGCCTGCTGGGCGGTCTCCCGGGCCCGCTTGTCGCCAAGCTGCTGGTATACCCAGGCCAGGTTGTTGAGGAACCTGGCATCGCGCGGCCGCAATTGCAGCAGCGTCTCGAAGTCCTTCGCTGCCTCGGCATAGCGGTGCGCGTGCAGATCGATCTCGGAGAGGAATTGCAATGCCGCCTCGTCCTTCGGATTGGCATTCACCCAGGCGCGCAAGGTGCGGTCCGCCGCATCGGCATCGCCTGACTGGTACTGCGCGGAACCAAGGCGGATCATCAGCGCGGTTGGCGGGTTGGGGACCTGGCGCAAGGCTGCCGCGTAGACCGCGACCGCCTTGTCCCACTCGTGCGCCGCCATGTAGACGTCGCCAGGAAGCGCCCTGGCCATGGGGAGATCGCTGTTCAGGCGCTCGAACTTCGCCGCGGTGACCAAGGCCGGCTCGATGCCGCCGACCTTGAAATCCACCGCCACCAGATCCTCCATCAGCGGGAAGGCCTGCGGATTGATCTTCAATCCGTCCTGCAACGTATTGCGGGCGCTTTCGACCGAATTGAGCTGCAGCAGCAGATTTGCCAGCGTCCGGCGCACGCTTATGTCGGTGGGATCGCGACTGAGCAGTTCGGTGTAGGTGTCCCGCGCGTCCTTGATCTCCCCCAGGGCCAGCTGCGCGCGCGCCAGCGGCGCCAGCAATTCCGTCGGCAGCAGCATAAGCCTCGTGTCCGCGCCGATCAGCTTCTTGGCGCTCTTGGCATCTCCGGTCCGGACATACAGGTCCGCCAAGGCCGCCGTGATCCGGTGGTTCGTCGGCGATGCCGCGCGGGCCTTCTGCAGGGCCGCGATCGCCTGGGGGATCTTGCCGGCGCCGACCAATCCGCCGACATACATGGACAGGGCCGGATCGGAAGCCGGGTCCTTGCTAAGAATGTCCGCCAGCAGTCGCTCGGCCTCGTCATTCCGCCCCGTCATCAGCGAAAGCCGCGCCAGATTGAACTTGGCCAGCGTGAAATCCGGCGCGCGGCGAATGACGTCCTCCAGCTTCGCGCGCGCCCCGGCGAAGTCCAGGCGGGCCATCATCAGCACCGCCTCCAGGTTGCCGACCGTGGGCACGTCGCCCAACGCAGCCTTGATCCGGACCAGGGCCGCCTCCGCCTTGGTCACATCGCCGGTCGCCAGCGCGGCGGCAAAAAGCTGCTCGCCGATCGCCTTATCGGATGGCGCCAGGCGCAGGGTGCGTTCGAGGTCGATGATCGCCGCATCGGTTTCGCCGGCCTGCAACTGGGCGGTCGCCAGCCGCGTGTTCACCCCGACATTGTCCGGCGCCAGCAGCTGCGCCCGACGGAACGCCTCCACCGCCTCGCTGGATTGGCCGTTCATGCTGAACGCCCTGCCGAGCAGGTCATAGATCTCGGCATCCGCGTGGCCGGCCGCGGCCGTGCGATTGAGCGCGGCGATGACCGGGACCGGCTTGCGCTTCAGCAATCGGATGCGCGCCAGCATCTTGACGCCATCCAGGTCGTTCGGCTCGCGGGCGGCATAGCGCATCGCGGCATCCTCGGCCTGTTCGAGTTGGCCGAGGTTCTCCTTGACGACCGCCTGCAGGAAATAGGCCCGCGGCAGGCGCCCGAGGAAGCGATCGATCTGGGCCAGCTTGGCATCGGCGGTGGTGAAATCCTTCGCCCGCGCGGCCAACAGCGCACTCATGAAAATCGCCGTGACGTCATTTGGCCGCAACGCGAGGATGGCGTCGTTGTCGGCCTTGGCATCCGCGTCCCGGTTCATCGCCAAATACAAGGAGGCGCGATCCATCCGCGCCTTCAATGCGCCGGGTTGCTTGGTGATGACCTTGGTCAGCAGCGCCAGCGCGCCGGGGGCATCGTTCTCCAGGCGCAGAAGCTGAGACGTGAGGAGTTGGACATCGAGCTGATCCGGCGCGATCTGATCCGCGCGCTCGAGTTTCTTGCGCGCGGTCGCCACATCTCCTCGCGACAAGGCCAGCCTTGCGCCGGCGATGACCGGCTGCAGCGAATTCGGGGCCAGGGCCTCGGCATCGTTGAAGGCTTTCTGGGCCTCATCCAGCCGTTGCAGGCCGTTATAGGCGTAGCCACGGGCGATCAGGATCAGCGAGTCAGCCGCCGGATCGCGCTTCTCGACCTTGAAATCCTCCAAAACCTGTTCGTACTGACCGGCGGCCAGATAGGTCGAAATCAGCAGGGGAAGCGCCTGCTGCCTGTCGTAGCCGTGGTCCAGCGCGCTCTTCGCCTCTTTTTGCGCCGCGATCGCATCCCCGAGCTCCAGTTGCACCCTGGCCAGCAGGAAATGCGCCTCGGCATTCTGCGGATCCGTCCTGACGGCATTGCGCAGCTGAACAATGGCGGTCCGCATATCGCCCTTGGTCAGCGCCTTCTTGCCGTCGCTCAGGTAGTCGGCCGATGCCACGGCGGGAAGCAGGAGGGCGAAGGCGCCGACCCATAGCCACAGATGCCAGCGATTTCGCATGGTCTTCGTCCTCATTTCCTGCATCCGGCTCAGCCGCGACCGGCCGGCAGACAAATACTTTCCCAACGGGCACTTTCCCCACGGGCATTCCCTGGCGAGCGCTTAGGCCTGCCTCTGCCGGCCATCCGCCCAGCCATCCGCCCAGCCATCCGCCCAGCCATCCGCCCAGCCATCCGCATAGCAGATTTGTCCCCGCTTTCATCGCGCCAACCGAAACCTGCCGCGCACCCTTCAGGGTCACGCCGGCTCGTCGCCAGGTCATCCACGATGGGAGATACACAGTCGCGCCGCGGTATCCAGTGGGACCCGCCAAAAAAAGCGAGAGCCGCGGGGTCACGGCCGGTTGCCCGGCCGGCGCGGAATGGGGTGTGGGAAGCGGGAATGCCGTCTGTCCCCGGCTACTCGGGCCAACGGCGTTCACCTTGCGCGCCCGCCAGGCCCGGCGGACACTTCGTATCGGGTGGACTGTGCGAGCGAGGCTGGGAACTAGCGCGCGCCTTCCCGGAACAGGATCACCCGAACAGTCGAAAATAATATCATAATATCAAGAAATATCGAGCGATTTTTAACGTAATACAGATCGTAGGAGAGCTTCTGCCTGGCATCCTCCACCGAAGCGCCATAGGGAAAATTCACCTGCGCCCAGCCGGTGATGCCCGGCTTCACATAGCTCCGCTCGTGATAGAAGGGGATCACCTCGGCCAATTGCTCGACAAAATGCGGCCGCTCCGGCCGTGGGCCGACGAAGCTCATTTCACCGCGCAGAACATTGATCAATTGCGGTAATTCGTCGATCCGGGTGGACCGGATAAACCCGCCGAGGCGGGTGACGCGCGGGTCCTTCTGCGATGCCCAGCGAGGACGGCCGCCGGCTTCCGCGTCCACCTTCATGCTGCGAAACTTGAACAGGGTGAACGGCCGGCCGTGCAGCCCGACCCGCTCCTGGCGATAGAAAACCGGCCCTTTGCTGTCGAGCTTGATCAGCAGGGCGGTGATCAGCATCAGCGGCAGGGTCAGGACCATGACGGCCAGGCTGACCAGGATATCCATGACCCGCTTCGCGACCACGCTCCAGGTGCTGCTGGCAAACCCGTCGGCGTAGGTCAGCCAGCGTTCGTCGAGGCAATCAAGATTGATCCGTCCGAGATGCTGCTCCCAGAAGCTCATCTCGTCGAACACGCGGATGCCGCGCAGTTTCAGGTCGAGCAGAGCCGGGCCGGCCAGACAGCCTCGGGCGTCAAGGCCGCCCGAGGCGGCGGCATTCGGCGCCCCCCCGCCATCGGCATGGTCGGTCTCCCGATCGGGCGCGACCACGATGCCCCAGATACGCTCCGCGCGCGCCCGCGCCAGCCAGCCCGCGGCATCGGCCGATGCGCCCCGCCCGGCCCCATCCCGCCCGGCCCCATCCCGCCCGGCCCCATCCCGCCCGGCACCGTCTACCCCGGCCGGTGGCGCGGCCATGTCCTCCGGCGCGACCACCTCGAACAATTTGCCCCGCTGCGCGTGGATCTGTTCGCGTGTGCGTGACGCCTCGCGTCCATTGCCAAGGACCACGATCCGGCAAACGAATATCCGATGCCGCATGGCGAAGCTGAAAATCCACCGAGTGATGAGCACACAGGCGACCCAGGCGATCAGCCCCTCGGCGACCCACAGCAGATATCCGCCATTCAGATCAACGTCGAGCGTCTCGCTGACCAGCAGCAGGGCCGGAAACGCGACTACCCCGGCAATTCCGGTGTTCGCCAGCAAGCGCCCCCGTTCGAGGCAAATCTCGGGACGATAGAGGCCGATGGCGACGGCGACGGTGCCGATCGTCAGGGCCAACAGGATCGCCACGCTGCCGGCGCCAGTGCTGCCGAGCGGGGACATTGCGTCCGAACCGGTCGCGGAGACCAGCAAGGCGTAGATCACGAGCGAGGTCAGTGCCCATTCGATCAGGCACAGGAAGGCCATTTCGGCGGAAAAATACTGGCCGAAAATCCTGTTCACTGAAACCTCCTTCAGACCTCCGCCATGCCGAACCTGGCGGATCGAGACATAAAAAACGCACACGATCAGCCCGGGCCCAGTTCAGCCCAGAGCCCGGACCAGACGAAAACCCGCCGGCCGCATCCTCATGAACCAGAAAAACCAAAGGATTAGGCGAGACGGAATACCCGGTTGTCCCCGCAAACTCAACACACGTGATACGCGGTCAACAATTCTTAACAAACTCACTGTTTCGGTAGAATTCATCAACCTGAGGTAAAAGTTTGTTGAACTCTTCCCTGCCACGAACGCCACCCGCCCCCAGGGCCGACGCCCGGGTCACGGCAGTGCCCCTCCCGGATCACCGCGCTTTGCGGGACCCGGGCCGCAGGGCATCGTTTCGGCCCGCATCCGCCCGCCGGGGGTTGTTCGATTGCTTTCCGCAGCCTGAGGATGTTAGAGCTTTATTCGTCTGTGAAGGGTGATGAACGTTGGTCTTGCTTCCGACCAATTTATTCGGATAGAGGCGTGTAGCTCATTGGCAGAGCGCTGCCCAAACACGGCAGAGGAGGGGGTTCGATTCCTTCCGCGCCTACCAGACGGGTGGGCGCCTTTCCGATTTGTGACTCTGGCTGGCTAGTCGATTGAAACTGTTTAATCCTGCCGGCCACCCTGGCCTGCACTTTGAAGTCGAGGTTCCCGTGATCGGACGCTTGCGCGCTACTTCGATAATCTTTTCGGCCCTGATGGGCTTGTTGGTGGCCGGATGCACGCAGGTGGGTCCGACGCCGGGAATGGAAACCGTGGCTCAGGCCCCGGCAGCCGCCGCCGCTCCGTCCGGCAAGGATGCCAGCCAATCCGACTATGTCATCGGCGCGGCCGACACGTTGGATGTATTCGTCTATCGCTCGCCGGAACTGAGCATGTCCGGCCTCGCCGTTCGGCCCGACGGCAAGATCTCCCTTCCGCTGGTCGAGGATATCACCGCGGCGGGCAAGACACCGACCGCCCTGGCGCGGGAAATCGAGGCGCGCCTGAAGAAATATGTGCAGGACCCCACGGTCACGGTGATCGTGCGAGGGTTCGTCGGCCCCTATGACCGGCAGATCCGGGTTATTGGCGAGGCCGCCGAGCCGCGCTCGCTCCCCTATCGCGATCACATGACACTGCTGGACGTGGTGATCGAGACCAAGGGCCTCACCAAGTTCGCCGCCGGCAACAGCGCCGTGATCGTGCGCCGCTACGGCACGGCCGAGCAGAAGACGATCCCGGTCCGTCTCAGCGACCTGATCAAGAACGGCGACATCAGCCAGAACGTCGAAATGCAGCCAGGGGATACGCTCATCATCCCGGCTTCCTGGTTCTGACGGTAGGATACCATGGAGTCCTTGCGCGCCCTGCTTCGGCACTACATCAAGTCAGCCTGGCGGCGACGCTGGTACGGGGTCGCGACGGCATGGATCCTGTGCGGGATCGGCTGGGCCGGGGTTTATTTCCTGCCCAACCAGTACGAATCCACCGCCCGCATGTACGTCGATGCCGACGCGATCCTGACGCCGCTGCTGAAGGGCCTCGCCGCCGACAACTCGGCCGTGACCCAGTTGGATGTGCTGCAGAGGACCCTGCTCAGCGGCCCGAACCTGGAGAAGCTGATCGCCAAGACGGACCTGGACCTGCAGGTCAACGGCCCCGGCGACCGCGAGGCGATGGTCAAGGCCTTGTCCAAACAGATCCAGGTCGTGCCGCAAACCCGGAACCTGTTCACGATCTCCTACCGCAATCCGGTGCCGAAGACCGCCTATGACGTGGTGCAGACGCTCCTGACCATCTTCATCGAGGGCGCCACCGGCAGCAATCGGACGGATATGGAGAATGCGCGGCGCTTCCTGGAGCATCAGATTTCGTCGTACGAGCAGCAGCTGCGGGCGGCGGAACGCCGACGGGCCGACTTCCGGGCCAAGTACTCGGACATGTTGCCGGCCGAGACGGGGGGCAGTGCCAATGCGGGCCTCGATGCCGCCCGCACCAACGCGAGGACGCTGGCCGGCCAGTTGCTCGACGCCATCGCGAAGCGTGACGCGCTGAAACAGGAACTTAGCACCACACCGGCGATGCTCGTGGCAGAAAAGGGCGCGATGGGCGGGGGCGGGGGCGGCTCATCCAGCCAACTCCAGAAGGCCGAGCAGGAATTGGCGGAGTTACGCCTGCGCGACACCGATGAGCACCCCGACGTGATTGCGATGCGCAAGCGCATCGCGGAGATGCGTGCGGGCAAATATCCCACGGGTGGCGGTGCACCCGCCGCGGGTGGAACCGCACGGCCCGATGGGAGCAAGTCGGTGCCGAACCCGGTCTATGAGCAGATCAAGATCCGGCTGATCGAGGCCGAGAGCCAGATCATTTCCCTGCAGCGCCAATCCGCGGAAGCGAATGCCTACAAGGACAAACTGGAAAAAATCCAGCGCGACCAGCCCGGATTGCTGGCTGAATATGCCAACCTGGATCGCGACTACAACGTTTTGCGCAAGAACTACGAGGAACTGCTGAGCCGGCTGCAATCCGCCAATATCGCGCAGGCCGCGGACACGCAGGCCGACAAGGTGAAACTGCAGATCGTGGACCCGCCACAGGTGTCGCGTCTGCCCGTGGCGCCGAACCGGCTCCTGCTGGTGGCGGCGGTGCTGCTCGCGGGGCTTGGTGCCGGCATCGCGCTGCCGATCATGATGAGCCAGCTCGACCGCTCCTTCACCAGCGTGGAGGACCTGCGAAGCATCGGCGTGCCGGTGTTGGGCGGCATTTCGATGTTCGGCGCACCTCCCAGGCGGGAACGGGTCATGGCCGCGATCCGGTTTTCCGCCGCCGTCCTGCTCCTGATTGCGACATTCGCGGGGATCATGGCGCAAATATTGCACACATCTGCGAATATCTGACCATGACCTCGAAGTCACCGAACCTCGCCGAGCGCGCCGCGGCGCAACTCCTCAAGAGTGGCAGCCTTGATAATGCGGCCGCGCAGTTGCTGGGCCAGAATGCCCCGGCCAAGCCTGCCGGCGAGCCGGCCGAGGCACCACCCACGCAGGCTCCGGCTGCGCGCGCGGCGTCTGAAGCTCCAGCCGGGGGCCCCATCACCGGCCTGCAGGGGCTCGCCAATCTGGCAGCGCCTGCCGGCACCGTGCCGCCGGCCAGCGCCCCGCCGCACGAGACCGGCGTGGTCACCGCCCCGCCCACCGCAACCGCGACCGTCCCGGAAACGAGACCGGCGGCGATCGTGGATACGGCCGGCGCACCGGCGATCATGGGCGGCGCGGACCGCATCATCGACCTGTCGGCGTTGGAGCGGGCCGGCATGATCGACTGGAACCAGGCGCGCAGCCGCATTTCCGAGGAATTCCGCATCGTCCAGCGCCAGGTTCTGCGCAATGCGTCGGCGCCGGAAATCGTCGAGCAGGGGCATGCCAATCTCATCATGCTGACGAGCGCCCGCCCCGGCGAAGGCAAGAGCTTTGTTTCCCTCAATCTGGCTTCGGGCATCGCCCGCCAGCGTGACCACGACGTTCTGCTGGTGGATATCGACTACAAGCATGACTCGATCGGGACCGCGCTCGGCCTCAGCGGCGGGCGAGGGTTGCTGGACCTGGTGACCGATCCGTCGCTCGATCCGGATGAAGTGATCGTCAAGACCGGCCTGAAGAACCTGTCCATCCTGCCGATCGGCCAGCACGCCGAACGCAGCCCCGAACTGTTCGCGAGCCGTCAGGCGACCCGGCTGATCCAGAGCCTGGGCCGCCGCTACGCGGATCGTCTGGTGATCCTCGATGCGCCGCCGTGTCTGGCCACCAGCGAACCGGGCGTGCTTGCGTCGGTCGTCGGGCAGGTCGTCATGGTTGTGGAAGCCGAGAAGACACAGCGCGAAGAGGTGGAAGCCGCGATGGACATCGTGCATGCCTGCCCAACCATCACGCTGCTGCTGAACAAGGTTCAGGTTGCCAGCCGCTATTCTTTTGGCGCCTACGCATCGTCCTATGCCCAGCCATACACGTCGTAGACTGAATGCCGGGAATCGGGACAAAGCACATGACCGCTGAACGTCTGGATGCCAGCCCCGCCAAGCACAGGTCTGGGCGGGCCTTTATTCTGCTGGCCGCGGGGACAGGCTGCTGGCTGGGCGCGACGGGACAGGCGCGGGCGTTTCCCATAACCGACGCCCTGACACCATCCATTCTCGCACCACAGGTTACCGGCGCCGACCAGACCGCGGGCCAGACAACGGACCAGACCACGGGCCAGCCCGCAGGCCAGCCCACCGACCTGACGTCGCAGGTGGGCGTCCCCGGGATTTTCGCCGGCGTGCCCGAGCCCGGCTGGACCTTTACGCCCCGGGTAGCGCTGCAGACGGGCTACAACAGCAATGCCCTCGCCACCCATAAAAACCCCAGCGCAGATTGGGTCAATTACCTCACCGCCGGCCTGACGGTGCGGGCGAATACGGACCGGGTAAAAGGTCAGTTCGACTATGCGCCGACGCTTGGACTGTATGCGCGCAACTCGTCGCTGAACTACCTGGCGCAGACGTTCTCCGGCAACGGGTCGATCACCTTCGTGCCGGATCTCTTCTATATGGATTTGCGTGGCTTCGCCGGGGTGCAGCCCAGGAACGGCGCAGGCTTCGGGTCGACCGGCACCGGCACTGGCGCATCCGTGACCGGCCTGCCGCCGAACCAGTTGAACCAGTCGTCGTCGTTCTCGGTCACGCCCTATCTGATGCACCGGTTCGACGAATACGGCACAGGCAAGATCGGCTATTCCTTCAATTCGTCGAACAGCCGTCCGGTCACGGGATTCGGCACGCTACCGTTCATCGGCACGTCCAGCTCATCGGTTCCGACAAGCTCGTTGAGCCCGACGGCCCAGGCCCAGCTCAATCAGAACGGTATTCTGAACCAGAATTACAACACGATCACCAACGAGGAAGTCGCGCAGTTCCAGACCGGCGAGTTTCTGGGGCGCTTCAATAATCTGACCATAGCGACCGGAAACCAGTACACCGGGTCGGCCAGGACGAACAACGGCTACCAGTACACCTTCAACAACCAGCTCGGCTATGCGATCAATCGACGCATTACCGTGTTCGGCGCGGTCGGCTACGAAGACATTCACTACCAGGGCATCCCGTCGACCAACATCCAGGACGCCACCTGGCAGGTCGGCACGAAGCTGACGCCGAACGAGGACAGCACGATCACGATCGGCTATGGACACCAGTACGGCATCGACGCATTCCTGGCCAATGCGGGCTATCAGGTCACGCCGCGGCTGCGGGTGAACGTCTCCTATGACACGGGCATCGGCAACGGCCTGACCCAGCTACAGAACAACGTGTCGGTTTCCGACGTCGATCAATACGGCTACCAGGTAAACGCGCTGACGGGGGCCCCGCTGTTCAATGCGACCGGCCTGTTCGGCTCGAACAGCAATCTTTACCGGACCAAGACCTTCACCGGGTCGGCGACGCTGAACCTGGACCGCGACGTCATCATGATCTCCGCCTATGTGTCCGAACAGCAGTTGTTGGCGACCAGCCAGGCGGTCACGGGTGCCAGGGCGAACACGACGTCCACCACCGGCCAGGCCAGCTGGACGCACCAATTGTGGCCGTCTCTGACCTCCATCGTCTCCGGCAGCTACACGACCCAGCCGAGCCAGGCCGCCGCCCTGTCGGGAAGCCAGACAACGGTCACCGCCAATCTCACCTTCCAATATCAGTTCAACCCGACCCTGACCGGGTCGGCGCAATACGCGTATTACGAGCGCAACTCGCCGGTCGCCCTGTTGTCGTTCACGCAGAATGTTTTTCTGCTCGGCGTCTCAAAGTCTTTCTGACTGGCATCCAGTGTACGAAAAATATTATCGCCTAAGCGGCATCCCGTTCCAGCTGACGCCGGACAGCCGCTTCTTCTTTGGCAGCAGCGGGCATAGCCGCGCGATTTCGCACCTGATCTACGGTCTGTCCCAGGCCGAGGGCTTCATCATCATCACCGGCGAGGTCGGAGCGGGCAAGACGACGCTGGTTGAGCAGCTGTGGGCGCAACTCGACCGGCAGACCTACGTGATCTCCCGGGTGGTAACCACCCAGGTATCCGGTGACGATCTCATGCGGCTCGCGCTGGGCGGCTTCGGGATCGAGGCGCAGGGCGCCGATAAATCCGCGCTGCTGCAACGCTTCGAGCAGATGGTGCACGCCAACCATGTCGCCGGGAAGCGGTGCCTGCTGGTGGTGGACGAGGTGCAGAACCTGTCTTTCGCCGCCCTCGAGGAACTGCGCATGCTGTCCAACATCACCGTGGACGGCCACGCTTCCCTGCAGACGATCCTGCTGGGCCAGCCGCAGTTCCGCCCGATGCTGGCAAGCCCGGACCTGGAACAGCTGCGCCAGCGCGTGCTTGCGTCGTATCACCTGGGGCCGCTCAGCGAAGCGGAAACCCGCGCCTATATCGAGCACCGCATGAAGACGGTCGGCTGGACCGGCGAGAACCCCTATTGGGACGATGGCGCGTTCACCGCGGTATTCCGCAACACGCTCGGAATTCCTCGAAAGATTAACACTCTGTGCTCGCGCGTTCTGCTCTACGGAGCCCTGGAGCAGGCGACGACGATCACCGGCGCCATGGTCGAGGACACCGCACGGGAGTTGCTGCAGGACATTGGCGGAACGGTTAACCTCGGCGGCGGCACTCTAAGCCCCGCTGGCCCGGTGCCTCATCCCGCGGGGATCGGTGGCGGGACAGCCATCCGGGCCGGCGCTGCGGATAGCGGGCTGGCAAGGCGGATCGAGATGTTGGAGCAGGGTCTGGCGAGACAGGAACGAGCCTTTCGCCGGCTGATGGAGATTATGAGTACGCTGGTTGAACAACCGAGGTGAATGCCATGCCGCCCCTTCCTGCAACGGGGACGGGGACAGTGACGTCCAACTCCGTCCAGCCACCCGTTCGAAGACAGCGTGACAACATGACCCGCGCGGACGGAACCACCAAGATGACGCCCGCGACCTTGCCTGCCAGCGCCCCGGTCCCGGCTGCGGCTGCGGCTGGGGCTGCGGCTGCGGCTGCGGCTGGGCGGGATGCATCCGGGCGCATCGGCAATGCCATGACCGTGGATGTCGAGGATTACTACCAGGTTCAGGCATTCGCCAACTGCGTTTCCCGCCAGGACTGGAACAGCCTGCCCTCGCGCGTGGAACGCAATACCGACCATCTGCTGGCACAGTTCGACCGGGCGGGCGTGACGGCGACCTTCTTCACCCTGGGCTGCGTGGCCAAACGCCACCCGCAGATGGTCCGCCGGATCGTCGCCGCCGGCCACGAACTGGCCAGCCACGGCTGGGAACACATCCTCGTCTACAATCAGACGCCCCAGGCTTTCGCCGCCGATGTCCGTCAGACCAAGGAATTGCTGGAAGACCTGGGCGGGGTGGCGGTGAGCGGCTATCGCGCCGCCACCTTCTCCATCGGCCAACGCACGCCCTGGGCGTTCGATGTGCTGGCCGATGAGGGCTATCTGTACAGCTCCAGCATCTATCCGGTGCGTCACGATCTGTACGGATGGCCGGATGCGCCGCGCACCCCGTTCCGCCCCGGCGGCGGGGCGTTGTGGGAAATCCCGATGACGACGTTGCGCCTGATGGATCGCAACCTGCCGTGCTCCGGCGGCGGTTATTTCCGGCTGCTGCCCTATTGGCTGTTCCGCCAGGCGCTGGCGCGGGTCAACCGGACCGAGGGCCTGCACGGCATCTTCTACCTGCACCCCTGGGAGATCGACCCGGCCCAGCCGCGCATCGAGGCCGCCGGCCGGCTCTCCAAGTTCCGCCATTACGTGAACCTGGCAAAAACCGAATCGCGCCTGGACCGGCTGCTGCAGGATTTCAGCTGGGATCGGATGGACCGGGTGTATGCAGACGTTCTGGCGCCGCCAGCTTCAGCCTCCGGTGCCCATGCCGAATCGGCCATTTCCGCAACCGCCTAGACCACCCTCGCCCTACGCTCCTCTTCCTGCCGGAAAACGCTCGATATGACGCTCGCCTTGAGACTGCTGGATGCCGCACGCGAACCGGCCTGGGACGCGTTCGTGAATGCGATGCCGGACGGCAGCTTCTTTCACCGCGCCGCCTGGGCGCGGGTGATCTCGCGCGCCTTCGGCCATCAGCCGCATTATGTGCTCGCCGAGCGTGACGGATCGATCGTCGGCATCCTGCCGCTGGCGCAGGTCAAAAGCCGGCTGTTCGGCAACACCCTGATATCGGTGCCGTTCTGCGTGTATGGCGGCGTGGTGGCGGCGGACCGCGAAACCCGTGCCGCGCTGGAGGCCCATGCCGTCGCCCTGATGGGCAAGACAGGGGCCTCGGCGGTGGAAATGCGCTACCGGGAACCGGTGGACAGCGACTGGATGAGCGGGCCGGACCTGTACGTCACCTTCCGCAAGCCGATCGAGGCGGATAACGAGAAGAACATGAAGGCGATCCCGCGCAAGCAGCGGGCGATGGTGCGTAAGGGCATCCAGAACGGCCTTACCTCGGTCTGCGACGGGGATGTCGACGTGCTGCACCGGATCTATGCCGAGAGCGTGCGCAACCTCGGAACGCCGGTGTTCGCGAAAAAGTATTTCCGCATCCTGGCGGAGGAGTTCGAGGATTGCCTGGACATCGTCACCATCCTGGACGGGGATGCCGCCATCGCTTCGGTGATGAACTTCTATTTCCGCGACGAGGTTCTGCCCTATTATGGCGGCGGAACGCTGGCCGCGCGCGGGCGCGCCGGGAATGATTTCATGTATTGGGAAGTTATGCGCCGCGCCGCTGAAAAGGGCTGCCGGATGTTCGACTTCGGCCGCAGCAAGGTCGGCACCGGCGCTTTCGCGTTCAAGCATAATTGGGGTTTCGAGCCAGCGCCCCTGCATTATCGCTTCAAGCTGGGGCCTGGAGCGGCTATTCCTGACCACAATCCGATGAACCCGAAATACCGGCTGTTCATCGAGGCATGGAAGCGGTTGCCGATCCCGGTTGCCAATGTGATCGGTCCGCATATCGTTCGCGGAATCGGCTGATACGCAGGGGACAGACGATGACACACCCGACAATGGCACATCCGGCGCGGGGCGCCGCCCGGCGCCGCACGGCGATCGAGCAGGCCATGCGGCCGGCGGCCCCGCGGCGGCTCGGTAGCGCTTTGTCATGAGCATGCCCGCGACCCTGCCGGCGGATACCGCCCCTTCCCCCTCGCCCGCCTGGGATTGGAGCCCGTTCCGATACGCCATTCCGGCCTTGACCCTGGGATTGCTGCTCCTGGGCGGCATATTCAACAAGGAAGTGGTGGCAGCGGTCGAAACCTGGAATGCGTCGACCGCCTACAACCACTGCATCCTGATCATTCCGATCTTCGCCTGGCTGGTCTGGGACCGCCGCTACACCCTCATCGGGGTGCCGGTGCGCCCCGATCTCCGCCTCGTGCTGCTGGCCCTGCCCTGCATCCTCACCTGGATGGTCGCGGAGCGTCTGGGCATCATGGAGGGACGGCAATTGATGCTGCTCTCCCTGGTCCAGGTGCTGTTCCTGTCGGTGCTGGGCTGGCGGATGTACTATGCGCTGCTGGGTCCGTTTCTGTACCTGTACTTCCTGGTGCCGTTCGGTGCCTTCCTGACCACGTCGCTGCAGGATTTCACCACCTCCTTCACGCTCATCGGCCTGGGGATCCTCGGCATCCCGTACTATTCCGATGGCTACATCATCCAGATCGCCCAGGGCACGTTCCTGGTCGCGGAGGCCTGCGCCGGGCTGCGGTTCCTGATCGCCTCGGTTGCCTTCGGGGTTCTGTATGCGCTGGTGATGTATCGCAGTGCCTCGCGCCGCGCGATCTTCATCCTCATCTCCATCATCACGCCGATCATCGCCAACGGCTTTCGCGCCCTCGGCATCGTCGTGCTGGGCCGTATCCTGGGCAGCGCGCAGGCGGCCGGCGCGGACCACCTGATCTACGGCTGGATCTTCTTCTCCTTCGTCATTCTGCTGCTCGTCCTGTTCGGCCTGCCGTTCCGCGAGGACACGCGGCCAAGCGGCCCCGCCCCGGCAGCGGCGGCGCCCGCGCCCGCCGGCGCCGGCCGGCTGGCGATCCTGTCGTCGGCGCTGCTGGTCGGGCTGGCGGCGGTCGGGCCGGTGGCTGTCGCGGAAATCGACCGCTCCGCCGCAAACGCGCCGGTTCCCCATTTGGCCGGCCTGACACCCGATCCTGGCTGCGAACTGGTCACCGGCGGGCCGGGAACCACCCCGGTGTCGACCGCCAACGGCCTTACCCAGTATTTCCGCTGCGAGGGTTACACCGTCGCGGTGCGCATGGAGATTTTCTCGCCACGGACCGGTGCCGGCCGGCTGATGAAGACGCAGCAGCGCCAGATCTCGGAACTCGGCAGCGGGGACATGCTGACCAGCTGGCTGAACGTGCCCGGCACGGCCCCGCGGATCTGGCGGCTCACCGAGATGGAAGAAGGCGCCAACCTGGCTGTCTCCGCCGTCTGGATCGACGGCAAGCCGACCCAGATCGGTCTGGCGAACCGGTTGAAACTGGCACAGCGCAGCCTGTTCGGAAGCACGTCGACCCCAATGCTGGTGGTGATCACCCCGGCGGGCGATTGGCGCGACACGACCGTGCAGTACCGGGCACAGGCCCACGCGACCATCGAAGCCTTCTTCCGCAACGAAAAAACCCTGGAACAGCAGCTCACCAAAATGAGCGGAGGCAGGCCGGGCCCGCAATCCTGACGGCTCCGCCATCCGTTACGCCAGCCGCGTGATCGCCTCGACGATGGGGCGCGGCCGATAGATTACAGCTGGGGCGTCTGCATGCTGGGCCGCACGTCCCGCGAATTTCGCGGGCGCCATCTCCTATTCTGAAACGAGGAACTATCACGATGCGAAGAATTGCTCTGGTAGGCGCCGGGTTCATCTCCCGCGTTCATATTGAGGCGCTGCAAGGGGTCCAGGGGGTCCGCACGACCGCGATCATCGACCCTAACACGGAGGCCGCAGGCGCCTTGGCGCGTGCCTACAAGATCGATGCCGTGCACGCATCGGTCGAGGAAGCCCTGGCGGCGAATGCGTTCGACTGCGCGCATGTGCTGGTGCCGCCCGACCTGCATGCACCGGTGGCGCTGGAACTGATCGCCGCCGGCAAACCGGTGCTACTGGAAAAGCCTGCGGCGGCCAGCCTGGCGGAATGCGAAACCCTGATCGCGGCCGGCGAGGCCTCCAGCACGCTGATCGGCGTCAATCAGAATTTCGTCTACCACCCGGCTTTCGCCGCCCTTCGCAGACTGGTGCAGACGCGCGGTCTGGGTAAGCCGAACTTCGTCAGCTGTATCTACAATGTGCCGCTGCGCCAGCTGGTTGCCCGCCAGTTCGGCCATTGGATGTTCCGCCAGCCGGTCAACATCCTGCTGGAGCAAGCCGTGCACCCGCTGTCGCAGATCGCCGCCCTGGCTGGCCCGATCCGCAGCACGAAGGCGCTGGCCGGCCCGGCGTCCGAGATCGCGCCCGGCAAGAGCTTCCATTCCAGCCTGACCCTGTCGCTGGATTGCGAACGCCTGCCGGCGCAGATGCGGTTCGCGGTGGGGCAGGAGTTTCCGTTCTGGCAGATCACGGTGGTGTGCGACGACGGAGTGGCCGTGGCCGACATGCTGGCCAACCGCTTCTTCACCTATGAACGCACCCGGTGGATGGAGGCGATGGACGGCGCGGTATCCGGTACCCTGACTGCCGGGGCGCTGCTGCGCGAGAGTTGGCGCAACATGCTGCAGTACGGGCTGTCGACGCTGAAGCTGAAGCCTCGCTCGGACGCATTCTTCCAGAGCATGCAGGGCAGCGTGAAGGCGTTCCATGCGGCGCTGGATCGCGGCGTGGCGCCGGAGAGCGATATCCGCTTTGGTACCATGCTGGTGGGCACCTGCGAGGCGCTGCGCGATCAGGTATTCGAGCCGGCCGCAGCAGCGGCGCCGGCCACCACTGGCGTCCCGCAGGATAGGCCCAAAGTCGCGGGCTACGATGTCGCGGTGCTGGGCGGCACCGGTTTCATCGGCACCGAGGTGGTGACGCAGATGGTCGGCGCCGGCCTGCGCGTGTCGGTGATGGCGCGAAACGTGGCCAATCTGCCGGCGGTGTTTACCGATCCCCTGGTCACGCTGCGCCGCGGCAGCATCCGCGACAGCGATGCGGTGGAGGCGGCGATCGGCGATGCGCCGGTGGTCGTCAATCTCGCGCATGGCGGGGGTGGCGCTGACTACGAAGCAATCCGCTCGGCCATGGTCGGCGGCGCCGAGACGGTGGCGCGGGTCTGCCTGGCACGGGGGGTACGGCGGCTGATCCATGTCGGCTCGATCGCGTCGCTGTATCTCGGCCCGCAGTCTGCCCCGGTGAGCGACGCAACGCCGCCCGATCCGCAATCGGAGGCCCGGGCGGATTACGCCCGCGCGAAGGCGGTGTGCGACCGGTTGCTTCTGGACATGCATGCGCGCGAAAACCTGCCCGTCTGCATCCTGCGGCCTGGGGTGGTGGTGGGTGACGGCGCCTCGCCATTCCATTCCGGGATCGGGTTCTACAACACCGAGCAGCATTGCATCGGCTGGAATGACGGGCGCAATCCGCTGCCCTTCGTACTGGTGGCGGATGTCGCGAAGGCGGTCCTGTGCGCGTGCACCGCGCCGGGTATCGAGGGCAAGACCTATAACCTGGTGGGTGACGTGCGCCTGTCCGCACAAGACTACATCGCGGCATTGGCGAAGACGCTGGAGCGGCCGTTGCGGTTCCATCCGCAATCGCCGACGATGCTCTGGCTGGAAGACATGGCCAAATGGGGTGTCAAGCGCGCCACCGGCCGGGCCGTGCCGATGCCTGCACGCCGGGATTTCCTGTCACGCGGGATGCGGGCGAATTTCGATTGCAGCGCGGCGAAGCGGGACCTCGGCTGGCAACCGGTGGCGGATCGGGACGAATTCCTCCGCCAGGCGCTCCTGGTACATGCGGCCCGTTCAGCCGCCGCCTGAACCGCAAAGACAGGCCGGAGAATGACCGATATGGCCATACCCGTGGTGCTGCACGTATTCTCGACGTTCGCGACCGGCGGCCCGCAGGTGCGCACGGCGGCGCTGATCAACCGTTTCGGCGGGCGGTTTCGTCACCTGATTGTGGCCATGGACGGCAATCATGCCTGCCGGGAGCGGATCGATCCCGGGATCGATGTCCGCTACCCCAAGCTGGTTTTCCGCAAGAGCGACACCTGGGGCAATATCCGGGTGTTTCGTCGTTTCCTGCGCGAGAACCGGCCTGATGTGCTCGTGACCAGCAACTGGGGCTCGCTCGAATGGGCGATGGCCAACCTGCCGCGGTTGGTGCGCCATGTGCACATGGAGGACGGGTTCGGCCCGGACGAACAGGAGACGCAGCTTGCGCGCCGGGTTTGGACCCGCCGGCTGGTGCTGCGGCGCAGCTGCGTGGTGGTGCCGTCGCGCGTGCTGCAGCGAATCGCCACCGACATCTGGCGTCTGCCGGCGCAGCGCATCCGCTACGTGCCGAACGGTGTCGATCTCGCCCGGTTCGCCGCCCCACCCGCGGACGGCAGCGATGGCCAACCCGGCGAACCGATGACCGGTTTGAAACTGGATTGGTCCGGCGAAGGGCCGGTGATCGGCACCGTGGCGGCCTTGCGGGCAGAGAAGAACCTGACGCGGCTGCTCCGGGCGTTCCGGCTTGTGCTTCAGGACATGCCCGCGCGGCTGGTGATTGTCGGGGATGGCCCGGAACGCGCGAGTTTGGAGGCCACCGCACAGCAGCTTGGAATCGCCGGGCGGGTACACTTCACCGGCCATATGGTCGAGACCGAGCGTGCCTACCGGACGTTCGAGCTTTTTGCCATTTCGTCCGACACCGAGCAGATGCCGCTGTCGGTGTTGGAGGCGATGGCGGCCGGGCTGGGCGTGGCCGGGACGGATGTCGGCGACATCCGCAACATGGTCGCATCGGAGAACGCTCCATTCATCGTCGCGAGGGACGACCAGGCGTTGGGCGGCGCGATGCTGGGCTTGTTGCGCGACTCGGCGTCACGCGAGCGAATCGGTGCGTCCAACCGGGCAAAGGCCGCCCGGGAGTTCGACCAGGAAGCCATGTTCGCGGCATATTTTGCCCTATACAGCGGAAATTCCGCCGTATTGCCGCCGCCCTGAGCCGGATAGCCACAAGTCGATTGCCCGAACAAATCGATTTGTTCTCCCGCACAATGGCTTAAGGCGGGATCACCCCGTTCGGTACCCGTCAAGCACACCCTTTCATCGAGCCGGGCGAGCTTGCTCCGGCCGCATCAAATCACGCCTAATGGTTGATTTCGAGCGCGGCCGGCTCAATAAAGCATACCGATATTTTGGACCGATGTAGAAAATAGACTTTTTTAGACCCATGATCGCTAAATTGTGAAAGGGATTTTCGAGCAGAAATAGACAAACGAAATTTTTATGACCAATCTCATGGTGTAGTTGAAGGGCTACACAATGAGGTTGGGCAATATGAAAAAATACTCACTTCCCCCCAGACTGGCCGTATCCGTCATCATGCTGCTCTCGATCGGCCTGTGGGTGACGATCTGGGAAATCGTCGCGCGATAGGGTTCAGCCCTTTCGCCTTGCCGCGTCGGGTATTGACGACAGGTAGCCTGGCCGAAGGGGCACCAGGTTATGCTGGGCAGTGCCGTTCTGCCGGAAAATGGCTCCTGCTCCAGAGCGCTTTCCCGAAGAGTGAAACCGCTCTGATCATGTTTTAGCGAGCAATTCCATGCGCCTACGATCGCTTCGCGATTCCAGTCGGGCTGATATTGCTCTGGCCGGATCAGGCCGGCACGCGCAGCCAGGCCAGAACCTGGCCCAGCCCGTCTCGCAGGAACACCGGTTCGCGCAGCGACAAAGCCGCCCCGCCCGCCGCCGGGGCGCCGATGGAATGGCGGATCTCCCCCGCCCGGGCCGGGCAATGCTCGATTTCCGGCGCATGGCCGCAAAGCTCGGCGATGACATGCGCCAGGTCCAGCACCGTGGTGGCACGGCCGGTACAGACGTTGAACACGCGGGCATCGGACGGACGCAGGTTCATCGACGCCACCAGCGCCGCCACCACGTCGGTGACAAAGACAAAATCGCGGCTTTGCAACCCGTCCCCGAAGATCTTGACCCCCTCGCGCCGGCACAGCCGGTCGCAGAAGATCGAGATCACCCCGGAATAGGGCGATTTCGGATCCTGCCGGGGGCCGTACACGTTGAAGAAGCGCAGGCCGACCGTGGGTATGCCAAACACATGGGTAGCGACGCGCGCGTGCAGCTCGCAGCCGTACTTGTCCGCGCCGTAGGCCGATAGCGGGGTTTTTGGCGCATCCTCGGTGATCGGCATTGTCGGGCAGTCCCCATACACCGCGGCCGAGGACGCATAGACCACCGGAACCTCGCGGGCATTGGGCAGCGCGCGGACGGCGTTGAGCAGGTTGATCGTCCCGGTCAGGTTGGCGTTGTGGGTGCCGAGCCAGTCCTGCACCCCCTTCTCCACCGAGGCGATGGCGGCGAGGTGGAAGCACCCGGCAACGCCCTGCACCGCCTGCCGGATCACGACGGGATCCGCGACATCGCCGCGCAGGAATTCCACGCCCTCGGGCAGGTTACCGAGGAAGCCCGAGGACAGATCGTCGAGCACGCGGACACGATGCCCGGCGCGAAGCAGCGCCTCGCAGAGGTGAGAGCCGATAAAGCCGCAACCGCCGGTTACCAGAAAAAGCTGCATCGGTGCTGGGATCTTTCAGGAGCGGACCGTGGCGGGACCAGGCCGGTTACGATCGGTGATGCGACAGCCTAGGCCGCCATCGCGGTTGCAGTGGGTGATTAGCGCTCTACCCGCGTTCCGCCAAGCTTGTCGCGCGAAGGTTTAGCCCAATCGCCGAAAATGCGTGAAATGTGATCGAGCAGCGCCGACCCTGGCCGCCTTGACACCGCGTCATGGCTGTCCGTTCATCGGAGCAACGCCAGGAAGCCAAAAACCAAAGCCAACAGGAAGGCCGCACGACGCCATGAGCGCAAGCACCGGAGAACGCTTAAGAACCAAACAAATGGCCAGCTTTGCCGACGCGGTGCGCGACATCCCCGATGGCGCTTCGATCGCCTTCGGCGGCTTCGGGCCGGTGGGGGTGCCGTACAACCTGCTGAAGGCGCTCAGCGAGCATGGGGCGAAGGGCCTGACCTGCATAGCCAACACCACCGGCGGCGCGCGGGTGCCGCGGCTGCCGGATATCGGCCATCTGGTCGAGCAGGGCAAAGTGAAGAAGGTGATCTGCAGCTTCACCGCCGCCACCCGCGCGTCCGAGCAACTGCCGTTCACCCGCTTCTACGAAGCGGGCGAAGTGGAAGCCGAATTGGTCCCGCAGGGTACCTTGGCCGAACGGCTGCGAGCCGCCGGGGCCGGCATTCCCGCCTTCTACACCCCCACGGCGGTCGGCACAGAGCTGGCGGAAGGGCGCGAGACCCGCAGCTTCGGCGGCCGCGAATTCCTTCTGGAGCACGCCCTGCCGGTCGATTACGCCTTCGTACGGGCCTGGCGGGCGGACGCGTTCGGCAACCTGCAGTTTCGCCGCTCCCAGCGCAATTTCAACCCGGTGATGGCGATGGCGGCGAAGCTCACCATCGCCGAGGTGGAGGAGGACATCCTGCCGACCGGCGCCTTCGACCCCGACCAGATCCACACCGCCGGCATCTTCGTGCACCGGCTGGTGCACATCCCCCCGGCGCCGGACGGCATCTGGCAGCCCGCGCCGAGGGAGGTGACGCCATGAGCGGTACGAAAGCCCCGGCGGGCCTGACCCGCCAGCAGATGGCCGACCGGCTGGCGCTGGAGTTCCAGGACGGCTGGATCGTCAATCTCGGCGTCGGCATGCCGACCTTGTGCTCCAACACCGATATCGGCGACCGGCAGATCATCTATCATTCGGAAAACGGCGTGATCGGCTACGGCCCGATCGCCGCCCCCGGGCACGAGGACCTGCATCTGGTCAATGCCGGCGGGCAGAACGTGACGCTGCGCCCGGAAGCGGCGATCGTGCACCACGCCGACAGCTTCGCGATCATCCGCAGCGGACGGATCGACGTGACGGTGCTCGGTGCCTACGAGGTGGCGTGCAACGGCGATTTCGCCAACTGGAAGGTGGCCGGCGCCAAGGGCGGCGGCATCGGCGGGGCGATGGACCTGGCCGCCTGTGCCCGGAACGTTTTCCTGATCCTCGAACACGCCACCCGCGGCGGCGCGCCCCGGCTGGTGGATGCCTGCGCCATCCCCGTCACCGCGCGCGGGGTGGTGACGCTGGTGGTGACCAATCTCGGCCTGTTCCAGCCGGCGGGCGACGGTTTCCTGCTGCGCGAGATCGCGCCCGGCGTCAGCGTGGACGAGGTGCGCGCCGCGACCGGCTGCCCGGTGATGCTGGCGCCCGACCTGCCGACCGTGCGGCTGAACGCCTGACCACCGCCCGGGACCAGCGCATGATCGCTTCGGATTGACCAAGCGATATCGCTCTACTGCGCGGCGCCCTGCATGGCGAGGTCGTGTGCCGCGGCGGCGGCCGGCTGCCCCGCCGCCGCCTCGGCGGCCAGGAAGCCCTCGAACACCAGCAGCAGCCACAGGGCGGGGCTGTGGTCCATCGCCCCCGCCTCGTGCTCATCGATCATCCGGGCCAGGGCGGCGGGGGCGAACAGACCGCAGCCGGCCAGCGTCTCGCCCAGCAGGCGTGCGCGCAGCCGCCCGGCCTGGGCGCGGAACAGCGCGGCCGGGGAACTGGCGAAGCCCTGTTTCGGACGGTAGAGAATTTCCCGCGGCAGCCGGTCCTCCAGCGCGCGCTTGAGCAGATACTTGCCGGTGCCGTCGCGCAGCTTCAGCGCCGGCGGCAGCGCCATGCCCCAGGAGACGAACTCGTGGTCGAGCATCGGCGCCCGCGTCTCCAGGGAGTTCGCCATGCTGGCGCGGTCCACCTTGGTCAGGATGTCGCCGGGCAGCCAGGTCTGCAGATCGACATACTGCGCCTGCAGCAGCGCGTCGTCGCTGTCATGCCCGTCCATCAGCTGCACGAAGCGGTCGGTCGGGTCATACTCCCCCAGGGCGGACAGCATGGCCGGCGCATACATCGCCCGGCGCCGGGCCCGGCGCACCCGGGTGACGGTCGTGGCATAGCCCATCGCGCTGTCCAGGCTCAGTTCATCCAGAGTGTACTTGGCGCGGAGCCAACGCGGCGCCCGGTCCAGCTTGGGATACAGCCGCGCCAGGCCACCGATGGCATGCCGGCGCAGGCCGGCCGGCAGCACCCTGCGCACGCCGTCCACCAGCAGGTGCCAGCGATAGCGCCGATAGCCGGCGAACACCTCGTCGCCGCCGTCGCCCGACAGCGCCACTGTGGCGTAGCGGCGCGCCAGCGCGCACACGGTGAAGGTCGGCACCGAGGAAATGTCGCCGAACGGCTCGCCGAAGATGCGCCCCTGCAGCCCGGCTGCGTCGATCATGTCCACCGCCGAGGCCCGCTCATTGTGCTGCACGGTGGCGTAGCGCCCGGCCACCATGGCGGCATAGGGCGTCTCGTCCTCCGCGCCGTCGAAGCCGATGGTGAAGGTGTCGAGCGGCGCCTGGCGCAACCCGGCCGCCAGTGCCACCACCGCCGAGGAATCCACCCCGCCGGAGAGAAAGGCGCCGAGCGGCACGTCGGCGACCATGCGCCTGGCGGTGCAGGCGGTCAGCCGCTCGATCAGCCCGGCCATCGCCGTCGCCTCGTCGCACGGCTCGCTGTGGCGTGGCGCGTCCCAGTAGCGCCGAGGCGCCGGGATGGAGCCGCCACGCTCGATCAGCAGGTAATGCGCCGCCGGCAACTGCCAGACGCCGGAATAGATGGTCTTCGGCTCCGGCACATAGCCGAGGGCGAAGAAATCATCGACCGCGACCGGGTCGATCCGCCGGCGCAGCGTCGGCGCGCAGGCGAGCGCCGCCATTTCCGATCCGAACAGCAGCCGTTCGGCGCTGTCGGTCGCGTAATAGATCGGCTTCTTGCCAAGCCGGTCGCGCGCCAGGAACAGGCAGCCGCGATTGCGGTCCCACAGCGCGAAGGCGAACATGCCGTTGAGCTCGGCAAGGCAGTCGGGCCCCCAGCTTTCCCAGGCGTGGATGATGGTTTCCGTATCGGAGTGGTCACTGCGGAACACGTGGCCGAGCGCCTCGAGGCGCGGGCGGAGCGCGGCGAAATTGTAGATCTCGCCGTTGAAGACGATGACGACCGAGCCGTCCTCGTTGAACATAGGCTGGTGGCCGCCGGCGACATCGATGACCGCCAGCCGGCGATGGCCAAGACCGATCCCCGGCTCGACGTGAAAGCCGTCACCGTCCGGCCCGCGATGTGCCAGCGCCGTGGTCATGCGGCGCAGCAGCGGCGCATCGATCTCCGGGCCGTGCCCGTTCGGATGGAATATGCCAGCCAGGCCGCACATGCCGGGTTCCTTTCAGAGCGAGTTAAGCCGGGGGGAGCAACGCAAGGGGCGGGCAGGTTCGACGCGGGTCATTCCCTCGCGCCCGGATCAGCGCCGGTGCGCGGCGGCGAGCCGATCATACACCGGCCGGCTCGCCCCGACGCAAACCGGCCAGTTGCGTTCGGTTTCGACGAAACGCCGCGCATCCGCGCGCATCGCCGCGTGCCGGTCCGTCGCCGCCATAGCCGCGATTATGCCATCGGCGATGGCGGCGGGATCGTCCGGGGGAAACAGGAAGCCGGTTTCACGGTCGCGGATCAGTTCGCGATGGCCACCGATGTCGGACGCGAGGACGATGTGGCCCTCGGCCATCGCCTCCAGCGGCTTCAGCGGCGTCACCAGTTCGGTCAGCCGCATACTGCGGCGGGGATAAACGAGGAAATCGATCATTCCGTAGTATTCGCGCACCCGGTCGCGCGGCACCCGGCCGGTGAAGCGCACCGCGTCGCCCAGGCCGAGTTCGGCGGCGTCGCGTTGCAGCCGCTCGGCCTCCGGCCCGCCGCCGACCAGCAGCAGCAGGACGTTCGGCACGACGGCGCGAATGCGCGGCAGCGCCGCCAGCAGCAGGTCGAGCCCTTCGTAGTGGTAGAAGGAACCGATGAAGCCGAGCACCTGTCGTCCGGCCAGGCCCAGGCTGTTGATCAACTCCGGGTCACGAGCCGGGGCGGGCTGGAAATGGATGGGATCGACCGCGTTCGGCACCACGACCACCCGATCCTCCGGCACCCCGCGCGAGACGATCTCCTCACGCATCGACTGGCACAGCGTCACCACCGCATCGGCCCGACGCAGCAGCCAGGTCTCCAGGCCGCGCGTCAGCCGATAGCGCAAATCGCCCTCGCGGGAATGGCCAAGATCGACCGCCGCGTCCTCCCACAATGCGCGCACCTCATAGATCAGCGGCAGTCCGGCCCGGCGCGCGGCCCACAGCGCGGGCAGCCCGTTCAGCACCGGCGAATGCGCGTGAATGATGTCGGGCCGGAATTCATCGATCAGGCCGCGCAGCCGCGCCGAGGTGGCGCGCATTTCCAGCAATTCACGCGCGATTGGTTTCCTGGACAGCCAGGTCGCGGGCAGGCTCGTGCGGTGGAAATCCCAGCCGTCGATGGTCTCGAACGCCGGCGCGCCCGGATGGTTGCGCGGCGTCGTCAGCTGAATCGTCTCCCAGCCAAAGCCGCGCTGGGCGCCCAGAATGCCCAGGGTGCGAAACACGTAGCCGCTCTGCAAGGGCAACGAATGGTCGAGCACATGCACGACGCGCAACGAGGAAGCCACTACCGCACGCCCCCCCGCTCACCCGGGGCAAAGTCCGAATTTCGCATTGAAAAAGCCCGAGCCTCTGAATGATGCAGCGCCGTCTATAGCAGAAACGGACAGGCGCAACACCCGCAAAGCCCGGGTGAGGCGCGACGCGTGAGTGGCGACGCCGTTCATGGTGTCTCCCCCGTGACGGCTTTGCCCAACGATAGCCCCTCCCCGCTTTCGCGCCACCGATCCGGCGTTTTTGCCGGTGGCTTATGTTCGCGGCGGGATTGCAAGCCGGTGAACGGCGGTCTTTGCTGCGCGGCCAATGAGCCAAACAGGTCCCGTCCAATGAATTCCGAGCCGGCGCCGTTCCGCCCCCAGGAAAGCGAATACGCGTCTCGCCGGGAGCTGTTCTGGGCGGTGTTTCCCCCGATCATGCTGCCGATCTTCCTGGCCGTGGCGGACGGTTCCACCGTCAGCACCGCGCTGCCGGCGATCGCGCGCTCGCTGGGGGAAGTGGACCGGGTGGTCTGGGTGGTGGTTTCGTACCTGGTCGCCAACACCATCGCCGCCCCGGTGTATGGCCGGCTGGCCGACATCTACGGCCGGCGGACGCTGATGCTGGTCGCCCTGCTGACCTATATGTGCGGCTCGGTCGGCTGTGCCTCGGCGCCGAGCATGACGGTGCTGACCCTGTTCCGCTGCCTGCAGGGCCTGGGCGGCGGCGGGTTGATGACGCTGTCCCAGGCGCTGATCGGCGAAAGCGTCCCCGCCCGCGAACGCGGGCACTTCCAGGGCCATCTGGCGACGATGATCGTGCTGGGCAGCACGGTCGGCCCGGTGGCCGGCGGCTTCCTGACGCAATGGTTCGGCTGGCGCTCGATCTTCCTGGTCACCCTGCCGCTGACGCTGCTGGCGATGGTGCTGGTGCTGCGGCTGCCCAGACGGGCGGGCGCGGGCGGACGGATCGCCTTCGACGGGCTGGGCCTGATCCTGCTGGCCGGCTTCGTGACGCCGCTGCTGGTGGCGATGGAGCAGATCAAGCAACTGAACCCGGAGGCGATGGGGATCATCCTCGCCCTCGTGTCACTGTCGGTCGCGGCGCTGGTGGCGCTGATCTGGCAGGAGAAGCGCGCCGCCGCGCCGCTGCTGCCGATCGGGCTGCTGAAACTGCCGGCGATCTGGCGATCGAACGCGATGTCCGGTTTCGCCGGCGCATCCTTGACCGCCCAGATGACGTTCCTGCCGCTGTATCTGCAGGTGGTGGATGGCGCCTCGCCGTCCGAGATCGGGTTTCTGCTGCTGCCGTTCACCGTGGGCGTCGGCGCGGGCTCGATGATGACCGGGCGGATGATTTCCATGACCGGGCGGACGGCGATCTTTCCCTCGATCGGCCTGATGGTGACGGCGGGCACGCTGTTCGCGCTGGCGTTCTTCGCGCGCGACCTCAGCCGCGTGCAGCTGCCGCTGGTAATGATCTTCGGCGCGTTCTGCCAGGGCTCGGCGATGCCGGTGGCGCAGCTGACGGTGCAGCACGTGGCCGGGCCGCGCCAGCTCGGCGCTGCCGCCGGCGCGGTGCAGCTCGCGCGCTCGCTGGGATCGGCGCTCGGCGTGGCACTGGTCGGCGCGGTGCTGTTCACCGTGCTGGGGCTTTCCGGCACCGACACCGCCGCGTTGTTCTTCAAGATGGTGCAGGTTGGCCCCGGGGTGATGGACACGCTGAGTGCGACGCACCGGGCGGTGGTGCAGAACGAGGTCGCCTCGGCCTTCCGCGCGGTGTTCCTGACCATCGGGTCGTTTTCGGTGTGCATCGTGCTGTTGGCGTGGACTTTGCCGATCCGGCGGCTTTAGGCTGCGCCCTGCGAACCGGCATAGGGGGCAAGCGATGGAAATCCAGGCTTTCGGCTATCTCGGGATCGGCACCGCCAGGGTGGATGACTGGACCGGCTTCGCGACCGGCTGGCTCGGCATGCAGCCGGCGGATCGCGGCGGCGGGATGCGTGCGTTTCGCATGGACGACCGAAAGCAGCGGCTGTTCATCGACGCCGCCCTGGCGGAAGGCGAGCGCCTGTTCGGCTGGGAAGTGGCGGACGCGGCGGCGCTGGATGCCCTGGGCGCGCGGCTGGAACGCGCGGGAGTGGCGGTGCGCCGGGAGCCCGGCGCCCTGGCCGGCCAGCGCTGCGTCGGCGGATTGATTTCGTTCCAGGATCCTGCCGGCAACCGGCTGGAGGCGTTCCATGGCGCGCAGATCGCCGATGCTGCTTTCCAGCCCGGCCGGAACATTTCCGGCTTTCGCACCGGGCCGCAGGGCATGGGGCATACCTTGATCACAGTGCCGCGGATCGAGACGGCGCTGGCCTTCTATCGCGACCTCCTCGGCTTCCGGATCAGCGACTTCATCCGCACGCCGGTCTCGGCGTATTTCCTGCACATCAATGCCAGGCACCACAGCCTGGCCCTGGTGGAAGCGCCGCACAGCGTGCTGCATCATCTGCTGGTGGAGTATTTCTCGTTCGACGATGTCGGCCAGGGCTACGACATCGCCCAGGCGGAGGAAAAGCGGATCGCGGTGAAGCTGGGCCGGCATCCGAACGATCTGATGCTGTCCTATTACCTCCGCACGCCGTCCGACATGCTGGTGGAATGCGGCTGGGGCGGACGCGAGGTGGACGACGCGACCTGGCAGCCGCACGAGATGACCACCGTGGGCAGCTTCTGGGGCCACCAGGGGCTGTTCGACACGCTGGGCGATGGCCCGCCGCCGGACATGCCGCCGCCTCCGCCGGTGGAAACCCGGCGGGCGCCGTTGCAGGTGATCGAGGGGAACTACCAGCGCATGAGCGGGGTTTGTCCGTGGTGGGACGCCGCGAAGGCCGCGGGGGCGTAGAACGCAAAACCGCCCTTGACCCAGGTCAATGCGCCGCCGCGCGGACCGGCGCACATACTCGCCTTTCCGTTTTTCCCACGATGCAAGGGGGCGATGATGACGCGAACGATTGGACGGCGAATTGTGGTCGGCGTGACATTCCTGGGCCTGGCCGGCCTGGCTGGTTTGGCCGCAGCGCAACCGATGGGCGGGTCCGGCCCGATGGGGAGACCTGGCCTCGGCCCGATGGGTGGCGCCGGCGGCGGTCCCGGCAGGGGCATGATGGGCGGCGGCATGATGGGCGGCGCATGGAATACCGGCAGCTACCTCGACTCGGTGAAGACCGAGCTTGGCATCACCGCCGAACAGGAACCTGCCTGGAAGGCGTATGCCGACACCGTGTCGGGCGTTGGCGAGCAGATGCAGGGCCTGCACCAGACCATGTTCGACGCGATGGGCACGGCGTCCTGGCAGGAACGGCGGGACATGATGAACACCATGTTCCAGGCGCGTCAGCAGGCCTTCGACAGCGTGCACGAAGCGGCCGGCAAGCTGGAGACCGCGCTCACCCCGGCGCAGAAGGCAAAGGCGCAGCGGATCCTTCCCGGCCTCGGCTACGGACGGGGGATGATGGGTGGGTACGGCGGCCCGCCCGCTGCTTCCCGCTGACCACCGCCAACCCCGGCTGAGGCGAGCGCCGCGCGCCGCGCCGCGCCTTCACTCGCCTCCCCTCCCGCCCCCGGCTTGATCTGTCCGCGCCGGGCAGTGATCATGGGCAAAACCCTGGGAGGGCGACGCACATGAAATTCGGCGCATCGATGTTCTTCACCGACTACTCCATGGCGCCGGGCGAGCTTGCCCAGGCGCTGGAGGCGCGCGGCTTTGAATCCGTCTGGGCGCCGGAGCACTCGCACATCCCGCTGTCGCGCAAGACCCCGTTCATCGGCGGCGGCGAGTTGCCCAAGCGCTACTACGACGCCATGGACCCGTTCGTGACGCTGACCGCCGCGGCGATGGCGACCAGGACGATCAACGTCGGCACCGGCGTCTGCCTGGTCACCCAGCGCGACCCGATCCAGACCGCCAAGCTGGTCGCCTCGATCGACCAGGTCTCCGGCGGCCGGTTCCTGTTCGGCATCGGCAATGGCTGGAACCAGGACGAGATCGAGGATCACGGCACGGTGTTCGCCACCCGCCACAAGCTGGGCCGCGAGCGGATCGAGGCGATGAAGGAGATCTGGACGAAATCGAAAGCCGAATACCACGGCGAGTTCGTGAACTTCGACCCGATGATGGCCTGGCCGAAGCCGGTCCAGAAGCCGCATCCGCCGATCCTGGTGGGGGGCGCCTTCCCCTACTCCGCGCGGCGCGCCATCCGTTACGGCGACGGCTGGATGCCGCAGGTGACCGAGGCCGCGCAGACCGAACTGGCGGATCTGGTGCCGCGCTTCCGCCAGATGGCGTCCGAGGCCGGGCGCGATCCGGCCAGCGTGCCGATCTCGGTCTGGGGCCGCAAACCGGACATGGACATGATGAAGCGCTACCAGGACCTCCAGGTCGATCGCGTCGTCACCAGCCTGGACGCCGCCAAGGCGGATGTCATCCTGCCGATACTGGATACCTGGGCGGAACTGATCCACAAGGTGAACGGCTGAACATCCAACAACGGGGAAACCAGGCCATGCTGAAATTCGGCGTATCCATGTTCTTCACCGACTATTCGATCGGGCCGGGCGAACTGGGCCAGGCGCTGGAGGCGCGCGGCTTCGAAAGCGTCTGGGCGCCCGAGCACTCGCATATCCCGCTGTCGCGGAAGACCCCCTTCCCCGGCGGCACCGACCTGCCGAAGAAATACTACGACGCGATGGACCCGTTCGTGACGCTGACGGCGGCGGCGATGGCGACGAAGAAGCTGATGGTCGGCACCGGGGTATGCCTGGTGGCGCAGCGCGACCCGATCCAGACGGCCAAGCTGGTGGCCAGCATCGACAACGTCACCGGCGGGCGGTTCCTGTTCGGCATCGGCAATGGCTGGAACCAGGACGAGATGGAGAACCACGGCACCGAGTTCACCAGCCGCCACAAGCGGGCGCGCGAGAACATCGAGGCGATGAAGGCGATCTGGACGAAATCCAAGGCCGAGTATCACGGCGAGTTCGTCAATTTCGACCCGATGATGGCCTGGCCGAAACCGGTACGGAAGCCCCATCCGCCGGTGATCGTCGGCGGCGCCTATCCGTATTCCGCCCGCCGGGCCATCCGCTACGGCGACGGCTGGATTCCGCAGGCCGGCCGCGGCGGCACCGGCGAGATCGCCGACATGATCCCCGCCTTCCGCCAGCAATGCGCCGAGGCCGGGCGCGATCCCGCCTCCATCGCCATCACGGTCTGGTTCCCCAAGCACGATCTGGACCTGATGAAACGATACGAGGATCTGGGCGTGGAGCGGGTTGTGTTCAACGTCGAGTCCGAGCCGGCGGACAAGGCGATGCCGGTGATCGATAAGGTCGCCGAACTGATGCGCAAGGTGAACGGCTGAGCGGAAACAGCCGCAGGGCGGAGAACCGGATCGCTCCGCTTATCCGCCCTGCTGGCGCGATCATTGAAGGAGCACGTCATGGGCGTCGAATTCGCGGCCGAACAGGGGCTGCTTGCCGAGAGCGAACTGGCGCCTGTCCGCCAGAGCCACTACCCGATCCTCGAGGACCTACCGCGCGAGGAAGTCGTCGACCTGGCACGATGGCTGCGCGGGCAGCATGGCAGGGTGAGGGACATCATCCGGGATCGCCGGCGGGTCCGGCGCGGCAAGGCCGAGCCGCGTGGCGCCACGCCGGAGACCCCAAGCGAACGCGGGCTGGCGGCAAAGAAGCAGGTGTTCGCCCGCGCGCTGAAGCGCGTCAACGCACGGCTGTCGCAGATCTCGGCTGCGGCGAAACGGGCCCAGGCCGTCGCCGCCATGCGGGCCGCTCTGCACCGCAAGGACACGGGTTCGGTGCATCATCCGGTTGGCGGCCAAACCGCCGGACAGGGCATGCGCGCGCTACCTCACCGCAAGGCCCGCCCGGTCGTGCACGGAGCCAGGATCGGCAGCGTGTCGCAGGCTGTGCGCAACGCGCAGGCAGCCCGCGACACGCGCGGTTGATCCGCGCTACTTCGTCAGCACGAAGCCTTCGTAGTCATTGGCGGCGACGGCATCGCATTTCTGCTTGTAGCCGGAGAAACCACCGACATACGGCATGAACACCTTCGGCTTGCCCGGGATGTTCGCGCCGATGTACCAGGAATTCGCCAGCGGATAGAGCGTGCTGTCGGCCACGTCGTTCACGTGCTGCACCCAGGCATTCTGCGCCTTCGGGTCCGCGTCGATGCGGTTGTAGCCATGCGAGCGCAGATAGGTCAGGCAGTCCGCCACCCAGTCGGTGTGCTGCTCGATCGCCAGGATCATCTGCGTCTTCACCGAAGGGCTGCCAGGCCCGGTGATGACGAACATGTTGGGGAATCCCGAAACCATCAGGCCGAGATAGGTGCGCGGCCCGGCTTCCCATTCCGCCGCCAGAGAGGGACCGCCCTCCACGCGAATGTCGATCTCGCGCAGCGCGCCGGTCATGGCATCGAAGCCGGTGGCGAAGCAGATGGCGTCGAACGGACCGAATTCGCCATCGCGGGTGCGCACGCCGGTCTCGGTGATCTCCTCGATCGGGTTGTTCTTCACGTCCACCAGCGAGACGTTGTTGCGGTTATAGGTCTCGTAATAGTTGGTATCGAGGCAGAGCCGCTTGGTGCCGATCGGATGGTCCTTCGGCGCCAGGATCTCGGCCACAGCCGGGTTGCGCACGATGCTGCGGATCTTCTGGCGCACGAACTCCGAAGCGGTGTCGTTGGACGCCTGGTTCACCAGCAGGTCGGTGTAGGAATACAGGAAGCTGATGCTGCCGCCCTCGGCCCATTTCGCTTCATAGGCGCGCAGGCGCTCCTCCTCGGTGGCTTCCAGCGCCGATTTGGTCGGCGCGGGATGGCCGGCGATGCCGAACGGGGTATCGAGGGCGGCGCGCCGGCGTGCCTCGTATTCTTCCTTGTGCCGGCGCTCCTTCTCCGGATCGAGCGGCGCGTTGCGGGCGGGCAGGCTGAAATTAGCCGTGCGCTGGAACACCGTCAGATGGTCCGCCTGGGCGGCGATCTGCGGGATCATCTGCACGCCGGAAGACCCGGTGCCGATCACGGCGACGCGCAGGCCGGAGAAATCCACTCCCTCCTGCGGCCACAGGCCGGTGTGGTACCACTTGCCCTTGAAGGTCTCGATGCCCTTGAAATCGGGCACCCTTGGCGTGGACAGGTTGCCGCTTGCCATCACGCAGTACTGCGCGCGGACCACTTCGCCCGTGTCGGTGGTGATGGTCCAGCGGTCGGTCTTCGGATCGAAGGTCGCGGACTTCACCCTTGTGTTCAGCTGGATGTCACGGCGCAGGTCGAACCGGTCCGCCACGTGGTTGATGTAGCGCAGGATCTCCGGCTGGGTGCCGTAGCGTTCCGGCCATTTCCATTCCTGCTGCAACGCATTGTCGAACGAATAGGAGTATTCCAGGCTCTCCACATCGCAGCGCGCCCCGGGGTAGCGGTTCCAGAACCAGGTGCCGCCGA
>JBBIQA010000012.1:0-1953 GCA_037442565.1 Rhodospirillales bacterium
CACCGGCGGCCAGCGCCGGCCGGCGCACGCGCCGGCATCGGTTCATGGGCGTCATTCCGGGCACGGACGGTGGCCCGGGAACGATGCGGTGAAGGGCAGGCAGTGCATGCAGGGTCGCCTTGAGAACGGGGCGGGCGGTGGTCCGCCCCGCCCCAAGTGCGACGATTTGGCAGCGTGGCGCCGGGCCTACGCGCACGGCGGCATGTCAGTATGATGAAGAATTTGCGTCGGTTCGCCGGGCGCGGCGCAACCGGTTACCAGCGGTATCAGTTGGCCAGACGGCCGGTCCAGTCCAGCGCCTGCAGGAAGGCGGCGACGCCCGGCTCGCTGTCGGCGCCCTGGGGGTAGGTGAAGCGGTACTGCAGCGACCAGCCATCGCCGGCGAAGCAGAAATCGGCGAGTTCGGTGCGCACCATCTGCCGGCGGCCGGCAAAGCTCGCGGGATAGGCGAACACCGCCAGCCGGCCCGGCCGCAGGCGGCCATTGCGGCTGAGGGCGACGTCGTGCTCGCCGACGCGCCGCGCCGGATGCAGCTCGGTCACATCGCGCAGGGAGGCGGCGAACTCCTGCCGGCAGGCGCGCGCGCGGGCGGCGGCGACGGCATCGGGTGAGAGGCCGACGGTGGGCAGGGGCGGCGTGGGCGTGAGGTAGACGGTGACGGACATCGGCGTGCCGTTGTCCGGCAGGGTATAGCTGACGGCGGTATCATTGTGCCCAGGCGACGGCTGGCCGACGCCCTCGCGGCGGAAGCCCGCCAGATTGGCCGGGAAGATCATGCCGGAGGGCGGATGCACCCAGGGCGCGTCCGTGGTGGCGGTCTCTGCCGCGGCCGGCGGGCGAGGGGGCGGTTCCGTCGAAGCCGGCGGGTGGTCCGTGGCGCAGGCGCTCAGCAGGCCGACGCCGAGGGCGGTCATGGCCAGCCGCGGCAACACCGCCGCGGACTGGCGGCGCATCAGGCGGAAAGCAGGTCTCGGCACGGTGTCGCCTCAGAAGAAAAATCGCCCGCGGCAGGATTGCCGCGGGCGATTCTAGCCGAAAACGCTGCTCCGTCTCAGATGGCGCGGACGGCCTTGCGCAGTTGGCGCGCGGCCACCAGGGCCACGGCGGCAACGGCGAACATCATCGCCGAGCTGGGCTCCGGCGCGGCGACGAACAGCGCGGACGGGGTGAAGACCAGCGGCAGGGTCGGGGCGGTGCCTGACTTCAGCGACAGGTTGGTGGTGTTCATGAACACCTGGTAGTTGTGCGTCAGGGTGCCGACGAACTGCTCGCCACCCGTGGTCGGGTTGAGGGTGCCGAGATCGAAGAAGCCGTTGATCTGCTGCACCAGCACGCCATCCGAGTTGGCGCCGAGCACGAGGCCGCCGAAGGGAGAGCCGACGCCGCCGTCGTGGTACTGGGCGGTGAAGGTCAGGACCGGCCCGATGTCGGTGAAGCTAGCAACGCCGTGGGAGAGCGACTCGAGCGTGGCGTGGTTGGAGAAGCCGGCCAGGGTGAACGCATCGATGTTCACCGAGGGGTCGAACGTGAAGAAGTCGTTGTAGGAGCCATGGAAACCCTGGGCGACGCCGACGCTGTAGTGGTTGGCGACGGCGTCAAAGCCGCTGCTGGTGACCGGAGCGGCGTTGGTGCCATAGACCGTGCCGGGCCCGAAAATCGCGTCGTTGACGCCAATGGTGGGGCTGAATACGTCGAATGCCATTGGAAAACTCACTTTCTGTTGATAAGGCGAAAAGGCAGGTCTCAGATAGTTGAATGCGGTTACAAACTCCAGTTACGATTAAGGGACAGTTAAATGACAACGGGAATTACAAGTATAGACCTTTCCGATCGATAGTATTTGATTGGCGCAAGTTGACGTGTCGCCCGGAATGATCTGGTTTTCGGTCGGAAGCGGCCTGTCGTGGCGGGATTCCGGTGCCCATGCCCGGTGCCCATGCCCGGTGCCCATGC
>JBBIQA010000012.1:2053-42780 GCA_037442565.1 Rhodospirillales bacterium
TGCAACGACGATCGCTTTAGCCTGGAGCCGGGAGGCGGTTGCATTCCGAACGATCACCGGCGTTGTGCGCGGAGATCGCCCGTCCATCAACAACAATCGGGCGGGGCCAGACAGGCGGGGGCGGCGGCTTCGCCGGGTTCAGGCCTGCCGGCTGGGTTCGGCCCGGATGGGTTCGGCCCGGCTGGGTTGGGCATATTGACCTTGGCGGCGCGCGGCCGCGCCGGCCGGCGCCTGGCGCCGATGCCGGTGCGGTCCAGATAGTTCCATACGGCGTAGTAGCTGACATCCACATCGCGGGCGTGCAGTTCGGCCAGCAGCGCCCGCAGGGTTATGCCGGGCTCTGCGGCCAGGCGTTCGAGCAGCCAGTCGCGTTGGTCCTCCAGGGCGAAGGGGCGCTTGCCGCCCATTGGCAGCGCCGCCGGGCTACCGGTCTCGCGGTCGCGTCTGGCCCAGCGAATCGCCGAGGATTCGCCCACCTGGTAATGCTTCGCCGCGTCGCGGCAGCTCATGCCGGCGCGGATCGCGGCCACGACGCGTTGCCGAAGATCCAGCGAATACGGACGCCCCATGCTTGCTCGCCTCCACCCGGCTTGCCTCTCGGATGCCCGCGGGCACCGGGTTATCCGCGGGCGGGTATCAGCCTCAGAAAATCAGGCCGCTGCCTGGGAGTTCCAGGAGAGAACGGGCCAGCCTGCCGACGAAAGAAGCCTGCCGCCGGCGGGGCCGCGAGGAGGCCGGCGGCAGGAGCGAAATGGCAGGAAGACAACGGGCGAGATGCCCGTTGCCTTCGAAGCTGCCTGGCGGGGAGGACCGCGGGATCAGGCCGCGCGCAGAGCCTCGCCGGCGTCGGCCGGCACGACGTAGGTCATGCAGGCGTGGACCTGCACTTCGAGCAAGCGGCCGAAGCTCTCGCCCGGCAGGGTGGCCGGCAGAGCGACCGAGGCATTGCCGTCGGTCCAGCGCCAGGCCTTGCGACCGGCCCATTCCACGGCCCACCAGCCCTGGCCGAGTTCCGGGCCGTCCAGCGCGATGTCTGTCCATTCGCTGCCGCTGCGCACGCCGATCCGGCTGACCGCCACGCCGAGGCGGCGATGATCCGCCAGCCAGGGCTGAAGGTCGCTCGGCGCGGCGGAGCGCGACAGCACTTCGACCTCGGTGGCGTCTGCGGGGAGCACGAAGGTGAAGCGGCCGTTGCCGGAAGCGACCGGCTTCAGTTCGCGTCCGCCGGCGAGCACGCGAAGGGCGGGGTCGGCGACGGTGGCCGGCGCGGGTGCTGCGAAGCCGAGCGCGGCCGAGCGTTCGGCGAGCCGGGTCCAGATCGGCCTAACCGTGCCCGCGTCCTCGACCATCGGATGGCAGACGGCGTGCGGGGCCGCGGCGGCATCGCGGCGGGTATCGAAATCGGGACGCAGGGCGATGGTGTTGCCGCCGTTCTCGAAGCTGTCGCGATTGCCGCAGTCGAGGTAGCTTTCGGCCGGCAGACCCTCGGCGAGCAGCACGGAGTGGCGATCGAGCTCGACATGGAAGTAGTGGACGCGCCGGAAGTTGTCGTCCTGCACGATCGAGCCGCCATTGACCAGCAGCTTGGCCTGGATCAGCACGCCGTCCACGAAGATGGCGTGATCGGGCGAGACCAGCAGGTCGCGCGCGGGCACGCCGGCGGCGAAGGCGTCGCGGCGGATGCGCACCGGCAGGACCATGGCCGGGTCCGCGTAGCTGGCGATTTCGAGCCGGCGCTGGCCGATCCATACCACCGGCTTAAGGAGGAGCTCCGCGCCCTCGATCACCACCACGCGGTCGCCGACACGCAGGTCCTCGACCCGGGTCTCGCCATGTTCGGTACGCAGGTGGGTGCCGGCCTGGTAGCAGGCCGGGGATGGGGCGCTGAAGGCGGTGCTGTCGTAGGTGAGCGTGGCGCCGGCCGGGAAATCGGCCGGGACCGCGGAGTTCTGGGTGGTTTTGGAGATCAGGTAATAGGTCTGGTAGTTGCCGCTGCCGATAGGGAAAAAGCCGAGGAGCACGTAATTGGCGTTGGATGCCAGCACCGTCATGTTGTTCGGCGCCGTGGGTACGGCGCCCGGACCGTTCTGGGTGGAGACGCTGACGAGACTCTGGCTTTTCTGGGTGGCGGTCAGGGTCGACTGGCTGAACAGATAATCGGTGGCGGGGGTCGCGGGCGCGCCCTCCGCCTGCCAGACCAGCTGGGAATTGATGGTGTAGTTGTAGTATCTCACGCCGCTGACGATGGCCTGCTGGCTGCTGGGCGTGGCATCGACGCTGGAAACCTCGTAGCCGGACACCGAGGCCTTGGCGTAGCCGCTGATGACGGGGATGGCCGCGAGCTTGGCGGCGACGGAGGCGGTTGTCGGGGTGGCCATGGGGCTATTCCTTCATTTGCAGGCGGCGATCCGGATCGGTTTGCCGGCCTATCGGTCTGACTGAGTGGATCGGGCGTTGGCGCGGGGCGCCGGGGTCAGCTGAAATTGCCGCCGGTGAGGTGGGAGACGCTCATCAGGGTGATGTGGGTGCCGTCGGACAGGGCGATCGTCGTGTTGCCGCCGGCGTTGATCTGGGTGGCCAGGGCATTCGCCGCTTCGCCGACGCCGTAGCCCTGCAGAGCGATCTGCTCGGCCGGCTGGAAGTTGAGTATCAGATCGGTTCCGCCTGCCTGGCCCTTGACGAAGGCGAACACATCCTGCCCGGCGCCGCCGATCATGGTGGTGTTGCCGGCGCTGCCGTACATCGTGTCGGCCCCGGTGGAGCCTGCGCCGGTCAACGTCTCGTTGCCCTTGCCGGCGTGCAGGATCTGGCCCGCCGCGCCCTGCGCCTCCAGCCGGTCGCCGTTGCCCGCGCCGTACAGCGTGGAATGGCCGCTGCCACCGGCGAGAGAGTTGTTGCCGGCGGTGCCGCCGAACAGCAGGTTGTTGCCGGCGCCGCCCTGCAAGGTGGTGCTGCCCGAGCCGCCCAGCACGGTGGCGTTGCCCGAGCCGCCGACGAAGACCAGCTTGCCGGCGCCGCCGAAGATCAGGTCGCTGCCGGTTCCGGTGGCGGTGACCGTGGCGCTGCCGCTGCCGCCGTAGATTGTGTCGATGCCGCCGTTGAGCTGGACGAGGTCGTTGCCGGCGCCGAGCTGGATGCGGTTGTGGCCGGTGCCGGTGCTGATGGTGTCGGCGCCGTGGCCGGCGTCCTGCACGGTGTTGTTGCCGTTGCCGAGCGCGATCTCCCAGGTGCCGGTGCCGGAGAGGATCACCTTGTTGTTGCCGCCCCCGGCGACCACGGTGCCGGAGCCGCCGGCGGCATTGAACGCGAGGCTGCCGGCGCCGCCGAGCACGGACTGGCCCGCGTCGGTGGTGGCGAAGATGGTCTGCCCGGTTCCGGCGGCGACGATCGCGTCATAGCCGGTCGGCAGCACCGTCACTCCGGCCAGGGTCTGCACCCACTCGCCGATCGCGCCGGCCGGCACCGTCGGGGCAAGCCCGTCGGTATCCAGGGCCGGCAGGGCGGAGCCCGCCCGCACGGCGCCTGTGATGGCCGAGGCCAACTGGTCGGCCAGCAAAATATTCGCGGCGCTATCCAATGTCAGCCCCACGGTCTGTCCGTGAGCCCCCAACACCGTTACGTTTGCCATAAGATGATTCCGTGTTCTATTGAAATGAAAGGCGCATGCGCCAGCAACTGGCGATTATTTTCAGTAAACATAAGTTATAGAAAAGCAATCTCATTTGTCGACGCACGAATCATTAAAATGAAGTTATCAATGTGTGAAATAAATATGACAGATATGGAGAATATTACTTCCCATCCGGGCGGCTGTCCTGGCCCGGCCTGCAGACCCTGCGAGCCAGCGACACCCTGCCCGCGGCGAGGCGGCCGTGCGCGGTGAACGGCCCTCTCCGGCGGGCCGGCGGCCGACAGTTTCGTTGAATAACCCCGTTTGATTTTATTTGGTTGACCGTTTGAGAATTGATATTGTCAAGTGGACTTTCGGCAAGACAGGTTTATTGACTTATCGGTGTCCTGAGCATCGGAGTCTTGTTGTTTTTATTTGAATATTTCATGACACCCGTGGTGGACGCAGCTTTGGCGACCGTGATAGAGGCGCCGCTCGTTGGTTTCCACCCGGTGAGGGAAGTCGCTTGCTCCAATCGATGCTGTTCGGCACCGAGCCTTGCCGCCCGTTGATTTCGCCGTGAAAGCGCGTCGCGATCGTTCCTCTTCCGCAGCGCGTATGCAGGCGGCCCGCCTAGCCAGGCCTGTCTCGCCGCGGCGGCAGCTGTTGCTGCTCGGCGCCAGCGTGACGGCCCTGCTGTCGGGCTGCGGGCAGGCGCGCGCGGGCTCGCCGCCCATATTCAGTCCGGGATGGTTCGGCAACGCCGCCGGCGCCCGCACGGCACCGGGGGCTCCGGCGGCTGCCGTCACGCCCGGCCTTGCGCTGCCGGCCAATTCGGCGCGGCGCGTGCAGCAATCCATCGCCGATCTGTCGCGTGCCGCACGCGCGGTGATCCAGGTCGAAGCGGCCCAGGCTCAAGCCCAGGCTCAAGCCCAGGCGCGCGCGGCGCTGTCGGCGGGGCGCCCAACCGGGGTGCCGAACGGCCTTGCCGCAGGCGGCCTGCAGGTGGATGCCCGGGTGCGGGCGGCCGGATCGGCGTTGTGGTTGGGCGCTGCGCTACCGCAACAATCCATCGGGCCATCCGGGCCGGGCGCTGACGCGAACGTCACCGTCGTGCAGAACCAGCCCAAGGCGGTGCTGAACTGGCAGACGTTCAATGTCGGGGCGCGCACCAACCTGACATTCGACCAGAGTGCCGGTGGCGCCGCGGCCGGCAGCTGGGTCGTGCTCAACCGTGTCAACGATCCCGCCGCCCAGCCGAGCCGCATCCTCGGCACGATCTCCGCCGAGGGTCAGGTGCTGGTGCTGAACCGCAACGGCATCCTGTTCGGCGCCGGCTCGCAGGTGAACGTCAACTCGCTGGTGGTCGTCACCGCCGATATCGCCGACGCGCAGTTTCTGGCGAACGGCCTCTATAGTATTAAGAGTACCGGCGGCTATGCGCCGAGCTTCAGCGGAGCCGGCGGCGGCATCGTCGTGGAGGGCGGCGCGCAGATCACGACCCGGGCGCCGGCCACCGCGGTGGATCGTGGCGGCTTCGTCTGGCTGCTCGGCAGTTCGGTGCAGAACGACGGCGTCATCACGACGAACAACGGCCAGACGATCCTGGCGGCCGGGCAGGACTTCATCCTGCGGCCCGGCTTCAGCACTGTCGGAAACCAGGTCTCCACCACGCTCGGCAGCGAGGTCGCGGTCAACCAGGGCGGCACCGTGACCAATACCGGCCTCGTCCGGGCCAGCACCGGCGATATCACCCTGGCCGGCAGGACGATCGTGCAGGCCGGCGTGCTGGCCAGCACCACGTCGGTGGGGCAGCGCGGCTCGATCCATCTTCTGACCGATCGCTCCGATGCCGCGAGCGGCGTGACGCTCGCACCGGGCAGCGCCACGCTGATCCAGGCAGACACCGCGCCGGCGACCGCGATCGACGCGCAGCGCGCGGCGCTGATCGCCAATTCCGCGACCTATGACTCCCTGCGCATCGATCCATCGGCCTCCCTGCTCAACAACCAAGGGGTGCTGGCCGACCGGCAGGACCGTGGGCGGGTGGAGATCACCACCGGCGGCACGGTGAATTTTCAGTCCGGCTCGCTGGTGCTGGCGACCGGCGGGCAGATCGCGGTGACCGCCGGCCGGCGCGCCTTCGCCGGGGCCGGCGCGGTTCTGGATGTCGCGGGTGCGCTGGACGTGGTTCTGCCGGCCAGCGCCAATGTGCTGCAGGTCAATCTGCAGGGCTTCGAGCTGCGCGATTCGCCGGCCAATCGCGATACCGGCGCGCTGACCAGCCAGACGGTGAACATCGACGTCAACCAGCTGGTGGTGGTGCCCGGCAGCGGCGGCACGGCGGATCGCTATTACACCGCGGGCGGGCTGGTGGAGGTGAGCGGCGAGCTTGGCAATGTCGGGCATACCATCCAGCAATGGATGGCACCTGGCGGCACCATCCAGCTTGCCGCGGCCGAGACGGTGGCGCAGCCGGGGGCGGTGTTCGACATCGCCGGCGGGTCGGTGCGCTACGGGCCGGGGCGGGTCGCCACCTCCTGGCTGTACGACGCGTCGGGGCGGCTGTACGACATCAACACCGCGCGCTCCGACATCGTGTATGCCGGGGTGTACAATGGTTTCAATGTCAAGCATACCCGCTGGGGCCTGACGGATGTCTTCAACACGCCGCTGATCGCGCCCGGCACGGTGTATCGCGGCGGCTATTCGGTCGGGCGGGATGGCGGCAGCCTGCTGCTGAGTTCCCCGACCGTGGTGTTCGAGGCGCAGATCGACGCCGGCGTGGTGGCCGGCGAGCGGCAGTCGGCGGCCCGCCCGGCCGGGGTGACCGATCCCTACCTGCTGGGGCAATCGGCCGCGCCGCTGCCCGGCTCGCTGTCGATCGCCAACAGCGGCATGGGCGCCGCCAGCACGCCGTACCCGACATCGGTGACGATCGATGCCGTGGGGGCGCCGATCGCCGCCGGGATGGATGCCGCCGCCGGATTGCCGGCGGATCGGATGAACACCGCGTTCCTGTCCGCCGATGCGGTGAACGCGGCCGGGCTGGGCGGCCTGTCCATCGTCACCGCCGGAAGCATCGCCATCACCGCCCCGGTCAGCCTGGCCGATGGCGGGCAGGTCACGCTGACCGCGCCCAGCACGCATGTCTCGGCTGCCCTGACCACGCGCGGCGGGTCGGTGTCGATCGGCAACCGCACAACCATCGGCGGCGTGCTGAAGTTCCTGGAGGGCGCGGTCACCGATGTGGTGCTGTCGTCGCGGGGGACGATCGACACGCGCGGGGTATTCACCAATCTGGCGCTTGATCCGCGCAATATCACCGGCGAGGCGTTCGCCAGTGGCGGCGCGGTAACGATCGACAGCTCGCAGCTCGTGGTGCTGGCGGCGGGCAGCACGATCGATGCGTCCTCGGGCGGGGTGTTGCTGAGCAGCCTGAAATCGACCGGGGCGCAGGGCGGCGCGATTTCGATCACCGCCTACGATCCGGCCTCGACCGGCACCGTCGCGCCGGCCGGGTTGCCGCTGACGATCGCCGGCACGCTGCGTGCCTATGGCTCGGCCAAGGGCGGTTCGCTCAGCCTGGTTGTGCCGGCGGCCTTCATCAGCCAGGACGGCCTGGGGACCAGCGGCGCGGCGGGCGAGGTGGCGCTGGCGGCGGGCCTGTTCAGTTCCGGCTTCTCCGGTTACGACATCAACGGCTACACCGGACTGGCCGTCGCGCCAGGAACGCGGATCCGAGCCGCCGAGCCGCAGTATCTGGCCACCGTCGCCACCCAGGCGCGGCCGACCGGCACCGATCCGGCGCTGGCGTTCGAGCTGGCGACGACGCCGGTCTATCTGCCTAACCCGTCATCGGCGAAGCTGGCGCAGCGGCCGGGCGCGGACATCCGCCTGCGCTCGGTCGTCACGCCGACGACCGGCGGCGGGCCGGTGACGATCGGCGACGGGGTGTCGATCGCGGTCGATCCCGGCCGGTCGGTGACGATCGAGGGCTACGGCCAGATCACCGTCAACGGGTCCATCGCCGCGCCCGGCGGCGCGATCTCTGTGCTGAACGACCGGGGGCAGGCGAACGCGCTGGGCCAGTCGCTGGTGCACCAGGCGGGGCTTTTCATCTGGCTCGGGCCGGCGAGCGTGCTGGATGTGTCGGCGCAGGCGACGACGGCGGCGGATCGCTTCGGGCGGCCGTTCGGGGTGGTGCCGGCCGGCGGCGCGATCCTGCTCGGCAGTGCCGGGGGCACGCTGAACGGCAATCCGGTCTCCACCGACGCGGCGATCGTGACGCGTCCGGGATCGGTGCTGGATGCCTCGGGCGGCAGTGCCACGATCGACCCCTATGCCGGCACCACGCCGCTGCTGAGCGCGCTCGGTTCCGGTTTCGCCGGCGCGCCGGTGCGCGTCGCCGGGGCGGGCGGGTCGATCACGCTGAACACGGAAACCGGCGCCGACCTGCAGGGAACGATGCGCGCGGCCGCCGGCGGGGCGGGGGCACAGGGCGGGACACTTAGCCTGATCCTGGTGACGCCGGGTTTCGGGCCGAACGGCGAGCCGCCGGCCTATACGGTGCCGAACACGCTGCGGGTGCCGCGCGAAGTGACGATCGGCCAGGGGCCGCAGGCCGCGGCCCCTGCCCTCGGCGAGGCGCGGCTCAGCGCGGACGCGATTCGCGCCGGCGGGTTCGATGTGGTGTCGGTCCGCTCGGGCGATCTGCTGACCTTCGATGGCCAGGTGAGCCTGAGCGCGGGGCGCAGCGTCAGCCTGACCGCGGGTGTGATCGGCGAGACTCAGGCTTCCGGCGCGGTCGCCATCGCGGCGCCATATGTGGCGCTGAACGGGCTGGGCGGCACCGCCGGCGGCACGATCTATCCGCAGTTCCGGGCGCAGAATTCCTGGCAGCCTTCCACCCAGGCCAGTTCCGCGTCGTTCGCCGTCAGCGCCGGCGTGATCGACATTTCCGGCAACCTGTTCGCCGGCACCCATGCGCAGATCGCCCTGGCCGGGCCGCCATCGGGCAGCACGCGGGTGGTCGACCGGGCCGGCTTCGTCACGCTGTCGCTGACGAGCAGCGGCGACATCCGGTTCCTGCCGGGGCCGTCGGCCGCATCGGGCAGCCGGACGGTGAGCACGGCGCTGATCACACCGGGCGATGTCGCGCTGGTCGCGGGACAGATCTATCCGGTGGCTGGCGCCTCCGCGCTGGTGAATGCCGGGTTCGACCTGTATGCCGCCGGCAGCGGCAACCAGTATCTGCCGGGGGGCGTCATCACCATCGCGCGGCCGGCGGGAGCGGCGGGGAGCCCGCCGCCGGACGCGCCGCTGACCGCGGGCGGCAGCCTGAACCTCGCGGCCGGGGTAATCGATCAGGGCGGCGTGCTGCGGGCGCCGCAGGGGCAGATCACGCTGGGTGCCATCGCCGGCTTCCAGCTGCCCGGCCTCAGCGCCGCGTCCTATACCTACGCGGTGAACTTCCTGCCGGGCAGCCTGACCTCGGTCAGTGCCGCCGGTCTGACCATTCCCTATGGCGGCACCAGCGACGGGGTGATCTACACGGTCAACGGCGTTGCGCCGGCGACCACGGCCCTGCCGACCCTCGCGCTGTTCGGCCGCGGGGTGGCGGTGGGCGCGGGCGCGGTGCTCGACCTGTCGGGCGGCGGCACGCTGGCGGGCGCCGCCTTCATCTACGGCCGCGGCGGTTCGACCGACGTACTGGCGACGCCGCTGCTGAGCGTGGGCAGCGGCACGGTCACGGCACCGGCGCTGACCACCAATCCGGTCTATGCCATCCTGCCCGGCCGCAGCATCGCCGCCGCGCCGCCGGCCAGCACGGCGGCGAGCTATGCCGGTTCGATGCCGGCGGTCGGCGACCAGATCACCCTGGCCGCCGGCGTGCCGGGGCTGCCGGCAGGCACCTATACGCTGTTGCCGGGCAGCGACGCGCTGCTGCCCGGCGCGTTCCGCGTGGAGATCGCGCCCGGGCGGGCCGCTTCCCTGGCGGGCACCCAGGCTCTCGGCAATGGCTCGTATGCGGTGAACGGCATTCGCGGCGTGGCCGGGACCGCGTTCGCCAGCGCCCTGCCGGTGGCGACCCTGGTGACGCCGGGCGCTATGGTGCGCGACTACGGGCAGTACAACGAACAGACCTACAGCCAGTATGCGATCGCCCAGGCCGCGCTGTTCGGCAAGCCGCGCCCGGCATTGCCCGAGGATGCCAAGACGCTGACGATCGCCTTCGCCGCGTCGCCGCCCGTCGCGTCGTCCTCGTTCTCCCTGGATGGTTCGGCGCTGTTCCGGCCGGCCGCCGGGGGGTATGGCGGCACCGCCGTGGTTGCGTCCGTCCCCGATCTGGAGGTGACGGCGGCGGGCGCGGCTCCGGCCGCCGGCTATGCCTCGGTGCGGGCGGCGGACCTGAACGCGCTGGGCGCGGCGACGTTGTCGGTGGGTGGCTACGACCAACTGTCCAATTTCGGCTCGCGGATCGATTTCCAGATCGGGGTGCCCGGGAGCACGGTGGTGCGCACGCCCGGCGTGGTCCTGCGCAGCGGCGCGACGCTGGCCGCGCCGCAGGTGTTCATGGCCGGCGGCCTGCACGGCATCACCGTGGAGCAGGGCGGGCGGATCGACACGCTGGGGCTCGGCGCGCCGCCATATGATTCGTCCAACGGTTTCATCTACAACAACAACGGCGTAGCCGTGCTGGCGGTCTCCAACGGCGCGCTGACATTCCTGCCGGCCACCACCGGGGCCGCCAGCGGGCCGATCCGCATCGGCACCTGCGGGTTTGTGGTCTGCGCCGGCGCCACCGGGCTGTATGCCGACGGCACGATCACGCTGGTGACCAACGGCGCCGTGACGCTGGACCCCGCCGCACGCTACGGCGCGAGCGTCATCGCGCTCGCCACGCCTTCGGTGGATATCGGCACGGCCGAAGCGCTGGCCGCGGTGCCGGTTCCGGCCGGGCTGACATTGAACCAGGACATCCTGCGCACCCTGCTGGCCGGCGATCCCGCCATCGGCACGCCGGCGCTGCGCCAGCTGACACTGACCGCCAGCCAGTCGGTGAATTTCTACGGCTCGGTCGATCTCAACACGATCGACCCGGCGACCGGACAGTCGACGCTGGCACAGTTCCAGATCAATTCGCCGGCGATCTACGGCTCCGGGCTGGCGAGCGACGTGGTGACGCTGACCACCGGCACGCTGATCTGGAACGGCCTGGCGACGACGGCGCCGCTGACCGGCACGCGCTCCTCCGCCTCGCCTGGCGTCGTGGTGGCCGGTGGGGCGGGCACCGGCGGCGGCAGCCTGAGGCTGGTCGCCGACCGGATCGTGCTGGGCTACGGCCCGACCGACCAGCCGGACAACCAGACTCCCCTCGACCGGCTGATCCTGGGATTCTCGGGGGTGACACTCGCCGCCAATGCCGAGATCAGCGGCAACGCGCACGGCACACTGTCGGTCTATCAGAGCCAGGGCGCGACCTATGACCCGGTAAGCGGCTTCGCGCGCACCGGCGGCAACCTGACGCTGCTGACGCCGCGCCTGACCGGCGCGGCCGGGTCGGTGAGCGGCTTCACCGCCGGCGGCGCGCTGGTGCTGGCGGCCCCCGCCGGCATCGCGCCGGCTGCCGGCGGCGCCGCCGCGCTCGGCGCGGAGATCGACCTGAACGGCGCCGGGATCACCATATCCAGCGCCATCGTGCTGCCGAGCGGGCGGCTGGTGATGAACGCGGCGGGCGACATCACGCTGGCCGGCGGCGCCGCGCTGGATCTGGCCGGCCGGACCATCGGCTTCTTCGACCAGAGCCGGTCCAGCTGGGGCGGCGACGTGGTGCTGGCGAGTACTGCCGGCAACATCGTCCAGCAGGCCGGTGCGAGCATCGATGTTTCCGCCGCCGGCAGCGACGCCGGCGCGCTGTCGATCACCGCCACCGGCGCTGGTGCCGGGCAGGTCGGCCTCGGCGGCACGATTTCCGGCAATGGCGGCGCCGGTTTCGCCTCCGGCCTGTTCGATGTGCGTGCGCAGGCGCTGGATTTCGCCGCCGTCAATGCCGTGCTGAACGCGGGCGGCGTGTTCGGTCAGCGCAGCTTCGACATCAAGACCGGCAGCCTGACGATCGGCGGCGGGGTGCGCGCGCGTGCGGTGAACGTCTCGGTCGATGGCGGCGGTCTGACCGTGACCGGCACCATCGACGCCTCCGGCCCGCGGCCGGGCAGCATCCGGCTGGCGGCGCGCGACGGGCTGACGCTGGCCGGGACGGCGGTGCTGGACGCGCACGGCACGGTGCTGCAGACCGACAGCACCGGCCGGGCGGTGATCGCCGCGAACCGGGGGCAGGTGGAGCTGAGCAGCACCGGCGCCGGCAGCGTGCTCACGTTGGCACCCGGCGCCACCATCGACCTCTCGACCCCGGACGGCGGCGCCTATGGCAATGTGGTGCTGAACGTGCCCCGCACCGGCGGGGTGTCGGGCGATGCGGGCATTGCCGCCGCCGGTCCGGTCACGATCCGGGGCGCCGGCAGCATCGCGGTGAACGCCGTTGCGGTCTATGTGCCGACCGATGCGGCGGGAACGATTTCCCAGCAGGACAGCGGGATCGCCGGCAGCGTAAATCTCGACCAGATCGACGCCGACAGCACCGCCTATATCGCCGCCGCGCAGGCCAATGCCGGGCTCACCACCCGGCTCGCCGGCCTGACCGGTTACGGAGCGACGTTCCATTTCCGCCCCGGCGTGGAGATCGACGGCGGCGCCGCCTCGGGCGGCAACCTGACGGTGCAGGGCGACCTGAACCTGGCCGGCTATCTGGATCCGATCACCGGCATCTATCACAACCGCTACAACGGATACGGACCCTCCGGCGTGGCGAACAGCGAGGCGGGCAGCCTGGTGCTGCGCGCCGCTAACAATCTGTACATCTATGGCAGCATCACCGACGGGTTCGCGCCGCCGCCGGACACGCGCACGGGGCCCACGGGACCCAATCCGGACAACAACGGCTGGAACGTCGATCTGTCGTCGTCGGCCGAGCCGACCAATTCCAACATCGTGCTGCCGACCGCCTTCACCCTGAGCAGCCCGGCCAGCGGCGGCTACACGCAGTTCAGCAACAGCCACGATGTCGCGCTGAACTACGACATCCAGGTCATCAAGGCCAATGACGGCACCGGGGCGATCGTCGGCGCGACCGTCAAGGCCAATTTCGCCCTGCCGGCGAACGAGACCCTGGGCGGCAGCATTACCGTGCCGGCGGGCACGGTGCTTGCCGCGCCGATCCTGGATGCCGGCGGGCATCTGCTGTTCGCCGCTGGAACGATCGTTTCCGCCAATACGGTTTTGCCGGGGGGCACGATGCTCGGTGCCGGCAGCGTGCTGCCGGTGGCGGTGCAGCTCGATCCCGCGCACACGATGTGGCCAGCCGGGGCCAGCCTGGCAGGCTTCGCCACGCCGGTGCAGCTGGCCGCCGACGTGGCGTTGAACCCCGGCGGCCTGATCCCGGCCGGCACCCTGGTCAGCAACTACCTGTCGTTGCGCCCGCAGATCACCGGCGTGCAGGGGGTGGATTACAGCGCCAACCCGATCCAGGGGCTGGTCTACGCCACGGCGCCGATGCTGCCGCTGGTGGGCGGCGTGGCACCGCAATCCTGGTCGATGCGCCTGGTGGGCGGCGCGGATCTGGCTGCCGCCGATACCCGAGTACTCACCGCGCGCGCGCTGCTGGCGCCGCCGAGCGGCGTCGACGCGGCGCCGGGCTCGATCATCCTCAGCGATCTGCATTACCAGGTGCCGCCGGTCGGTACGCCGCTGCCATCCTGGAGCGTGATCCGCACCGGCACCGGCAGTCTGGAGCTGCTGGCCGGGCGCGACATCCAGGAAGTGTCGCTGTACGGCATCTACACCGCCGGGGCGCAGACCGATGCCGCGGCCGCCTTCACCCTGCCGCGCGGCACCAGCGGTTCGAGCGGCACCGTTCTCGGTTCCAACGGCACGGCCTATGAGCCGTTGGTGGCCGGCTATCAGGCCTATTATCCGAACGGCGGCGGCGATGTGCTGGTAGCCGCCCAGGGCAACCTGTCCGGCGATATCCTGGTGCCGACGTCCAATGGGCAGAACGCGCCCATCAACGGCGTCGGCAACTGGCTGTGGCGCCAGGGCGGGGGGGGCGCGAGCACCGCCTGGTGGATCAATTTCGGCACCTATGCCCTGCCGCTCGACGCCAACGGCGGCGCGCTCGGCTCGGTTCCGGTGCTGACGGGCTTCACCGGCATCGGCGCGCTCGGCGGCGGCAACGTGACCATCCTCGCCGGCGGGAATGCCGGCGGGGCGGTGTCCTCCGACCCCAGCCTGGCCTACACCAGCAGCCACGGCATCGACGCCGCGATCGCCTCCACCGGGCAGGTGACGACCAACGCGGACGGCACCGCCACGGTCCGGCTGACCGGGGGCGGCGACCTGACCATCCGGGTGGGCGGCGCGATCAACCCGACCGGGCCGGTCAATCCGACCAACAACAATCCGAACGGCGTGGAGATAACCAACACGCAACTGGACGGCACGCTGACCAACCTGCTCGGCGCCATTCGCGTGCGTGCCGGCTCGATCGGCCAGGTGATCCTGCAGTACGGCCAGAACAACAGCCTGGATCCGCGGGCCGTGCAGCCGTTGGCCGCCAACGGCGCGGTGTCGCAGGGCGGCATCGTCGTGGTTCCCGGCGAGGGCGTCGTGACGCTCGGCACACGCGGGGACCTGGTGCTGGCCGGAGCTGGAGACGCGACCCGGCTGGCGGTGCAGAACCTGTCGCCGCTCGACCCGGCGACGGCCGGCAGTGTGGCCGGGGGGGCGAGCTGGTTCTCGCTCTGGCAGCCGGCCACGGCGATCGACCTGTTCTCGGCCGGCGGCAACCTCACGCCCAGCACGCAGTCGCTGAGTGCCGCCAAGGGCGGCTATTTCGCCGGCACGCTGAACAGCCCGGCGACCGACGGGCGGTTCATCTATCCGTCGATCCTGGACGCGGTGGCGGCGAGTGGCAGCCTCTATTTCGGCGCCGCGCCGTCGGCCTCGCCCAACGTGGTCTCCGGCCTGGAGCTGGCGCCGTCCGCGTCGGGGCAGCTGCAGTTGCTGGCTTCCGGCTCGATCTATGCCAACCAGTTCGCCTATCGCAACGGCTATCCGCAGAGCCTGGACATTTCCGGCGCCGACCCGGCGGCGACGGCGACGCCGGCGCGGCCGGGCTTCCAGGACATGACGGCGACGAATTTGGGGGGCGCGGCGTATCTGTCGCTGTTCTCCAATGGCGCGGACACGGCTTCCGGCACGCTGCATGCGGGCGACGCCAGCCCGGCGCGGTTCTATGCCGGTACCGACATCGTCAATCTGCGCACCGGGGAGATCCTGTGCACCCTGCAGGTGACCTGCTCGTTCGCCAACGCCTCGCAGCTGATCGCCGCCAAGGCGGTACGGGTCGAGGCCGGGCGCGACATCGTGAGTACCGGGCTGCCGACCGGAACCAACGCCACGGAGCAGTCGCGGGCCTTCAACACCACGGGCAACCTGATCCTGAACAACAACCCCACCGACGCGTCGGTGTTCTCGGCCGGGCGCGACATCTTGTATGCCAATGCCGACATCGCCGGACCGGGGCTGCTGTTCGTCTCCGCGGGGCGCAACCTCTATCAGGCCGACCGCGGCGCGCTGGAGAGCACCGGGACCCTGAACCCCAACGGCGAGACGCGCGGCGGCGGCGCTGGTATCACGGTGCAGGCCGGCGTTGGAGCGGCCGGGCCGGACCTGAGCGCGTTCGCCGATCTGTATCTCAATGCCGCGAACCAACTGGCCGCGGGCACACCGCTCGGCGGTTCCGGGCGGGTGGCGCAGACCTATGCCGATCGGCTGCTGGCCTTCCTGCAGGCCAGTTACGGATACCAGGGCGGGCAGGCGGACGCGCTGGCCTTCTTCCAGGCGCTGCCGGCCGAGCAGCGCAGCGCGTTCCTGCTGCCGATCTTCTTCGCCGAGCTGCGCGCCAGCGGCCGGGAGTTCACCAACCCGGCCAGTCCCCGCGCCAAGAGCTATGCGCGCGGGCGCGAGGCGATCGCCACATTGTTCCCGGACACGCAGACCTATGGCGGCGACCTGACGCTGTTCGGCGGCTCCGGCATCCACACCGATTTCGGCGGGGCGATCAACATTCTCACCCCTGGCGGGCAGGCGTTGCTCGGCGTCGCCACCGGCCCGCAGCCGCCGGCGAGCGCCGGCGTGCTGACGCAGGGCGTCGGAGATATCGGCATCTTCTCCCATGACAGCGTGCTGTTGGGGCAGAGCCGGGTGTTCACCACCTTCGGCGGCAGCATCCTGATCTGGTCCGCCAACGGAGACGTGAACGCCGGCCGCGGGTCCAAGAGCACGGCCGTCTATTCGCCAGCCCGCATTCTGTACGACGCCAATGGCAAAATCTCCCTCTCGCCGAGCGTGCCGAGCACCGGCGCGGGCATCGCGACGCTGTCGCCGATCCCCGGCACCTCAGCCGGTGACGTAGACCTGGTCGCGCCGCTCGGCACGATCGATGCCGGCGAGGCGGGCATCCGCGTGTCCGGCAACGCGAACCTGGCGGCGCTGACGGTGGCCAACGCGTCGAACGTGCAGACCCAGGGCAAGTCGAGCGGCCTGCCGACCGTGTCGGTGCCGAATGTCGGTGCGCTGAGTGCCGCCACGGCGGCGGCGGCCTCGGCCAGCCAGGCGGCGCAGCAATCGGCGCAGGGCAATAATGGCGGCAACAGCAGCCGGCAGGCGCTGTCGACCATCACCGTGGAGGTGATCGGCTACGGCAGCTGAGCGTCCCCGCGACGGATGCAGGGTTCACGGAACTGCCATCCTGGGCGGGCGCTTCCGTGTTATCGGAGGCCGTTTCCGCCGCGAGGCGGGCGGTGTCCGTCCCGCCTTGCCTGCATCCTCCGCGTTTCCTGCATCATGAGTTCACAGCACATGCGAAAGACTGCCTTGCCCTTCCCCCTGCGCCAGCGTGCCCCCGCCGGTGACGGTAAGGTCCCCGCCGGTGACGGCAAAGTTCGGGACGAACCGCGGGCCGAGGCCGGGTTCACCCTGCTGGAGATCCTGGTCGTCATCGCCATCCTGGGCCTGCTGATCGGGCTGGTGGCTCCGGCGGTACTGCGCCAGCTCGGCTCCGCGCGGACCTCGGTCGTCAAGCAGTCGATCGAGCGGATCGGCTCGGTGCTCGATCTGTACAAGCTGGATATCGGCAGCTATCCGTCGACCGAGCAGGGGCTGAAGGCGCTGATCGTCAAGCCCTCGGGTGTCGCGGCATGGAACGGGCCGTATCTGAAGGCGACCGAGGCGCCGGTCGATCCGTGGAGCCATCCGTACAGCTACCGCAATCCATCGACCCGGGCGGGGCATGACTACGATCTGTGTTCGAGCGGGCCGTCCGGGCCGTCCAGCCAGGACAGTCCCATCTGCAATCCGTGAGCCTGGGAATCCCTGAGGCGGGCCGGCTCAGCCTTTCGCCGCGGCTGGGGAGGGACTGGTGGGCCGGTCCGGCACCAGGCTTTCGCTGTCGAGCCGCACCTCGCGGGTCCGGCCGGCCTCGCGCCAGCTAATCCAGACGGTGATGGCGTAGAGCGTGACGCCGGGGGGCGGCGGAGTTTGCCGGGATTGCGGCTGGCGGAAGCTGTCCACGGCACGGACCAGGAGGCGCCAGCGGTAGCCGCTGCCGTCGTCGCCGCTGGTGTCGCCCGGCAACGGGGTCACCCGGGCCGCGGCCAGGTGGGAGTGGGCGCGCGCGACGGCTTCCTCGCAGCCGAGCGCGGTGCGCGAGGCGCGCAACCCCTCCACCGCGCCGCCGAACAGCACGGCCAGCGCGATGGCGGCGATGATGAAGGCGACCAGGATTTCGAGCAGTGTGAAGCCAGCTTCGCGGTTCCGGCCGGGAAAGTATCGTTTGAGGTTGAAATGCACCGATGAGGCTGGGACATGTACAGGCATGGATCAATATCAATCCTGGCGGTTCAGGTTAAGACGATCATTGGAGCCGGTTCGTCAAGTCCGCGGCGTGGGGATATGCCGGACACTTACACATTTCTGTAGCAAAACCCTCACTTGAATCAGGGTTTGCATTGTTTATTGTGATCTCACAAATGTATTCGAGGAGGTATTTTACATGGCAAAACGAATCGTAGCGCCGACGATCGGGCTTTTGGTCGCGATGGCCTGGCTGGTGCCGGGCGCGGCCAATGCCTACACCGTTTCCGGCACGGCGAGTTCGCCGAATGACGGCTCCGGCGGCAATCCGGCGAGTTTCTCGTATTCGGCCGGCCCGACCAGCGGTTCGGTGGCGGTGAGCGGCACCAATGCCGGCGGGGTGTTCTCGGCCAGCGGGTCGGCATCGGCCAGCGCAGACCTGGCGACCGGCGCGGTGCATGCCACGGCGTCCAGCCTGAGCACCAGCCTGATCGGCCTGCCTCTGTTCGATCCGTCCAGCGCGCAGGCGCTGGTCAGCGAGACCGTGACCTTCTCGCTGCCGGGCAGCAGCGCGGCGATCGGCGTTTTCGCCAGCCTGAGCGGCAGCACGACGCTGCTGGACCCGGCGGGCTCGGTCTATAACAGCTTCTCGGTGACGTTCTCGGGGGCGGCCAGCGGCGTGTTCTCGCATGTCGCGGATGCCAGCGGCGTGACCAACACGGGCTTCGGCGGCGCGGTGGTGACCGGCAGCGGCGCCGAGAACGCGAGCTTCCTCGGCAGCCTGGCGATTGATGCGAGCCACCCGGTGCTTTCCGTCAACGAACTGCTGAGCATCGACTCCGCGCTGGGTGCGGCCACGAACGAGTTGGGCTACCTGACGTTCATCCTGCCGGCCGGTGTTACCATGAGCTCGACCTCGGGCACGTTCCTGTCCACCCCGGTTCCCGAGCCAGGCGCCCTCGCGCTGTTCGGCACCGCGCTGCTGGGCCTGGGCGCCGCGGTGCGCCGCCGCACGCGCGGCTGAGCGACGATCGTTCGGCAAAGCCGCGGCGCGCGAGTGCCGCGGCTTTTGCTTGCCCCCATCCTGGCCAAGGGGAAAATGCGCCTCGAGGCGGATTATGTCCGAGTGAAAATCCCCGGTCGGGATTTGTTCGATCGCTCGGTCAAGGAGGCTGAAGCGGGCAGGGCTCCTGGCCTTGCTTCCTCCCTTTCCAATTGAACCCCCGCCGCGCGAGGTGCATGCTTTGGCATCAGGTGAGGGAGGTCTCGATGCATCTGTTCAAGCAGCTTGCCGTCAGCAGTCCGGAGGAAATCGCCCGGAAAATTCCGGTGATCGATTACGGCCCCTATCTTGCGGGTGAATCCGGGGCGCTGGAGAGGCTGGCCGGCGAGGTGAAATACGCCTGCGAGAATGTGGGCTTCTTTTATGCGTTCAACCACGGGGTGAAGCAGGAGATCATCGACCGGGGCTTTGCCGCATCGAAGCGCTTTCATGCTTTGCCGTTGGAGGAAAAGCTGAAGCTGCGGCTGAACGAGAACAACATCGGCTACCTGCCGATGAACGCCTCGGTGCAGGCCGCTTCCACCGTGCACAAGGCGACCAAGCCGAACCAGAACGAGAGCTTCTTCATCAGCCACGATCGCGGCCCGGACCATCCGGACGTGCTGGCCGGCATATCGCTGCGCGGTCGCAACCAGTGGCCCGCCGACGAGGGCCTGGATATCCGTGACGACATGAACGCCTACACGCGCGAACTCGGCGCGATGTGCGACCGGATGCTGCCGGCCTTCGCTGTGGCGCTGGGGCTGCCGCCGGATGGCTTCGACCGGTATTTCGCCAACGAGGCCCATGTCACCACCCGTTTCCTGCATTACCCGCCGCAGGAAACCAAGGAGGAAAACGTGTTCGGCCAGGCGCCGCACACCGACAACAGTTTCATGACCGCGCTGGCACGCACCGACGTGCCGGGCCTGGCGGTGCGGCTGACATCGGGCGAGTGGTTCGCTCCACCGGTGATCCCCGGCACCTTCCTGATCAATCTCGGCAACATGATGCGCCGGTGGTCGAACGACCGCTTCCTGTCCACCCCGCACGGCGTGATCAACGACAGCGGGACTGACCGCTACTCGATCGCCTATTTCCATAGCCCCAATCCGGACACGGTGATCGAGTGCCTGCCGACCTGCACGGACGCGGACAATCCGCCGCGCTATCCGCCGGCGGTGTACCGGGATCTGATCCTGGCATTCTTCCGGGCCAATTATTTCCACCAGAAGGGCCATGAATCGACAGCCGCCAAGCTGGTGGATGCGGCGGAATAGCAGCGCGAGGCACCGATGCAGCTTACCTCGAAGGCCTACGATGTCGAGGACATCTGGGCCGTGCAGGAGTTCTACCACAGCAAGGGCTGGACCGACGGCCTGCCGGTCGTTCCGCCCAGCCCGGACGCCGTTCAGGCCTGCCTCGAATGGGCCATGATGGCGCCCGAACAGCTGGTCGGCATCGAGCCCGTGCGCGGTGTGGCGATCACCGCGGAAAAGCTGGCCATCAACGCGGTGATGGCCGGTTGCCTGCCGATGCATTTTCCGGCGGTGCTTACGGCCTTTACGGCGATGCTGCAGCCGGAATTCCTGCTGCACGGCGCCACCGCCTCGACCGGCGGCTGCGCTGTTTTTGTGGTGCTGAACGGCCCGATCCGCCAGGAGCTTGGCGCCGTTGGCGGCTTCAACGCGCTGGGCAACAGCGATCGCGCCACGATGGTGATCGGCCGGGCGTTGCGGCTGGCCTTGATCAACATCCTGGAGGTGCGGCCGGGCGGGATCGACCGTTCCACATTGGGCCATCCCGGCAAGCTGAGCTTCTGCGTGGCCGAGGACGAGGAGGATACGACCTGGCTGCCGCTATCCGTGCAGCGCGGACTGCCGGCGGGGGTTTCGGCCGTTACGGTGATGGCGGCCGGCGCGCCGCGCCAGATCATGAACGAATGGACCACGCGCCCGGAGGAGATACTGGAAACCTTCGCCGCGGAAATGCGCGCCAATCTCAGGCACTACTCCCTGCATGGCGGCAACTATGCCCTGATCATTCCCAAGCAGTTGCGCGAACACCTGCAATCGGCGGGCTGGAGCAAGACCGACATCGCCGCGTTCATCCATGAGCGTGCCAGGGTCTATCGGCGGGAGTGGGCCGAAGTCGGCAAGGGGGCGGTGGTGCGTGACCGGGGTGACAGCATCTACCCGGCGCTCGGTTCGGCCGACGACCTGCTGGTGATCGCCGCCGGTGGCCCGGCCGGCGGTTTCGGGGCGGTGATCCCACCCTGGCTAGGCCACAAGAGCCGTGCCGTTACCCTGCCCATCGGCGCATGCGTTGACTGCGAGCCGCCGAAGCAATGATCGTGCCTTTTATGCCGCCTATCCACTTCTTCCTGAACCGAGGCAAGACATGACCCTACAGGTCCTCGATCCTACCAACGAGACAGCGCCGCCGCCTGGTCAACTGGCGCTCCGCCCGGCCGGTCTGGCGGGCAAGACGGTCGGTTTCATCTCCAACGGCAAGGAGGGCACGACGGCCTTCTTCGCGCATCTGGATCGCATGCTGCGCGAGACACTTGGGGTGGCCAGCGTGATATCGCGCGTCAAATCCAACTACAGCGCGCCGGCCGACGCGCATATTGTGGCCGAGATCCAGGGTTGGGACGCCGTCATTACCGGGATTGGCGACTGAGGCAGTTGCTCGTCGTGCAGTTTGCATGACGCGGTTACCGCCGAACGTCTGAACGTTCCCGCTCTCGCGGTCATGACCACCCGGTTTGCCAGCGCGGCCGAACTCATGGCGCGCGTGGTCGGCTTCCCCGGCTACGCCTTCGCCGTGATCCCGCATCCGATCAGCAGTGCCGGCGACGATGGCCTGCGCGATATGGCGGCCGCCACGATCGCCCAGGCACGCGATCTGCTGCTGCGGCGGTCCTGACTCAGAACAGGCCTTCGATCTGGCCTTCCGGATCGAGAAAGATGCTCTCCGCCGCCGGCACCCGTGGCAGGCCGGGCATGGTCATGATGTCGCCGCAGATCGCCACGACGAAGCCCGCACCAGCGGACAGGCGCACGTCGCGCACCGGCAATACATGGCCGTCCGGGGCGCCCATCCGCTTGGGGTCTACAGTGAAGCTGTACTGGGTCTTGGCGATACAGACCGGCAGATGGCCGAAGCCGGCGGCCTCGTAGCCCGCCAGCTTGCGCTGCACGGCGGCGGGCAGGGAGATGTCCGCCGCGCGGTAGATCTCGCGCGCGATGGTGCGGATCTTCTCGGACAGGGGCATCGCGTCCGGATAGATCGGCGCGAAATCAGCGCGGCCGGCATCGAGGCGGGAGCGGACCGCCGCCGCCAGGTCGGCTGCCCCGGCGGCACCGTCCGCCCAGTGGGTGCACAGGAACACCTCCACGCCCTGGTGGGCCATGGCCTCGCGCACCACGGTGAATTCGGCTGATGTATCGGAGGTGAAGTGGTTCAGCGCGACCACGACGGGCAGGCCGAACTTGCCGAGGTTTTCCACGTGGCGGGCCAGGTTGACCACGCCCCGCGCGACCGCTTCCGGGTCGCTGGTGCCGAGATCGGCCTTGGCGATGCCGCCATGCATCTTCAGCGCGCGGAGGGTGGCGACGATGACCGCGCAATCGGGCTTCAGCCCGGCGCTGCGGCATTTGATGTCGAGGAACTTCTCCGCCCCGAGATCGGCGCCGAAGCCGGCTTCCGTCACCACCACGTCGGCGAGCCGCAGGCCGAGATTGGTGGCCATGACGGAGTTGCAGCCATGCGCGATGTTGGCGAAGGGGCCGCCATGCACCAGGGCCGGGGAGCCGGCGATGGTCTGCACCAGATTGGGCATCAGCGCGTCGCGCAGCAGCACGGCCATCGCGCCGTCGGCCTTCAGGTCCCGTGCGGTCACCGCCGAGCCGTCCCGCCGCGCGGCGACGATGATGCGGCCGAGGCGCTCCTGCAGATCGCCGAGGTCGGTGGCCAGGCAGAACACCGCCATCACCTCGGAGGCGACGGTGATATCGAACCCATCTTCGCGCGGCGCGCCGTTGGCGACCCCGCCAAGGCCGTTGACGATGCTGCGGAGCGCGCGGTCGTTCATGTCCAGCGCGCGGCGGAAGGATACCCGGCGCGGATCGATGCCGAGCGCGTTGCCCCAGTAGATATGGTTGTCGATCATCGCCGCGAGCAGGTTGTTGGCGGCGGTGATGGCGTGGAAATCGCCGGTGAAATGGAGGTTGATCTCCTCCATCGGCACCATCTGCGCGTGACCGCCGCCGGTGGCGCCGCCCTTCTGGCCGAAGCTGGGGCCGAGGCTGGGCTCGCGCAGGCAGATCATGGCGCGGGTGCCGCCGGCGTTCAGCGCGTCGCCGAGGCCGATCGACGTGGTGGTCTTGCCCTCACCGGCCGCGGTCGGGCTGATGCCGGTGACCAGCACCAGCTTGCCGGCCGGGCGGGAGCGGACCGAGTTCACGAAGTCGAAGCCGATCTTGGCCTTGTAGCGGCCATAGGGTTCCAGTGCCTCGGCGGGGATGCCGGCCTTGAGCGCGATGTCGGCGATCGGCTGCAGCTTTGCGGCGCGGGCGATGTGCAGGTCGGTCGTCATTTCAGGCGGCCTTTCGCGTTTGGATGCCAAGCTCGGCCAGCGCCTCGCCCATCGCCGCCACGGCCTGCGCCATGTCGTCCGGGTTGATGTCGCCGATGCAGCCGACGCGGAAGCTCGGTTCGTCGGTGTTGTAGAAATTGCTGATCAGGAAGCCGCGCGCCTTCAGCGCGTCCACGAAGGATTGCAGGTTCCAGGCTGGGTCGGCGGGCGCGCGCACATTGACGATGATCGGCCCCTGCTGTTCCGGCGCCAGCCAGGGCGTCAGGCCGAGGGCGCGCACGCCGTCGTACAGCACGCGCATGTTGGCGGTGTAGCGCGCGAGCCTCGCGGGCTGGCCGCCTTCGGCGTCGAACCGGTCGAGTGCCGCATCGAAGGCGTTCAGCACCTGCGCCGGCGGGGTGAAGCGGAACCAGCCAGGGGCGCGCAGGCCGTGCGCATAGACGTCCGACAGGTCGAACGACCAGGAACCGGCGTTACCGGCGCAGGCCTCCAGCCGGTCGACCGGGCAGACCGCGAAGCCGAGTCCGGGCAGGGCCTCTATGCATTTGTTGGAGGTGAACACCATCGCATCGGCCTCCGGCTGGGCCGAGATGTCGAACGGCAGGGCGCCGAAGGCGGAGACGGCGTCCACGATGGTGCGCCGGCCGAGGGCGCGCGCAGCGGCGCCGATGGCGGCGGGGTCGTGGACCACGCCGCTGCCGGTCTCGCTGTAGATGACACCGACATGGGAGATCGTGGGGTCGGCCCGCAGCGCGGCGGCGATGTCGCGCGGGTCAACCGGCCGCTCGGGGTCGATGGCGAGCGGCACCACGACCCGGCCGGCCTCCGTGGCCAGGCGGATCATCCGGTCGGCATAGGCGCCGGTTTTCGGCACCAGGATCCGCCCACCCGGCGGCAGGAAGGTGCGGATGGCCGCCTCGGTGACGAAATGCCCGCAGCCTTGCAGCACAAGGGCCGCGTGCCGGCCCGCGATGCCGCCGGCGATGGCCAGGACGCGCTCGCGCACCCCGGCATAAAGCGGGCGGAAATCATTGTCCCAGGGGGCGAGATCATGCGCCAGCGCGGCGCGGACGTCAGGATGGGTGGTGACGGGGCCCGGGGTCAGCAACTTTTGCGTCGGGATTTTCATGGTTAAACCTGAGCGGGGGACAAGGAACGCTTTGGCATGCCCGGCGGTTTAAATCCAGACTCGCGGGCCAAGGAACGGATGGATGGCACAGCCGCCCGATGCTAGGATTGGCCATGAACCTTCCATTCACGCTTCCCGAGTGGCTGCCTTGGTGGGCGCCGATCCTGCTGCTGGTACCGGCCTTGATGTGGGCGCTGGCATTCCTGTTCATGCCGTTCAGCGTGATCGGCCTGAAGGGCCGGCTGGAGGTGCTGGAGGCGCAGCTGGAGGAACTGCAGAGCGAGGTCCGCAGCCTGACACACCGGCTGCCGGAGCCGATGCGGCAAAGCGCCTACGACGATATCTACGCGCCGCCCGGCAGCACCCCCGCACCGCGTCAGGACCATGCCCCGATGGTCAGCCGCCCACCGATCCCGCCCGCCGCCTATGACCTGGAGGACGAGGATCAGCGCGCAAGCCGGGGCGGAGCGCGGCGCGGCGATCCTCCTGGCCGCTCGCCGCGCGCCGAACCCAGGCTTAATTGGCCGCGCTGATTGGGCTACCGTTGGCAGCCGCGCCTTGCCCGATGCGCCAAGCCCGTGCTTGATGGCGGGTGCTTGATGCGGCCGTTATCTCCGGGGGCTGAAGGAACGACCCGATGCGCGTGAGTGTCATCCAGATGAACCCCGGCTCCGACAAGCAGGAGAACATCGCCCAGGCCAGCCGGCTGATCGACGCGGCGGTTACCGCCGACCGGCCCGATATCGTCAGCCTACCGGAGGTCTGGACCTGCCTGGGCGGTTCGCGGGAGGGCAAGTTCGCCCAGGCGGAGACCTTGCCGCTGGCGGGATCGAACGAGCCGGGCGGGCCGGCCTACGAGTTTCTCCGCGGCGTGGCGCGCAGCCGTCAGATCCACGTGCACGGCGGATCGATCGGGGAATCCGGGGCGGGCGAGGCGGGCGGCGAGCGGCTGTTCAACACCACCGTCGTGTTTGGGCCGGAGGGGCAGGAACTGGCGCGCTACCGCAAGATCCACCTGTTCGACATCACCGCGCCGGACGGCACCGGGTTCAAGGAGAGCGCCACCTATGCCGGGGGCGACGAGGTGGTCACCTATGAGGCCGGTGGGCTGAAAATTGGCTGCGCGATCTGCTACGACCTGCGCTTTCCCGAAATGTTCCTGGCGTTGCGCCGCGCCGGGGCGGAGTTGATCTTCCTGCCTTCCAACTTCGCCATGCAAACCGGCAAGGACCATTGGGACGTGCTGATCCGCGCCCGCGCCATCGAAAGCCAGTGCTGGATCGCTGCCCCCGCCACCTGGGGCCGGTATTCCGCCGACGGCGCCGGCGACATCCGCTGGGCCTATGGTCATTCGATGCTGTGCGACCCGTGGGGACATATCGTCGCCAAGGTGTCGGACGGCACCGGTTGGGCGACCGCGCGGATCGACCCGGAGGTGACCGCGCGGGTGCGTCGGGACATGCCGGTGCTTGACCACAGGCGCCTGGCTTGACCCTCACCGCATCCATGACCGCGCCGCCGGTGACGGCCATGGCGGGCACCCGGAACCGCGAGGCGGTGCCTGGGCGCATCGCCTTCGTCGCCAGCCCGACCGTACTGGCCCGCGAGACGCGTGAGCGGCTGGTCGGGCGCTATGGCGATTGCGACCCGGCACACGCCACCGTCGTGGTGGCGCTGGGCGGTGACGGATTCATGCTGGAGACGTTGCACGCACTGCTCGGCCGCGACGTTCCGGTCTATGGGATGAATTGCGGCTCGGTCGGCTTCCTGATGAACACCGTGGGCGAGGACGATCTGCCGGTGCGGCTGTCGCATGCGCAGGAGGCGGTGCTGCACCCGCTGCGGATGCACGCGGTGACAATGACCGGCGCGGTCGAGGAAGCGCTGGCGCTGAACGAAGTCTCGCTACTCCGTCAGCTGCGCCAGGCCGCCAAGATCCGTATAACCGTGGACGGGACGGTGCGGCTGGAGGAGCTGATCTGCGACGGTGTGCTGATTTCCACCCCGGCCGGCTCCACCGCCTATAATCTGTCGGCGCATGGCCCGATCGTGCCGCTGTCGGCCAATCTGCTGCCCCTGACGCCGATTTCCGCCTTCCGTCCGCGCCGCTGGCGCGGCGCGCTGCTGCCGAGCTCGGCGGACGTGCTGTTCCAGGTTCTGGAGCCGGAGAAGCGCCCGGTGGCCGCGGTGGCGGACTTCACCGAGGTGCGCGATGTCGTTTCCGTCGCGGTCAGCGAGGATCGCTCGGTGACTGTGCGGGTGCTGTTCGATCCCGACCAGGGACTGTCCGAGCGCATCATCGCCGAGCAGTTCACGGTCTGACCGGTTTTCGCTTTTCCATCTGCACTGTTCACAGGAGATTCCCATGGCTCACCCGCTTGCCCTGATCGTTGGCGCCAACCGTGGGCTGGGCCTTGGCCTGGCGCGCGAACTGCTCGGGCGCGGCTACGACGTGATCGCCACCGCGCGCGACCCCGGCAAGGCCGGCGATCTCACGGCCCTGGCGGCGGCCCATCCGGGCCGGGTGACGATCGAGCGGCTGGATATGAACGATCTGCCGGAACTGGATGGCTTCGCCGCAAAAATTGCCGGCAAGGTGCTGGACGTGCTGTTCGTCAATGCCGGCGTTTCGGGCCCGGCGCACAAGGATGGCATGCAGGCGACGATCGAGGAAACCGGCGCGCTGATGTTCACCAACGCTGTCGCTCCGGTACGGCTGGCGCGCCACCTGCTTGCGAACGTCCGCGAGGATACCGGCGTGATCGCCTTCATGAGCTCAGTGATGGGCAGCGTGGCCGAGAACCTGGCCGGTACCAGCGAGCTGTACCGCGCCAGCAAGGCGGCGTTGAATTCGATGACGCGCGGCTTCTTCAATGCCGGCCTCGGTGGGCGGAAGATCACCGTGCTGTCGCTGCATCCGGGCTGGGTGCGCACAGACATGGGCGGGCCGAACGCCGCGGTGAGCGTCGAGGAGAGCGTGAAGGGCCTCGCCGACGTACTGGCGGCGCAGAAGGGCGCGCATGCGCACCGGTTCCTGGATTACCGGGGCGAGACGATTGCCTGGTGAGCGGGTGCCTGGCGAGGGGGCGCCTCGGGCGGTCGGGGCGCGATGCGAAAGCGCATCCGGCGGATAAGCCGGTCACCGATCGCGGCGGGCAGCAGGTCCGTGGCTTGCAGGATCAGGCGGAGCTGCCAGGGAAAACAGATCCGGCGGCGGCCGCTATCCAGGCCTGAGCGGATACGCGCCACCGCCTGATCGAGCGGGATCAGGAACGGCTTGGGGCCGAGGAAGCGATCGGACATCGGGCTGGCGAAGAAACCTGGGGAGATGACGCTGACCCGCACGCAGTGCGGCGCCAGCGCGGCGCGCAGCGCCTCCCCATAGACGCGCACGCCGGCCTTGCTGGCGCAATAGGCGGGGCTGTCGGGCAGGCCCCGATAGGCCGCGACCGACGTCACGACGGCTAGGTGGCCTCGCCGGCGCGCGGTGAAGCGCGGCAGCAGGGGCTCTATGGTGTGCAGCACGCCGAGGAGGTTGGTGCGCACCATCCCGGCAGCCGCGGCCAGCCCCTCCGGCCGGCCGTCCAGCCGGGTTCCGGCGGAGATCCCGGCACAGGCGATCACCAGGTCCACCGGGGTGCGATCGTCGAGCGCGAGCAGCCAGGCTTCGATCGGGCCGGAAGCCGCCAGGTCGAGCACCGCTTCATGTACCGTCGCGCCCCGTGCTCGACACGCCTGGGCGATTTCCGCCAGGCGAGCGGGGTCGCGGCCGGCGAGACCCAGGGTCCGGCCGGGAGCGGCGTAGGATCGCGCCAATCCGGCACCCAGGCCGCTCGATGCTCCGGTGATCACGATGCAGCCGGGGGCGGACATTCAGGCGAAGCTTCCCAGGAACCGGGCGATCTGGGCCTGATATTGGCCGGTGGTCGTCGGCACATAGGCGGCGATTCGCCGGCGTAGCGCGGCAACGGGGGCGCCGCCCTCCGACAGCCCGGTGATCTGGCGGAGCCAGGCCGCGTCGTCGGTTGGATCGCAATAGATCGCGAATTCCCCACCGACCTCCAGATGCGCCGGGATGGCGGAGGCGATAACCGGCGTTCCCAGGCTCAGGGCCTCGATGATCGGCAGGCCGAAGCCCTCGGCCAGCGAGGGCATCAGCAGCGCCGTGGCGTGCGCCAGCAGGTCGCGCAGTGCCGGGCTCGACAGCCCGGAGGCGATGATCACGTGGTCCCGCAGTGCCGCGCAGTCGGCGAACGCTCGCAGGATCGGCTGCGCGCCACGCGCGGGGGAGCCGGCGATGACGAGCTTCGGGGCGCGCGGGGCGTTGTTCGCGACCAGCTGACGCCAGACATCGAGCATCAGCCTGTGGTTCTTGCGCGGCTCGATGGCGCCGCAAAGGACAAAATAGTCCCTGCCCAACAGGCAAGGATCGGGCGCCGGCCGGCTCAGGAAAATATCCGAGACCGGCAACGGCATGGTTGCCACTGCGATATCGGGCCGGCCGCGCTGCCGCAGGGCGCGCTGGACAGAGGCGCCCGCAGCGGCGGTGGTGGAAATGATCCCGGCCGCATGACGAGCGGCGGCGTCGATCATCCGCCGGTGTGCCCACGGGCCGGGGCCGACGATCAGGTCGGGGCGTTCCAGCGGGATGACGTCATGGATCATGAATATGGCCCGGATATCGGGCCGTTGCCGCAGCCACGATGTTGTCCAGGGAGCCGCCCAGCCGAGCTGTCCAACATTGAGATAGAGCGCGCGGGCCGGCGCGGCGCGGACCAGGGGACTGCCGAAGCCTGGGCCGATGCCGGACAGCAGGCTGGCGAAACGTGTCAGCTTCCAGGCGGTTGACCGTGCGCCGGTCCGTCGCGCGGACTCGGCCGGTTCCGCGTCTCCCGCCAGCCGCCGTTTGACGCTGGCAAAGGTCGTGTCGTGCAAGCTGTCGGTGGTTTCCGACCAGAGCATCTCGATCCGGTCCAGCCCGCGCAGCACGCGTTGGCGGTCGTAGAGCCGCAACCCCCAGGGGGTCGGCAGTGCGCCCGCACAGTCCCCAGACCAGGACCCGAACAGAAAGCGTGCATAGGCCAGATCCACCCGGTCGATCCCCCGGGGCGTGCGTTCCGACGCCGACAGGAACAATCGCAGGATGTCGTAGATGATGGGCGGGGAGGCGAGGGACGGCGAGGCTGGGGGTGGCGAGGCGGATGGTGACGGGCAGGGCGTCCTGCCGATGAAGGACACCGCGTTAGCCGCTGTGGAGGGTGTAGTCCCAGGCAGCCGTCCTGCCCGGGGTGCGGATGGCAACCTGGGCCCGGATGGCAACGGGCGCGTGGATGGCCGCCGGGACTCGGATGGTAGGTGTGGCGCGGGGTGCCGCCGGGCTGCGGCGGTTCTCCGCCTGCGCAGCCAGGCGGCGTCCCTCGGTCCAGACGATATGGACGAAGGAGGCGAAGACCCCGGCGGCGATGCACACGATGATCACGCTGATCGGCGATATCGTGCCCAGCCGGGTACTGAATTCCATAGGGCCAAGTTCGAGCAGCACCAGCGTGTAGGCGATCAGGCCGAGCCGTATCTCGGTCGGCCCTATGCCGAAGTAACTGATTTGAAAGACCTGGGTCGCCACCGCCCGGATGAACGTCATCAAGGCCGCCATCCAGTAGCTGAGCAGGGCGAGGAAGGCGATGTCGAGGCGCATGTAGGGGGATGCCCCGAGGCCAAAGAAGATGAATACCTGGGACAGGATGTCCGTCGTGTGGTCGATGAAGAAGCCGTACTGGTGCCGTTCGGCGCGGCGATATCGCGCCAGACTGCCATCCAGCGAATCGCCGAACCAGTTGATCATCAGGCCAAGGATCGCGAGCCAGAGAAATTGCGGCGAGCGGGTCGAGGCGCCGTAGCCCAGGCCGCACAGCGCCGCGCCGAAAATGCCGGCGATGGTCAGGTGATCGGGTGTGACGCTGTCGGGCAGCCGGGTGGCCAGCCAGGTCAGCAGACGCTTCTCGCTTGCGGCGAGCCAGGATTGGTGAACCCGGGACACGAGGGGAGGGTCTTGCATGCGACCTTCTGTGTTTGCCGCGGCCGGAGGATATGGCCGCTTTGCCGTGAAAACGGCGGCGATCGCCGGGTGGCACTCGCTTTCCGTCGCGTCCGTTTGCATGGCCGGAGATGGCTCGATCATTGGGATATGATAACCCGATAAGTTGTATTGTAAACCAATAAATACCCTGATAGGTTGTATGCATGAGAGAGGATAATCAGTCGTTAAGCGCCAGAATTCGGTGTGCGGGGTGCCCGAACGGGGGCACCCGATCGGCTGGCTGCGGCTGGGGTCTGGTTTCAATCGATATGGTCATGAAAGGGCCCGCAGCTTGTCTGGCACGTCGTTTCCAAGGCCTCTAGATCGTTGAACGGTCGCCAGCCCATCGCGGTGATCGGCGCGGCATGCCGGCTCCCGGGCGCCAACGGCATGGCGGAGTTCTCCGACCTGCTGCTCGCGGGCCGTGATGCAGTCACGGAAATCCCCAAGGCACGCTGGAGCCAGGCGCGGTTTCTGCATCCCTCCCCGGGCCTGCCCGGCAAGGCCTATACATTCGCCGCCGGATGCCTGGACCAGATCGACCGGTTCGATGCCGCGTTCTTCGGCATGTCCCCGCGTGAGGCCGTCAGCGTCGATCCGCAGCAACGGTTGCTGTTGGAACTTGCCTATGAGGCGATCGAGAACGCGGGATTGCCGCTGGCCGGGCTTGCCGGGTCCGGTGGCGACGCCACCGGGGTCTATGTGGGCGGGTCGTCATGGGATTTCACGGCCCGCTCGTTTTCCGATGTGGCGTCGCTGGATGCGTACTCGATGCAGGGGGCGTCGCTGTCGTCGCTGTCGAACCGGGTTTCGTACCTGTTCGACCTGCGCGGCCCGAGCTTGACGGTCGATACCGCCTGTTCCTCCTCGCTGGTCGCGCTGCATCTTGCGTGCGAGGCGATCCGGCACGGCGAGATCGGCGTTGCGCTGGTCGGCGGGGTCAATGTGCTGCAGGCTCCACAGGGCTTCATCGGTTTCTCGCGCGCCTCCATGCTGTCGCGGCGCGGGCGCTGCTCGCCGTTCGATGCGCGGGCGGATGGTTATGTTCGCGCCGAGGGCGGCGGCGTCGTGGTGCTCAAGCCGATGGCCGCGGCGCTCGCCGATGGCGACGACATCCGCGCGGTGATCCGCGGCACCGGGATGAATTCCGACGGGCGCACCAACGGGTTCTCGCTGCCGAATGCGCAGGCGCAGGCGGCGCTGTTGCGGCAGGTCTATCGCGGGTTCGACGTCGACCCGAATGATGTTTGCTATTTCGAGGCGCACGGCACCGGCACGCCGGTCGGCGATCCGATCGAGGCTCGGGCGATCGGCGAGGCGCTCGGCCGGCATCGTTCGCGGCCGCTGCCCATCGGGTCGGTGAAATCCAATATCGGGCATCTCGAACCCGCCAGCGGCATCGCCGGCCTGCTGAAGCTGATCGTGGCGTTCGAGCAGGGCGTGATCCCGGCCTCGCTGCATTTCGAGACGCCTAATCCCGACATTCCATTTGCTGATCTTCATCTCGAAATCGTCGCCGAGCGGCGACCGCTGGTCGCTGGGCCCGCCGGCGTGATCGCCGGCATCAACTCCTTCGGCTTCGGTGGCACCAATGCGAACGCCATCCTGGAAGCCGCGCCGGCCAGGGTCGCGCCGGCCAGGGTCGCGCCGATCAGGGTCGAACCGGCCAGCGTCGAACCGGTCGGGGCCGTGTCGGGTACTGTTTCGGATGTGGCAATGCCGCTGCTGCTGTCGGCGCGTAGTGAGGAAGCCCTGCGTGCCTTGGCGGCCGGCTGGCGCGTCATGCTTGGTCAGACGCCCGTCGAGCGAATTCCCGGCTTGCTGCGGGGCGCGGCGCATCGCCGGCAGCACCATTCCCAGCGCCTGGCGGTCGCAGCTGGGCCTGCGCGGGAACTGGCCACCCGGCTGGATGCCTGGCTAGGTGGCGAAGCCTCCGCCGGGATCGCGGCCGGCACGGCGGTCGGCGGGGAACTTGCCTTCATATTCTCCGGCAACGGCAGCCAATGGGCCGGCATGGCGCAGGACGCGATGGCGCACAGCCCGGCTTTCCGCGCCGCGTTGGCGGAGGTGGACCGGCTGCTCGCGGCGCGGCTTGGCTGGTCCGTCGCGGCGCGCCTGCGCGACGGCGTCGCGCCGGACGCGCTGCGCCATACCGACGTGGCGCAGCCCTTGCTGTTTGCGGTGCAGGTGGCCAGCGTCGGCGCGCTGCGCGCGCATGGCGTGCGTCCTGGCGCGTTCGCCGGCCATAGCGCCGGCGAGGTCGCCGCCGCCTGGGCCGCCGGTGCGCTGAGCCTGGAACAGGCGTGCCGGGTGATCGTCGCCCGCAGCCTGGCGCAGGAGGCGACGCATGGCATGGGCGGCATGGCGGTGGTTGGCCTGGAGACCGCGCAGGTACAGGAAGCCATCGAGACCGCGCGGTTGCCCATCGCCATCGCAGCCGTCAACGGGGATGCGTCGGTAACGGTCGCGGGTCCGAACGCGGCGTTGGAGGCGCTGCGCCAGATCTTCGAGGCGAACGATTGGATGTTCACCCGGCTGGACCTCGACTACGCTTTTCACAGCCCGGTCATGGAGCCGATCCGCGGTCCCTTGCTCGCCGAACTGGGAGATCTGGAGCCGTCCCCGCTGAATGCCATGATGGTTTCAACCGTGACGGGGAGCTTGATCGGAGACGGCCCGCATGGCGATGACCGGCTCGATGGCGTCTATTGGTGGCGCAATGTCCGCCAGCCGGTTCTGTTCAGCACGGCGCTGGATCGGTTGATCGGCGGCGGGGCGCGGATTTTCCTGGAAGTTGGGCCACAGCCGGTGTTGCAGGCGCCGATCCGGGAAGGCCTGCGCCGGGCCGGCCTGTCCGGCACGGTGCTGGCATCGCTGTCGCGGCAAGCCGCCGGCGCAGATCCGTTCGCGATCATCGCGGCAAGATGCCACGTCGCCGGGGCGAGCATCGCCGGCGCCGAGTCCCTCGCGGGCTCCGCGACGGCGCGCGGCCTGCCGGCCTATCCCTGGCAGTTCCAGTGCTTCGCGGCGGAGCCGACGGTCGAGGCGGTGGAGGTGGTCAATCCCATCCACGACCATCCGCTGCTCGGCTTTCGCGATGGGCCGTTGCCGGAGGCATGGTCGTCGCATCTGTCGACGACGACCGATCCGTGGCTGGCCGATCATGTCGTGAACGGCGCTGTCCTGCTACCGGCGGCGGCAATGATCGAGATGGCCTTCGCCGCCGCGCGGGCCGGCCATGACGATGCCGCTGTACTGGAGATCCAGGACCTCGAAATCGCGCACCCGCTGATGTTGCCGCCCGACGGGATCCGCGACTGCCGGGTGAAGCTGGGGCCGGACGGGGCGTGGCAACTCGCCAGCCGTGCGCGGCTGTCCGAGGACGCGCTGCTCGTGCATGCGACCGGGCGCGTTCTGCGGCGGACGAGCGGCCGGGCCGTCCTGGCGCGTATCGACGCGACAAGGGCTTGCGAGACGTTGGATGCCGCCGCCGTGTACCAGGCGGCGGAAACGCTGCGCCTGCAATATGGTCCGGCCTTCCGCACGGTGAGCAGCGTGTGGCGCGTCAGTGCCACCGAGGGCGTCGTGCATCTGGTTTTGCCGGAAACCGGACGCGACACGCGCGGCTACCTGCTGGATCCGGCCTTGCTCGATGGCTGTCTGCAGGGCCTGCTGGCGCTGGTTGCCGATCCGGGGCAGGAGAAGCCGGCCGGTCCGGTGGTGCCGTGGCGCTTTGGCAGCATCCGGCTGTTGCGACCGCGCGATGCCCGGCCCAGCCAGGCCGCGCTGCATCTGCGCCATGTCGCCAGCCGCTCCGTCCGTGCCGATATCGCCCTGATGAACGCGGCGGACGAGGTGGTGGCGGAATTGACCGATTGCTGGTTCGTCGCCTTGCCGGCGGCGAATGAAGTGTCGGACACCGCGTCGTTCTGGACCGCCTATGTGCCCAGTTCGCGCCAGTCCGACCTGGGCGCGGCGCCGCCGGCGGTGGGGTATGACGACCGGACGCCAAGCGCCGAGGACGTCCCGGCCACCGTGCTGATGGCCGATGCCTTTATGGCCGCATCGGTGTTCGAGACCCTGCAGAAGCTGGCCGAGGGGGAGGGCGGGCTTCTTCCCGCTGGCATCGATCGCTACCCCCTTGCGGCGGAGGCGCTGCGGTGGCTTGCCGAGGACGGCCTGGCCGAGCATGCCGGCAGCACCTGGAACCTGGGCGATACGACCGGCCTTCCCCCGAGCGAGGAGATCTGGCGGTCGCTGTTCTTCGATGTGCCGCAGGCCGGCGCGGAGTGCACGCTGCTGGCCGGGATCGGCCGGATGCTGGAGGAAAACCTCGCAGGTGGCGAACCAGTGGGGGGCGGGCACGGACTGTCCGCGGGGTTGCGTGAGCAGATCCTGTTCGCCTCTCCTTCCGGTGCCCGGGCACAGGCGGCGCTGCTGTCGGCATTGGACCGGTTTGTCGCGAATTGGCCGGCAGGACGCTGTCTGCGCGTTGCCGTCGCCGGTGCCCTGCACGAACCTCTGCTGCGCCGGATCTTGGAACGCGTTTTCGGCCGTGCCGTTCCCTCGCGCCTGCTGGCCATAACGCCGGCCGGGAATCCGCCCGAGGCGATCGCCGAGCTGTTGGCCAGGACGCCAGGCGCGGCCGCGACGGAATGGCCGGCGGACGCCGCGCAAGGCAGTTGCGACCTTGTCCTGAGCCTGTATGCGCTGAGCGGACCCCTGGGGGCGGACGAACGAAGGACGCCAGAGGCGCTGGCCGGGCTGTTGTCGCCTGGCGGAGCCTGGATTGCCGCTGAGCCGGGATCGAGCCGCCTGGCTGATTTCCTGTTCGGGCTGGACGATGATGGCGTGGCGCGATTCCGCCCGCCCGGCCCAGGCGCTTGTCGCGAGCAACTCGCGCGGGCGGGCCTTGCCGGTGTTACGGCTACGCCGCTGGGCGGCGAGCTTTGGCCGACGGTTCTGCTGACCGGCTCGCGCAGCCCGGAGCAGACGCTCGAAACGGCGGTCGAGGCCGCTTCGCCGGGAGCGGGCTGCCTGGTGATGGCTGAGCCGGGTGACGAACTGGCCGCGGCGCTGTCGGGGGGGCATGGCGGGCTCGCGGTTCTGCCGTTGACGGCGCTGGAGGTTTTGCGGCCGGGCCTGCTGGCGGAACCGTTGCGGGACCTGTTGCTGGTTGTTCCGGATCTCGACGCGGCGCCAACGGAGCGCCTGGCGGCGTTCCTGGTGCGTATCGTTCGTGTTCTGCTCGCCATGCCCGACGCTGGCGGCGCACGCCTTTGGCTGATCTGCCGCGCCGGTCCGCGCGGGGCGATGACGGCTGCGGCGGTTCGGGGTCTGCGACGGGTGGCGGCGAACGAGTTGCCGGACCTGGCCTGCCGGATATTGTGCATCGACCCCGGCCTGCCCGACGCCGAAGCCGGCGCCCGCATTCGCCGTGAGCTCGCCGACCCCGATGCCGAGCAGGAGATCTACTGGACCCCGGCCGGCCGGCTGGTGCCGCGATTGCAGCGCCAACTGCCGCCGCCGGCGCCCGACGCCGGCCCCCGCCGGCTCGATATTCTGCGTCCGGGACTGCTCGGGTCGCTCGCTTGGCGGCCGCTGGAGCGAACCCCGCCGGGAGCCGGCGAGATTGCCATCGAGGTCGGGGCGGCGGCGCTCAACTTCCGCGATGTGATGTGGGCGCAGGGCCTGCTGCCCGACGAGGCTCTGCTGGATGGTTTCAGCGGTCCGTCGCTGGGCCTCGAATGCGCCGGCACCGTCCTGGCCGTCGGGGAGGGCGTGAACGATGTCCGTATCGGCGATCGGGTCATGGCGGTGGCGCCATCGGCCCTGGCCACGCATGTCGTGACCCGGCGCCACGCGGTCATGCGCCTGCCTGCAGAGCTGTCTTTCGCCGCCGCCGTGACGATCCCGGTCGCGTTCATGACAGCCGTGTATGGGCTGTCGCATCTGGCACGGTTGCAGGCCGGCGAGCGCGTGCTGATCCATGGCGGGGCCGGCGCGGTCGGCCTGGCCGCCATCCAGTATGCGCTGCAAAAAGGCGCGGTGGTGTTCGCGACGGCTGGTTCCTCGATACGCCGAGAGCTGCTGCGCCGGCTGGGTGTCTCTGGCGTGTTCGACAGCCGCGGCACGTCGTTTGTCGATGACATCCTGGCTGCCACGGATGGCGACGGCGTGGATGTGGTGCTCAACTCGCTGAGCGGCGAGTTGATGAAACAGAGCGTGCGGCTGCTGCGTCCCTTTGGCCGCTTCCTGGAGATCGGCAAGCGCGATCTGTATCGCAACACGCAGATCGGCATTCGGCCACTGCGTCATAACGCCGCCTATTTCGCGATCGACATGGACGAGCTGATGGCGCACCGGCCCGGCACCGGCATGGCGGTGCTGGCGGAGGTCGAGGCCCTGCTGGAGGCCGGGCAGTTGCGGGCGCTGCCCTATCGGGCCTTCGGCTTTGCCGAGGTGACCGACGCGTTTCGCCTGCTGCAGGCCTCCGGACATGTCGGCAAGATCGTGCTGCTGCCGGAGCCGACGCCTGGTCTGCCGGTCCGGGCCGAGTTCCAGGCCGAGTTCCAGGCCGAGTTCCGGGCGGAGCCGGACGGGGTCTATGTCGTTACCGGCGGATTGGCCGGCTTCGGGCTGGAGGCGGCGCATTTCCTGGTGCGCCACGGCGCGCGCAAGCTGGCCTTGGTCTCCAGGCAGGGGGCGGAAACGCCGGGCGCGGCGGAAATCCTTGCCTGTTTTGCCCGGCTCGGGGTCGATGCCCGTGCCTATCGATGCGACGTGGCCGATCCGCGCCAGCTTGCCGATGTGCTTGCGGCAATCCGCGAGACCGCGGGGGCGTTGCGCGGCGTCGTGCATGCCGCGATGGTGCTGGACGACGCTCAGCTGGCGGGCCTCGATGCCGCGCGCTTCGATCGGGTGATCCGCCCGAAGCTGGCCGGGGCGCTGGCGCTGGATCGCCTGACGCGTGGCGACACGCTGGATATCTTTATCCTGTTCTCCTCGATCACGACCGTGCTCGGTACGCCGGGCCAGGCCAGCTACATCGCGGCCAACGCGGCGCTTGAGGCGCTGGTGGAGCGGCGCCGCGCCGAGGGGCTGCCCGCGCTGGCGGTGATGTGGGGGCCGATCGGCGATGCCGGTTACCTGGCGCGTGAAACCCGTGTCAGCTCGATGCTGTCCAAGATGATGGGAACCCCGCATATGCGTGCGGCCCAGGCGCTGGAGGCGCTGCCGGGCCTGCTGCGGAGCGGTCAATGTATCGCGGGCATCGGCTTCGTGGATTGGGGCCATGTCCGCCGGCAGCTGCCGGGTCTTGCCGCGCCCTTCTGGTCGGAGATGCCGGCTGAGGCCGGTGCGGACCATGGCGGACGTTCGATCGGCGAGCGCATCGTCGAGCTGTCGCCGCCGGAAGCCGCGCAGGTCGTCCTGCAGGTTCTGGTGGAGGAGCTTTCCGTGATCCTGAAACAGCCGCAGGCCGCCATCGACCCGGACCGCGCGATCCTGGAGTTCGGGGTGGATTCGCTGATGGCGGTGGAATTGCAGATGGCGCTGGAACACCGGTTGGGTGGGCAGCGGCAGCTGGTGGCGCTGGCAATGACCAGCACCCTGCGCCGGTTGGCGGATCAGATGCAGCAGGCCATGCGGACCAAAGACGCGGGCTCCGATCATTCCGCCGCCTCCCGCGGTCTTGGCGCCGTCCTGCAGCGCCATGAGGGCGAGCCGGCACGCCTGACGGTGATTGCTTCCCAAACGCCGGCGCGTGAGGGGAGCCTCGTTCTTCTGCCGGCCGCCGGCCGGCGATCCGCCGGGCGGATATCATGACCCTTTCCCGCTCCGCTTTCGGCCTTGCGGGGGAGGCGCGGGCGCAGCTGCTCGACCGGCTGGTTCATCGGCACCGCAGCAACCGGCAGGAAGGGCGGGCCGAGGCCGCGATCGCGCCGATCCGCCCGCGTCAACCGCTGGGTGATCCGCAGGCACGCCGGGAACTGCAACATATCCGCGATGCCGGCAGGCTGCTGCAGATCGACAATCCGTTCTTCCGTGTGCATGACGGCATTGCCGGGGCCGATACGTGCGTCGGCGGGCGGGTTCTCGCCAATTTCGTTTCCTATGATTATCTGGGGCTGAACGGCGATCCGCGGATTCTGGAAGCGTCGACGGCGGCGATGCACCGTCATGGTACGTCGGTTTCCGCCAGCCGCCTGGTCGCCGGCGAGCGGCCGGTTCACCGGGAACTCGAGGCGGCGCTGGCCGAGGTCTACGAAGCCGAGGACTGCCTGGCGCTGGTAAGCGGACACGCGACCAACGTCACGGTGATTGCGCATCTGCTGGGCGCGGGCGACGCCATCGTGCATGACGCGCTGGCCCATAACAGCATCATCCAGGGGGCGCTGCTTTCCGGGGCGCAACGCGTGCCGTTCGCGCATAACGACCTGCAGGCGCTGGACCAGGCGTTACGCGCCGTGGGCCACCGGGCCAAGCGGATGCTGGTGGTGGTGGAAGGCCATTACAGCATGGATGGCGATCGGCCGGACCTGGCGGCGATGCTGGCGGTCACCCGAAGGCATGGCGCCTGGCTGATGGTGGACGAGGCGCATTCCCTCGGCGTGCTCGGCGTCACCGGCCGCGGCCTCGCGGAGCATTGCGGCGTGGACCCGTCCGATGTCGACATCTGGATGGGGACCCTGAGCAAGACGCTCTGTGCGTGCGGCGGGTATATCGCGGGGCCGCGCGACCTGATCGACTACCTGCGCTATTCCGCGCCGGGGTTCGTGTATTCGGTCGGTATGCCCGCCCCGACGGCGGCGGCCGCGCTGGAAGCGCTGCGGGTGATGCGCGAAGAGCCGTGGCGGACCCAGCGCCTGGCGGCGAATGCCGGCCTGTTCCTCCAATGCGCCAAAGCGGCCGGATTGGACACCGGGTCTTCGGTGGGGGCGGCGATCGTTCCGCTGATTATCGGCAGCTCGATCAAGGCGGCCCGCGTGGCCGACCTGTTGTTCCGCCGCGGGATCAACGTGCAGCCCATCCTGCATCCGGCCGTGCCGGAGCAATCGGCCAGGCTGCGGTTCTTTCTTTCCGCATCGCATGAGCCCGAGGCAATCCGCCGGGCCGTGGCCGAGGCCGCATCGGCGGTCGCGGAGGTGGAGCGGATGAAGTTCGACGTAGCGGAACTCTCGGCGCGGCTTGCCATGCGACGGGAATGAGCCGGGAGCGTTCGGAAGATCGATAACACCATGGGATATGGGCTTCGGTTCGGTTCAGGGAGAAGATGGATGCAGTTTCATACGACTAAATCGCCAAGGGAATGTCTGGAGATCGCGAAACAAAAGCATTTCTATCATTCATTCGATCTATCGAATGGCGTGAAAATCGGCGGTGACTGGTCCATCCAGGCCGATATTGCCGGCTACCGGTTCCCGGATATGCGCGGCAAGCGGGTGCTCGACCTTGGCCCGGCATCGGGATGGTTCTCGTTTTATCTAGAGGCGCTGGGTGCGGATGTGACGGTTCTGGAGTCTCGCGGCTATGGCGATTTCGATGTCTATGGCGTCGACCGCTACGCCCCGCCTGATCGGGCACCTGATCGCGTCGTAGCCGGTAAGTCGCTTTGGGATGGGCCGCATTCGCCTTCCTTCTGGGCGATGCATGAAATCCTCGGCAGCCGGGTGAAGTTCGTGAACGGCAAATTCTATGACGCGCCGGAACTGTTTGCCGAGCCGTTCGATGTGGTTTTAGCCTGCAACATCCTGCAGCATGTGCGCGATCCGATCGGTGTACTGCGCGCGGCGCATGCCGTCTGCCGTGGGGTATGCGTTGCCGTGCACCAGACGTGGGTGGACCATGACGACAGCCCCTGGCCTTGCGCCCAATATCCGTTTTTCCATGTGGACCGTGTGAGCTGGGCGCAGCCTAACAAGGTCCTGTTCGAGCACTGGTTCAAGGCGGCCGGTTTTCAGTCCGTGAACGCGGACGGCTTTGTCGGCTGCACCCCGGATCTTGAGAACAGGAATGCGGCGGGGGTGCTGATGAATTCCCCGATCCAGCTGCGCCTGGCGCACGCCATCGCATAGGGTTTCGTCAGTGGCCTTTATCCGCGCGGCCTTGGCATTTCGGGGCCGCGCGGGATGGCCCCGGCGTTGATCAGCCGGGCCTGTCGAGCCTGGCTCGGCCGAATGGCGGCATCGTCCGGCCAGAGCTTGTTCGGCTTGGATGGAAACGCCGGTGCGCTGGTTTGCTTCGGCGTGAATGCTCATCGGATCATGCGCAGAACATGATCCGATCATGCCCTAG
>JBBIQA010000013.1:0-42144 GCA_037442565.1 Rhodospirillales bacterium
ATGGGGCGCGGGGGGCGGGGCTGGGCGCTGGGCTGGGCGCAGGGGATGGCGGCGGGGGCGCGCTGGCGGCAGCGAGCGTGGCGCTGAGGCCCGCTTGGGCTTGCGCTGCCGGCGCGGCGGAGGGGGGCGTGGCGGCGGCGCCGACCAGGCCGGGGGAGGCGGCGGGAGACGAGAGTTCGGGGATCGGCACGGTGGCGGCCTCGTGCTGCGCATTGGCGCGGTCGGCCACCAGGCCCTCGTTGATGGCACGGCGGATATTGGGATCGAGCGGCGCCGGGCGATCCGGCACCGAGGCCAGATTGGGATAGGGGTCGGTCGCGCCTGGCGGTGGCGGGCGCTGTTCGGCGATCTGTCCGCCCTGCAGATCGTGCCACCAGCTTACCGGGTTCACCGAGGCCGGCACCGAGCCGCAGCCGCCGAGAGCGGCGAGCGCGCACCACATGACCAGACGACCGGTCATGCGAACGGTCGTGGACCGAAGGTCTTGAACCGGGCCGTCTGGCTGGCTGGTTTCCGGCTCGCTTCCGCTATACATCTACTGGACCCCAAGCATTTGGCGCGTATGTAGCTTGTGGTGATGCCGACGGAAAGGATGCCCCATGGCCAAGCCGGAAAAGCCCGCCTCGACCCCTGCCCGCACCGCCAAGGCCGGGACCGCTCGGACCGAAGGAGCCGGGCGAGCCGTGCCGCAGGACAAGACAGCGAGCGCGGCTTCCGAGGCGGCAATACCCGAGGCCGCCAAGGCCGAAGCGGCCCAATCCCAGGGCACCAAAGCCGCCGGCAAGGCGGCTGGCGCCGATGCCAGCCGTTTCAAGCTGCCCGATCCCACGCAGCTAAGCCGGTCCATGGCCGATATCGCGGAACGCTCGCAGCGGCTGGTTTCCGACTGGCTGGCCCGCCAGGGCACCAAGGAACATACGCCCGACCCGCTCAATATCGGCGGCGCGTTCATGGAAATGACCAGCAAGCTGATGGCCAACCCGGCCCGGCTGATGCAGGCGCAGCTCGGCTTCTGGCAGGACTACATGACCCTGTGGCAGAACACCGCGCGGCGCGTGCTGGGCGGGGAGCAGGCCCCGGTAATCGAGACCCCGTCGGGCGACCGCCGCTTCAAGGACGACGCCTGGAGCGACAACGAGGTCTTCGACTTCATCAAGCAGTCCTATCTGCTGTCCGCCCGGTTCGTGCAGGACATCGTGACGCATGTGGACGGGCTGGATCCGAAGACCGCGCAGAAGGTGGATTTCTATTCGCGCCAGTTTGTCGATGCGATGAGCCCGAGCAACTTCCTGCTGACCAACCCGGAAGTGCTGCGCAAAACGGCCGAGACCGGCGGCGAGAACCTGATCAAGGGCCTGAACAACCTGCTCGGCGACCTTGAGCGCGGCAAGGGCAGCCTGCACATCAAGATGACCGACATGGACGCCTTCAAGCTGGGCGAGAACATCGGCGTCTCGAAAGGCAAGGTGATCTACCAGAACGCCCTGATGCAGCTGATCCAGTACGATCCCGCCACCGAGACGGTGCTGAAGCGCCCGCTGCTGATCGGCCCGCCATGGATCAACAAGTTCTACATCCTGGACCTGCGGCCGCGGAACAGCTTCGTGCGCTGGGCGGTATCGCAGGGGCACACGGTGTTCATGATCTCCTGGGTCAATCCGGACGAGAAGCTGTCGGAGCTGGAGTTCGAGGACTACATGCGCATGGGCTATCTGGACGCGCTGGACGCGATCGAGCGCGCGACCGGAGAGCGCGAGGTGAACGCCATCGGCTATTGCCTGGGCGGCACGCTGCTGGCCAGCACGCTGGCCTACATGGCGGCGAAGGGCGACGACCGGATCAAGTCCGCCACCTTCTTCGTGACCATGATGGACTTCCAGGAAGCCGGCGAACTCGGGGTGTTCATCGACGAGGAGCAGCTTTCGGCACTCGAGGAGAAGATGAGCAAGCGCGGCTATCTCGAGGGCAGCGAGATGGCGACGACCTTCAACATGCTGCGCGCCAACGACCTGATCTGGTCGTTCGTGGTCAACAACTACCTGCTGGGCAACGAGCCGTTCCCGTTCGATCTGCTGTACTGGAACAGCGACTCCACCCGCATGCCGGCGAAGATGCACAGCTTCTATCTGCGCAAGATGTATCAGGAGAACCAGCTGGCGCAGCCGGGGGCGATCGAGTTGGAGGGCACGCCGATCGACCTCGGCAAGGTAAGGGTCCCCACCTACTTCCTGTCGACGCGGGAGGATCACATCGCGCCGTGGAAATCCACCTATCGCGGCACCCAGCTGCTGGGCGGGGAGAACCGCTTCGTGCTGGCGGCGAGCGGGCACATCGCCGGCGTGGTCAACGCGCCCGACAGCGGCAAATACAGCCATTGGATCAACGCCGACCTGCCGGCGGACCCCGAGCAGTGGTTCCTGGGCGCCACCGAGATCGCTGGCTCCTGGTGGCCGGACTGGCAGCGCTGGGTGACCGCGATGGAGAAGACCCAGGTTCCGGCCCGCATTCCCGGCGCCGGCAAGTTGCAGGCGATAGAGGACGCGCCCGGCAGCTACGTGAAGGTGAAGATGAGCTGAAGCCGCCGCATCAGCCATAATAAGATCGAGGAAACCCTCCAGGGATGAACAACCAGATGAACGACGAGAAGATCCAGAAGGCCGCCAGCATTCTGCTCGCGGCGCGCAAGGGCGGCACTCCGGTGGCGGGGCTTGGCGACGTTGCGCCGGCCACGGAGGCGGAAACCTGGGCGATCCAGCGCGCCGTGCTGGCGGGCCTCGGCGGCAGCATCGGCGGCTATAAATGCGCCGCCCCTCCGGGCATGCCGACTTCGGCCGCCATCGTCGCCACCGCCGGCATTCGCCGGGCGCCGACCAGTTGGGCCGTACCCGCCGGCCAGCAGATTGGCATCGAGACGGAGATCGCCGTGCGCTTCAAGCGCGACCTGCCCGCGCGCGGCAGGGATTACACGCTGGACGAGGTGCTGGACGCGGTGGACGCCGCCTTCCCCGCGATCGAGCTGGTCAAGAGCCGCTACACCGACATGCGTGCGGTGACGCCGCTCGAGAACATGGCGGACAATGTGGCGCATATCGGCTTCGTGCACGGCGCGGACGTGGCGAACTGGCGCGGCTTCGACCTGAAGAACCTCAAGGTGAAGCAGGTCTGCGGCGGCGTGACACAGGTGGAGAAGGTCGGCGGCAATCCGTCCGGCGATCCGCTGATCCCGCTGCTCTGGCTGGTCAATCACCTGCCGCAATTCGGGCTGCATCTGCATGCCGGCCAGATCGTGACCACCGGCAGCACCACCGGGCTGATCAATGTCGGCAGCCACCAGAAAGTGACCTCGAGCTTCGAGGGCTTCGGCGAGGTCAGCGTGGATCTGGTTTAAGGCGGGAAATGGTGGGCGCGACAGGGATTGAACCTGTGACCCCCTCCGTGTCAGGGAGGTGCTCTTCCGCTGAGCTACGCGCCCCCGGGGATACGACCTGGGGAACCGGTTCGAGGAGCCGGGGCCGGTTTCCTAAGGTTTTCCGACGTAGCGCGCAACCCCCTTTGCGGGAATGCCGTCGCGTGGCGCTGCACGGCGACCCGGCTCGGCCGGTTTTCAGCCGATGAGGCCAGTGAATACGGCAACGGAATGGAGCGCCGCTTGCAATATCGTATCGTCCTGGTTGGTCACTCCGGCAAAGCCGAGGGCGATGCCGACAAGGCTGGCCGCGGCGATGGCTATCGTGGCGATTTGCCGGATATAGTCGCCCAGACGGCGCGCGAGTGCTGGCGGCCAGAAGGTGACTGGGACGAGTTCGATTTCGCAGACGCTGTTCTCATACATGGCTCAGCCCCGGAATTGGTTAATGTTCACTTTTTGTTCTCATTTAATGGGGATGTCAATGAGAATCCGTTCCCCGGAAAATTCTCGGCAAGAAAAATTGGGGGCAATGAGTTGCGAGCCGTGACATGCGGCGCGGCCCCGGCTTCAATGCGCAAATGAATGTGCCTTTCCCTGCGCTGCCTCTCGCTGGCCCGTCGCGTGCCGACGCGCCGGCGGCTCCGTACACGCTGACATTTCCGCTGCGAGGCGATGGGCCGGTGCTGTTCGCCTCTCCCCATTCCGGGCGGGAGTATCCGGCAGAGTTCGTCGCCGCGGCCCGGCTCGACCCGCTGGGGCTGCGGCGGAGCGAGGACAGCTTCGTCGACGAGCTATTCGCCGACGCCCCGGAGTACGGCGCGCCCCTGCTGGCCGCTACATTTCCGCGGGCATTCTGTGACCCGAATCGCGAACCCTGGGAGCTCGATCCCGGGATGTTTGCCGAGACACTGCCGCCCTGGGTGAACACAGCCTCCGCGCGCGTAACCGCGGGCCTGGGAACCATCGCGCGCGTCGTCGCGTCCGGGGAGAGCATCTACCGTGAAAAGCTGGTGTTCGCGGAAGCGGAACGCCGGGTGCGGGATTTCTGGCAGCCCTATCATGACTGTCTGACGGAGCTGATCGGGCAAATCCGCGCGCGGCATGGCGCATGCCTGCTGATCGATTGCCATTCCATGCCCACGCATGGCTGCGTCGGACGCAGCGGCGGCGTCGATTTCGTGCTCGGCGATGCCTTCGCCACCACCTGCGCACCGAGGATCACGCGCCTGGTGGAAGAAGTGCTCAGTGGCCTCGGCTACACGGTGCGGCGGAACGACCCATACGCGGGCGGCTTCATCACCCGCCATTACGGCCGCCCGCGGGAGAACGTGCATGCGCTGCAGATCGAGATCGCCCGGCCGCTCTATATGAACGAGGCCCGGATCGAACACGGGCCGCGCTTCGCCGCCATACGCGCGGACATTCGGACACTGATCGCCACCCTGACCGAGGAGGCGGCCCCTCTGCTCGGCAATTGAGCAAAAAAGTGGCGGCGCTTTGCAGCGCCGCCAAGTTTAGGGAGGAAACGTCCAAGAAGCAGGCAAGGCGGCGAACCGCGTTGCTGCAATGCACAAAGTAAGGACAGTCCGGTCGGAGCGCAAGGGAAATATTGCACCGCACCATGAAAAACTGGCGATGCTGCCACGCCAGCCTCGCTGGGCAATGTCACGGGATCGGGAGCGCGACAAAAAAAGTGGCGGCGCCTTGCAGCGCCGCCAAGTTTAGGGAGGAAACGTCCAAGAAGCAGACATCGCGGCGAACCGCTATGCTGCGGTGCACAATATGCCCGAGCGCGCCCGACAAGGCAAGGCGAATTTTGCACTGCACCATAGAAATTTTCGCGCGAAATATCTCGTGGCCACGCCGGTAACCTTTGTTCAAGGGGGTTGAATCTACACTCCACCTATGAACCAAGGGTCCATCCCGGCTGTGACCAGCAAGGCTTTGACTGCCCGCGGGTGGGTCACAAAGGCTTCGATCCATTTGGCCTGGTGCGCGGTGGGCTTGCTGTTCCCCCCCCTCGCCGGCACAGCATCCGCCGCATCCGCGGCCGCGCAGTTTCTCACCGCTCCCTCGCCTGGCGCACAGTGCCGCGCGGCGATCGCCCAGGCGGAACGCGCCGGCGGCATCCCCGCACAGCTTCTCGCGGCGATCGGGCGGGTGGAAAGCGGCCGGCGCGACCCCGTTTCCGGCACCTATTCCCCCTGGCCCTGGACCGTGAACGCCGAAGGCAGGGGGTATTTTTTCGACAGCAAGGCGGAAGCCATCGCGGCCGTGCGCAAGATGCGCGCCGACGGCATGCGCTCGATCGATGTCGGCTGCATGCAGGTAAACCTGATGCACCATCCAGATGCCTTCGCCAGCCTGGAAGCGGCGTTCGACCCGGTACAGAACGCGGCCTATGCGGCGAAGTTCCTGAACGATCTGCGCGGCCAGGGCAATGGTTGGCCACAGGCCGCTGCGCTCTACCATTCCGCTAACCCGGAACTGGGAGAACCCTACCAGCGCAAGGTTCTGGCCGCCTGGCCGGACGAACGGCGGCTGGCGGGCCAATCCCCACCCAATAATGTCGGCTGGGGCTATGGCGCCGCCAGCGCCGCATTTGGCGGTAGCGGGGCGCGCACATCCCCGGTCCGACGCATCCTTCAAGCCGGCATCGGTTCCGGTGGCTTCACTTCGAATTCCGCTGGCAGCCCGGCAAATACCGTCGGCGGCCCGTTTGCCCCGGCCGGAACGGGAAGCCCCGCCACCGCCCCCGGCCCCGGCCCCGGCCCCGGGCGGAGCCTGGATGCCTACCGCGCCACACCCATCGCCGTGATTTCCCGCCTCCGCCGCATCGGCGGCTGAGGCGCTACCAGCAGGCTGCCTGTGCCGCGGTAAACTCGGCGGCGGTGCGGACCACCAGTTCGGCAACGCCGGGGATGTCGCGAACGCCGGAAACGGCATGGCCGGCGCTCCAGATATCCTTCCAGCGCTTGGTGCCGTCTGCCCGTGCCTGCTCGCGCGCGCCGCGGTCGAGGTCCCGGCCGATGTCGATGGCGCCGCGCTGCGGAAGATCGTCCGGATCCAGCCCGGCCGCGATGATGGACGGGCGCAGCATGTTGGTTTCCAGGCCGGTGAAGGCGCGGGTCAGGGTCACGTCGTCCAGCCGGGAGGCGACCAGCATGTCCTTGTAGGCCGGCGCCGCCATGCTTTCGCGCGTGGCGATGAACTTGGTGCCCATATACGCAAGATCGCACCCCAGCGCACGCGCCGCCCACAGCGCGCGTCCGTCGGCGATGCCGCCGGCCATGACCATCGGGCCATCCCAGAACACCCGCACCGCGCGGGCGAAGGCAAAGGGATTGGCCCATCCGGTCTGACCGCCGGCGCCGGCGGTCAGCAGCACCAGGCCGTCGCTGCCGACGGCCACGGCCTTTTCCGCGTGGCGGACGGAGGCGACGTCGGCGAACACACGGCAGCCGCCATCGTGCAGAGGGGGGATCACCCGCTCGGGGCTGCCGACGCTGGCGATCACCATTTCCACCTTGTGGCGGAGCAGCACCGCCACATCCTCCATGACCCGCGCGTTGGAGCGGTGGACGATCAGGTTCGGGCAGATCGGCGGCAGGGCGTGGCCGGCCGCCTGCTCGGCATCCCCGACGCGTCGCCGCATCTGCGTCAGCCAGGCATCCAACTCGTCCGGGCTGCGGCAATTCACCGTCGGGAACGCGCCGATGATGCCGCTGCTGCACGCCGCCACCACCAGTTCGACGCCGGAGACCAGGAACATCGGTGCTGCGATGAGCGGCAGCGACAGCCGGGCCAACAGCGTCTCCGGCAGGCTCACGGTGCGAATTCGGCTCGGATGACGGCGCTGTGTTCCCCGATCCCGGGCACCGGACCCAGATGGCGCTCGCCGTCGCTGGTGATCACCGGCGGAGCGGCGATGGCCACGGGCCCGCCGGCGGTGTCGATGGTCACGCGGCGCAGCGCGGGATGCTTGGAAAAAGCCGCAAGATCATTGACAAAGCCATAGGCGGCATTGGCGGCACGCAGTTTCGCCGCCGCCTCGTCGCGGGTCAGGCTGGCGAACATCTTGCCGACATAGCCGTCCACCATGGCGCGGTTGGCGCAGCGGATGACGTTGGACTGAAAGCCCTCACGCTGCGGCAGATCCGGTTCGTCCATGAAACGGGCGCAGAAATCGGCCCATTCGCGCTCGTTCTGGATTGCCACCAGCACCTGCGAGCCGTCCTTGGTCGGGAAGGCGCCGTAGGGGCAGATGGACGGATGCGCCAGGCCGACTCGCTCCGGCGCGCGGCCGGTGCCTTCGAAGAACAGCAGCGGCACGTTCATCCAGTCCGCCATCCCGTCGAACAGGCTGACTTTCAAGCTTTTTCCCATACCCGTGATGCCGCGCCCGATCAGCGCCTCCAGCACGCCGGCATGGGCCGCCATGCCGCAGGCGATATCGCAGGCCGACACGCCGACGCGGCCAGGCCCCTCCGGCCGGCCGGTCACCGAGCACAGGCCGGACTCGGCCTGCACCAGTAGATCGTAGGCCTTCATCGTCGCGTAATCACCGGAATCGCCGTAGCCGGAAATGTCGACGGTGATCAGGCGGGGGTATTTCGCCCGTAGATCCTCCGACCCGAAGCCCGCGCGCGCGGCAGCGCCCGGGGCCAGGTTCTGAATGAAAACATCGGCCTTCGACAGGATGCTGTGCAGCAGCGCGGCATCCGCCGGCTGCTTGATGTCGGCGACGAGGCTCTGCTTGCCGCGGTTCAGCCAGACGAAATAGCTCGACGATCCCTTCGCCGCCTTGTCATAGCCGCGGGCGAAGTCGCCCTCGGGACGCTCGATCTTTATGACCCGCGCGCCGGCATCGGCGAGGCGCGAACTGCAATAGGGCGCGGCGACCGCCTGCTCCAACGAGACGACGAGCAGGCCTTCGAGAGGAAGCCCCATGTCAGTAGCTGCGCGGCATGCCGAGCACATGCTCGGCGAGGTAGGAAAGGATCAGGTTGGTGCTGATCGGCGCCACCTGGTACAGCCGCGTTTCGCGGAACTTTCGTTCCACATCATATTCTTCCGCGAAACCGAAGCCGCCATGGGTCTGGATGCAGGCTTCCGCCGCCGCCCAGGAAGCCTCGGCGGCCAGCATTTTCGCCATGTTGGCTTCCTCGCCGCAATGCAGTCCGGCGTCGAATTTCTGGCATCCCTCGCGCACCAGCAGCTCGGCAGCGCGCATTTGCGAATAGGCCCGCGCAATCGGGAACTGGATGCCCTGGTTCTGCCCGATCGGGCGATTGAACACTTTGCGTTCGTTCGCATAAGCTACGGATTTCGCAGTAAACCACTTGGCGTCGCCGATGCACTCGCTGGCGATCAGCAGACGCTCGGCGTTCATGCCGTCCAGGATGTAGCGGAAGCCCCGGCCTTCCTCGCCGACCAGGTTCTCGGCCGGCACGATCATGTTGTCGAAGAACACTTCGCACGAATTATGGTTCATCATCGTGCGGATCGGCCGGATGGTCAGGCCGTTGCCCAGCGCCGCCTTCATGTCGACGATGAAGGTGGAAAGTCCGTCGGTCTTCTTCTTCTCCTCGCCGCGCGGCGTGGTGCGGGCCAGCAGCAGCATCAGGTCGGAATGCTCGGCACGGCTGGTCCAGACCTTCTGGCCGTTCACGACGTAATGGTCGCCCTCGCGCTTGGCGAAGGTGCGCAGGCTGGTGGTATCGGTGCCGGAGGTCGGCTCGGTCACGCCAAAGGCCTGCAGGCGCAGCTTTCCGGTGGCGATGCCGGGAAGGTATTTGCGCTTCTGCTCCTCCGATCCGTGCTTCAGGATCGCGCCCATAATGTACATCTGCGCGTGGCAGGCTGCGGCGTTGCAGCCCTCGGCATGGATGGTCTCGAGGATCGCGGAGGTGGCCGACAGCGGCAGGCCGGCGCCGCCGTATTCCTCGGGGATCAGCGCGCCGAGATAGCCGGCCTCGGTCAGGGCGGTGATGAACTCGGTAGGATAGCCGCGCACCTGGTCCAGCTTGCGCCAATATTCGCCCGGGAACTTGGCGCAGAGCTTCTTGACCTCCTCGCGGATCTCCGGATGCAGGTCGATGGTCGTCAGCGGCTGGTCCATGCGCGTTCCCCCGAGTGCAGGTCTAAACAGGTGAACTAAGCCGCCCTTACCAGAGGTGCAAGCGGGGCAGGCGCAAGCCGGCGAGCGACGATGCTAGGACCGCGGTCCGAAGGCCTTCAGGAAAGTATCCACGGCCGCATCGACCGTGCTGGCAATCTCTGCCTCATCCGGCGCCGGCGGTAGGCCCAAAGTGGCCCGCATGAACAGTCCGGACTTGATCAGTGCCAGGAAATGCTCCGCGGCAATCTCGCCATCCCCGGCGGCAAGACGCCCGGCCTTGGTCTGCGCGGCCAGCCAGGTCACCAGCCGATTGCGAAAACCCTGCGGCCCGTTGGCCATGAAGGCAGCCCCCAGCTCCGGGAAGCGGGCACATTCCGCCATCACCATGCGGTAGATCGCCAGGGTGCGGTCCTGCAGCAGAAAGCGCAGCCCGCGCCGGCCAATCGCGCGCAAAACTGCCTCGATGTCTTCCACCTGTTCGGGGAACATCCCCTCCCCGGCCGTGTTGCGCCGGCAGACCTCGCCGACCATGGTCGCGAACAGCCGTTCCTTGGACGCGAAATGCGCATACAGCGTTGCCTTGGACACGCCGGCGGTCCGCGCCACCGCGTCCATGCTGACCGAGCCATAGCCATGCGCCATGAACAGCTCGCCCGCCGCCTCCAGCATCTGGCGGTGCTTGGGAGACACATCCGATTCCGTCGGGAGAGTGACGCAGGCGAGCTCGTTCATGCAGCCCTTATGGATAAGGCGGCGGCGCCGCGTCAATATTAAATTGGACTGAACGGTTCAGTTTTTTCTTGACGATGGCTTTCTGCCCGTCCTAATGCAGGCGCAGAACTGAACCGTTCGGTTCAGTTCCAGCAACAGGATCCGACCGATGAACGCTATCGCCGAGAAGCCGTCCTCTGTCGAAGACAAACAGTCCGTGCGTACCGAAGCCAAAAAGCCCACCAAATCCGGGGTACGCGGCAAGGTCCTGCGTTTGCTGCTGCTGGCGGTCGTGCTGATCGGGGCCGTCCTGACGGCCAATTGGTGGTTCACCGAGGGGCGCTACATCGAAAGCACGGACAACGCCTATATCCAGGGTGACATCGCCGTGCTCGGCCCGCGTATCGATGGCGACGTGACCGCGATCCATGTCGCGGATAATCAGGCGGTGCATGCTGGTGATCCGCTGATCACGCTGGACCCGACCGATTGGCAGGCACGCCTGGACCAGGCCCGTGGCACCGCGGCCGAGGCGGAAGCGGCCGCCGTCACCGCGCGCCAGCAGATCGAACAGGCGCGCTCGGCCATCGCCCAGGCCGACGCCATGGTTGCCCAGGCACAAGCCGAAGTGACCCGCGCCGCGGCCGAGGCCGGACGCAGCTCGTCGCTGGTCGGTGCCGGTTGGACATCGCGCCAGGCCAACGACACCGCGGTCGCCGCCGCGCGCAAGGCGGACGCTTCTTTGGCCTCCGCCCAGGCACAGCGAGCCAGCGCCACCGACGCCCTGAGCGTCGCCCGCGCCCAGGCCGAGCAGGCCGACGCGCGCCGCGTCACGACCCAGGCCGCGGTCCGGCTGGCCGAAAGCAATTTGTCCTACACCGTTATCCGCGCACCGTTCGACGGCACGGTCGGCAACCGCGCCGCGCAGCTCGGCCAGCATGTGCAGGTCGGCCAGCAATTGATCGCCATCACCCCGCCACCGCGCCAGCTTTATGTCACCGCCAATTTCAAGGAGACCCAGCTGCGCCACATGCATCCCGGCCAGAAGGTGCTGCTGACGCCGGACATCGACAGCGGCGCCACCGTGACCGGCCATGTGGACAGCCTGGCACCGGCCACCGGAGCCCTGTTTTCCCTGTTGCCGCCGGAGAATGCCACCGGCAACTTCACCAAGGTCGTGCAGCGCGTGCCGGTGAAGATCCTCATCGACCCCGCCGACGCCGACAAAAGCGGCTGGCTCCGCGCCGGCCTGTCGGTCACCGCCGAGGTGGACACGCGCGGCCAGGATGCCCAGCGCCTTGGTTTCTTCGGCGCCGCGGCCGCCACACTGGGTCTCGGGCGCTAGGCAATGGCCGTCGCCGACGAGAAACTGAGCTGGCGGCAATGGGTGGGCTTCATGTCCATGGTGGTGGGCATGTTCATGGCCATCCTGGACATCCAGATCGTCAGCGCCTCCATCAGCGAGGTGCAGGCCGGGCTGTCGGCCAGCTCCGACGAAGTCGCCTGGGTGCAGACCAGCTACCTGATCTCCGAGATCGTGATGATCCCGTTGTCGGGGTGGCTCTCGCGGCTGCTGTCCACGCGGGTGCTTTTCACCGTGAGTTCGCTCGGGTTCACGTTGTTCTCGTTCCTGTGCGCCTTCGCCACCGGCCTTGGCCCGATGGTGGTGTTCCGCACGCTGCAGGGCTTCATCGGCGGCGCGATGATCCCCACGGTTTTCGCCACCTCGTTCCTGCTGTTCCCCGGCGCCAAAAGGGGGCCGGTCACCGTGCTGATCGGCCTGACCGCGACGATGGCGCCGACCATCGGCCCAACGCTCGGCGGCTGGCTGACCGAACAATTTTCCTGGCACTGGCTGTTCCTGATCAACGTTCCCGTGGGCCTCGCGATCACCGCCAGCGTCTGGACGTTCCTGGATATCGACAAACCGGATTGGAGCCTGCTGAAGCGCTTCGACACCATCGGCCTGGCACTGATGGCGACGTTTCTCGGCTCGATGGAATACGTTCTGGAAGAGGGCAGCCGGAACGACTGGTTCGAGGACGATCTGATCCGCGTCTTCTCCGTGGTTGCCGTCATCGCCGGCGGCTTGTTCTTCTGGCGGATGCTGACGCGGCGCGACCCGCTGGTGGAATTGCGCGCCTTCACCAACGCCAATTTCGCCGCCGGCTGCCTGTTCAGCCTGGTGCTGGGGCTTGGGCTGTACGGATCGGTCTATGTCACGCCGCTGTTTCTCGGGCGGGTGCGCGGCTACAACAGCCTGGAAATCGGCCAGACCATGTTCGTGGTCGGGATGACCATGTTCGTCAGCGCGCCGATCGTCGGCAAACTGGCCAAAATGGTGGATCTGCGCCGCCTGCTCGCCTTCGGGCTGACGATGTTCGGGATCTCGCTGTGGTGGCTTGGACACCTGACGAGCCAGTCGGCGTTCTGGGAAATGCTGCTGCCGCAGATGCTGCGTGGATTCTCGATGATGTTCATCATGCTGCCCGTGACGCAGGTGGCCCTCGGCACCCTGCCGCCGGCCGCGCTGAAGAACGCGTCGGGCCTCTATAACCTGATGCGCAACCTCGGCGGCGCGATCGGCCTGGCGCTGATCAACACCGTCGCGACGACGCGCGACGCCGTGCATACGCTGCACCTTCAGGAACAGGTGAACTGGGCGCGGCCAGGGGCGATGAAAGCGATGAACGGCATCACCCACGCCATGACCGCGGCCAAAGAAGGCAGCGCGCATCTGGCGGCGCTGAAGCGAATATCGTTGATGGTGCAACGCGAAGCCTTGACGCTGACCTACAACGACGTGTTCCTGCTGATGGCGCTGTCGTTCTTCCTGGCGGTGCCGCTGACCTTCTTCCTGGCCCGCCCGAAGATGGCCGCGGCGGGCGGGCATTAACCGGCCCCCCTGCCCGCTGGCCTGCTTCCTTTACCCGATTGCCCCACCTGGCGGCACCAGATACTTGCACTGACCGGCTGATCCCCCGCACACTCGCCGCAAGCCCGTGCAAGAACAACGGCAGGAGGACAGGATGGACGCCCAGGTCACGCGAGACGCCCGCGCCGAAGCCTATGATGCGCCCCTGGATACGCTCGACATGAGCGATCCCGCCCGCTTCCAGCAGGATACCATCTGGCCCTATTTCGAACGCCTGCGACGGGAAGCGCCGGTGCATTACTGCCCCGCCAGTCCCTTCGGCCCCTACTGGTCGGTGACCAAGTACAAGGACATCATGCAGGCCGAGGTTGCACATCAGGTGTTCTCCTCCGAAAGCTCCCTCGGCGGCATCCAGATCGAGGACCAGCCCAAGCACCTCAATCGGCCGAGCTTCATCCGCATGGACCCGCCGCGCCATGACGAGCAGCGCAAGGTGGTCAGCCCGATCGTCGCGCCGATGAACCTGCAGCGGATGGAGACGCTGATCCGCGAACGCGCGTGCCGCATCCTGGACAACCTGCCGCGCAACGAGGAGTTCGACTGGGTGAAGCGGGTCTCCATCGAGCTCACCACCCAGATGCTGGCCACCCTGTTCGACTACCCGTTCGAGGACCGCGCCCAGCTGACCTATTGGTCAGACGTGGCGATCTGCAACATCAACGATCCGGAATCACCGGTCCATACCGAACAGGAGCGCTTCGACGAGTTGGCCAGGATGGCGCAGGCGATGAGCCGGCTGTGGAACGAACGGGTCAACCAGCCGCCGCGCTACGACCTGATCTCGATGCTGGCGCATGGCGAGGCGACGCGGAACCTGGAGCCGCGGGAATTCATGGGCACGCTGGCGCTGCTGATCGTCGGTGGCAACGACACCACCCGCAACTCCATCAGTGGCGGGCTGTGGGCGCTGCACAGCAATCCGGACGAATACCGCAAGCTGCGGGAGAACCCCGCCGTGATCCCCGGCATGGTCAGCGAAATCATCCGCTATCAGACCCCGGTCGTGCATATGCGCCGCACGGCGGTCGCCGATGCCGAACTCGGCGGTCAGAAGATCAAGGCCGGCGACAAGGTGGTGATGTGGTATGTATCCGGCAACCGCGACGAGGACGCGATCGAGAGCGCCGATCGTTTCATCGTCGATCGGGTCCGGCCGCGCCAGCATCTGTCGTTCGGCTTCGGCGTGCATCGTTGCGTCGGGAACCGGCTGGCCGAGATGCAGTTGCGGATCCTGTGGGAGGAGATCCTGCTGAGGTTCCCGGTGATCGAGGTGACCGGCGCGCCGGAGCGGGTCTATTCGAACTTTCTGCGCGGCATCAAGTCGATGAAGGTCCGCATTCCCGCCTGAGGGCACCGCGCGGGCGGCGGCGGTCCTCCACCGGGGCGTCCCCGCCCGCCAGATCCCCACCAGATCCCCACCAGATCCTCGCCCGGCCAGATCCTCGCCCGCCAGGCTGCCGTGGCGCGCGCGTGGCTCGCACACGGAAGCTGCGGTCAGTCATGCCTCTTGCCATTGAAGAATCGACGTTGGATTAAGAATTTTTAAGCACGTGGTTACTATCCGTTTCGTCTACACGTGCAGATATGCTTGATCCTGTTTCCCGTCGGCGATCTGCCCGGCGGCAGCGGGCCTTCCAGGCAACCCTGCCAACCAACGAAACCTGCGGAACAACGGGACGTGCCGCGGAACTGTCATGGCATCTGGCTGGATGAAACCACAGGTTGGCATTCAGACTTTGTCCTGGCCGCGGGGAATTCCTGCCGGTCTGTAATTATATTTTCGAACAATTTCGACAACGTTCCGGAAACTCGATAGTTTCACATATCCGACGCTAAAACTCACAAACTGATAAGCTTTTGACTTGACTTGTCAGTACATTTCTTCTTGCTTGACGCGTTCGCAACAACAAAAGTCCGGGGTATAAAATGGGATTTTCCTTAAAGAATAGCCAATTATTTTGTTCGGCTCATCGTAACAGCCTGACAGTTTTACTCGCGACGACCGCATGGGTCGGCATCTCCCTGCCGGCAAACGCGCTGACCATCCACGCCATGTTCGACAGCACCGTGACCAGCCTGGCGAACGCCGCCACGGTGGAAGCCGCCTTCAACACCGCCGCATCGGCCTTCACCAACGCCTTTACCAATACAGCCACCGTCAACATCGCTGTCAGCTGGGGCTATATCCAGGGACAGCCGATGGCCAGCAACGAAGCGGGCGCCGCCGCGACCGCGATGACCGGCTATTGGAGCTATTCCCAGATACGAAACTATCTGGCTTCGTCCGTCAGCCTGCCGGCAACGCAGACGGGTCCGGGCTATTTCGCGATGGCCCGCGCCGAGGCCAAGGCACTGGGGCTGCTCTCCGCGACCTCTACCGTCACCGATGGCGCCATCGGCTTCAGCAGCGCCCTGCCCTATGATTTCAACCAGGCGGACGGCATCACCGCCGGAACCTACGACTTCGTCGGCATCGCCCATCACGAGATCGCCGAGGTTCTGGGGCGCAACACCTCGATCACCTTGTCGGGCAGGACGTTCTACCAGACCCCCGCCGATCTGTTCCGCTACAGTGCGCCCGGCGTGCAGAGCTACTCCGGCACCGCCCCCACCTACTTCTCGACCGATGCTGGCCAGACCAATCTTGGCTGGTTCGATAACCTGAACGATGGCGGTGACCGCTCCGACTGGCTTACCGGCACCAGCGGCAGCTATGCCGCCGATGTGCAGAACGCCTATGTCTACCCGGGCGCGACATCCTTCTCGGCCGCGGATCTGCATTTTTTCCGTGCCCTCGGCTGGGGCGGAACTGCCACGACGCTGAACACGTCCACTGCATCGGCCGGCACCATCACCGGTGCGTCTTCCGTGCCGGAACCCGCCACACCGGCAATCCTGGGCGTCGGAATGCTCGGCCTCGCCCTGGTCCGCCGGCGCCGCTCCGCCCGGTAGTTCCGCGGCGCCTTCGCGGGCGGCCATCCATCCTCCATCGCCAACGGCAGGGGTGCTTTCACCGCAGGTGAAAGCACCCTGAAGCATTTCCGGGCAGCCGGGCCGTGCCGGGTCATGCTCGCCGAAGGGACACAGCACACAAAAAAGCGGGCCGATCACCTCGGCCCGCTTGCAACCATATCAAATTCGCTCCAGCGGCCCGCACCCGGGCCACTGGCCAGCCACACCGCTCAGCGGCGGCGGCGACGCACCATCGCGAGGCCAACCAGCCCCATACCCAGCACGGACAATGCCGCCGGTTCCGGCGTCAGCGTATAGCCGCCGGTGCCATCGGTGGAGAATTCCCAGGCAGCGTTGGCGAAATTGCAAGCCGGATGGGCAATGTTGTCGCAATTGGTCGTGATCGACAGGGTCAGCACGGACGGCTGGGCGAGAAACCCGGGAATGCCCGTGTCTGTCAGGAAGCCGATGCTGTCCATCTCCAGCTTGTCCGGCGCTGTGGGGCTGGTGAACCACGTCGCCGCTGCCAGATCGTAGGTGAACCGGAAGGACGGGATCGTTCCCTTGGCGGTGCCGTTATCCATGGCGAAGGTCAGGAACCCGGCAGCCGGCGGCGTGCCGCCGCCGGCAGCCGTCGTCAGATGGTTGCCGGCAATGCCGGTGTTCAGGTGGACGAGCGAGCCCGGCTGGAACGACCAGGGATGGGCCGCGTTATACAGGAAATCATTCGGGTTGCCATTGACGCCGGTGGCCCACTGATCCTCGACCGTCGCCGTCGCCGGGATCGCGATCCACGTCGCACTGGCAAGGTCCGTACCCCCACCGAAGGTCACCCGCGTGGCGAAATCCATCATACCGTTCAGCGTCGTTGTCGTGGCCGAAGCCTGCGGAACGCCGGCCGATACGGCCAGCACACCTGCAAGTGCGCACACGATACCCAACCGGGTCTTCATCTTACCGCCCTCCGAAAGCTGACTAGCCTGGGTTTGCATGGACATCTAATGGGCCCTGTAACAATGTGATAAGGACTCTCTATCCCCGATTGCCATTGAATGCAAGCGGGAACTGCAACTTTTCTTGAGTCCCGCGACGATTTCCGCACAAATTCGCAGGTGGGATGACCCAGCGTCGCCGCGCCATCGCACACAACCTCAAATCGCACAATTGGACCATTATATTACAATAGGTTATCATCACTCCCCGAAAGAACCCGACCTCCGTCGCATCGGCGTGCAGCGTGCCTTGTGAAGGAACGATTGCAGCCCGCGCGAACCTGGCCAACGATAACGGCCAAGACTAATTCCGTCGTGATAAGAGTCTCAAAATGCAACACCACATACGCTCGGGCGGCAGAATCCCAGCCGACCGGGGGCTCGGCCCGCGGACCCGTTCGCCACCGCAGATTGCATGCGGCCTGCGGCGGGGGCCCAGGGCCCACTGTTTTCGCGTCGGCTTATCCGTCTCCGGCGATTCCGCCCACGCCGGACAGACGCCAGAACGTTTTCACGAAGAGTGAAACCGCTCTGGCAATCTTTTAGCAAGCAATTCCATCAGCCTAAGACCGCTTCGCGTTTCCAGTCAGGCTGATATTGCCCTAAAAGGCGCTTTTCCAGCCCCCTTGCCTGTCCGCAGCCGCGCCCGGGCCATAGGCGCGCCGGCAGGCCGGTTCGGCCACGCCGCCGTCCAGCGCATCCAGAATCGCCGGCAGGTCCGATCCGCTGGCCAGCAGATCGTCGCGTTCGTCGCACAGCCGGAAGCCGGAGTCGTCCTGCACCAGCTTCATGCGTTGCCACGGCCTTGTCGGTTCCAGCCGCTCGAACAGGATCACGCTGCGCGCCGCGTCCGTGCCCAGCGGCAGGAAGCGCAGCCCGCGTCCCCGGCACCACCGCGCGAGCGTCCTGAGTTCCGTCGTGTCGAGCACCGCATCTCTCCTGATCCCGGAACCTGGCTGCACCAGTTCGCCGCGCATCCTGTCGGTTTTCCGGCCGATTCGGGTTAACGCGGCTCAGATTCCCGCAGAGGAAATCCGCCTATCCTGCTGATGAAGGGCTACATGGGTCCGCCAGATGCATCCAGTTTGCGGCAGGCCTGCCGCAGCCAGGCGCGTGCGGCCGGCTCCAGGTTCGACCCTACCTGCGCGAGCACGCAGGCGTGGTAAGCATCCAGCCAGGCGATCTCCTGCGGGGTCAGCAGGTCCGGCGCCAGCAACTGCCGGTCGAACGGCGCGAGGGTCAGGGTCTCGAAACACAGGAACGGCTTCAGCGCGTCCGCCAGTTCCGCCGGCTGCACCAGCAGCAGGTTCTCCAGCCGGATGCCGTAGCTGCCGGGCAGGTAATAGCCCGGCTCGTTGGACAGGATCATGCCTGCCGCCAGCGGCACCGGCCTCACCGCGCGCGATAGGCTGACCGGGCCTTCATGCACCGACAGATAGCTGCCGACGCCATGGCCGGTGCCGTGATCGTAGTCGAGACCCGCCTGCCACAACGCGCTGCGCGCGAAGCCGTCCAGGTGCGCGCCCGCGACCCCCTGGGGAAACACCAGCGTTGCGATGGCGATGTGGCCCTTCATCACCCGGGTAAAGCGGCGGCGGAGTTCCAGCGGGGCCTCGTCCGGCCCGGTCCAGATCGTGCGGGTGATGTCGGTGGTGCCATCCAGGTACTGGGCGCCGCTGTCGATCAGATAGACCTCGTTGGCGCCGATCCGGCGGTCGGTTTCCGGGGTGACCCGGTAATGGATGATGGCGCCATGCTCTCCGGCGCCGGAAATCGCGGGGAAGCTCTCGCCGCGGAACCCCTCCACCGCCTCGCGCAACGCCAGCAGTTTGGCCGCGGCCGAGAGTTCGGTTTGTTCGCCTGTGCCGCCCTGTTCGGCCAGGAAATGCAGGAAGCGGCACACCGCCGTGGCGTCGCGCAGATGGGCATTGCGCGCGCCCTGGCGTTCCACCGCGTTTTTGCAGGCCTTCGGCAACAGGCAGGGATCGGGCGCGTTCGTCACAAGCGCCCCGGCCGCGCGCAGGGTCTGCGCGAACCACACCGGCGACCCCGCCGCGTCCACCCGCACGGTCCTGCCGGCCAGGCCCGCCAGCGCCAGGGCCAGCGCGTCCCGTCCGGCCACCGTCACCTCGTTGCCGAGCCAGGCACGGCTGGCTTCCGGCAGCTTGGCGGGGTCCATGAACAGTTCCACGCGGCCATCCTCGGCATGCAACAGCGCGAAGCCGAGTGCGAACGGGGTGAACGGGACGTCCGAGCCGCGGATGTTCAGCAGCCAGGCGATCGAGGCGGGATCGGTGAGGACAACCGCATCCTGTTTGGCGGTGCGCAGGACCGCCGCGATGTCCTGGCGCTTTTCCACCGCGGCGCGGCCGGCATAATCCAGCCGGTGCGGCACTGCCGGGGCCAGCGGCGGCGGCGGACGGTCCGTCCAGACGGCATCGATCGGGTTTTTCGCCAGCGGCACCATATTTAGCCCGGCATCGGTGTAGCGGGACAGCGCCTCTTCGCCGATCAGCCGCGGATCATAGCCGATGACGGCATCCACCGGGGCCTGGGACACCAGCCAGCCCGGCGGCGGCTCGTCGATGATGTGGCGGCGTTCCCACAGATCAGGGTCGGTCTGCTCCTCGAGCTGCAGCACGTAGCGCCCATCGGTGAACACCGCCGCGCGATCGGCCAGCACCACCGCGAGTCCGGCGCTGCCGGTAAAGCCGGTCAGCCAGGCCAGCCGCTCCGCGCCCGGCGGCACATATTCGCCCAGATGCTCGTCCGAGCGCGGCACGATGAAGCCGTCCAGGCCCTGGCGAGCCAGTTCGGCACGAAGTCCCGTCAATCGGGTGGCCGCATGGTTGCTCATTCGTTGGTCCCTTCCCGACATGTTTCGGCAGGCATGGCGTGTTTCGGCAGGCATATGGCGGAGGAGCGGATCAGCCAAGCGATATGCGCAACACTTGACGTCAATTTATGCGAAAAACGCGGGTCTGCCTGAGTCAATTTTCGCTTTTCCCGGCAGTACCCGCTACCTATGTTGCGTTGCAGCAATACCCGGGAGCGCCCCGCCACGACGACGACGCGCAAGACCCGGGCTGCGGAACGGAATGAAGATCATGAACAATCCCCGCTTGAACGCCGAGTTTAGCATCGGTTCCATTGGCGAAGGCTATGGCAATGCCGCCGAGGCCCGCCGCATCGCCAGCCAGGATGTCGCCCACCGCCTGGGCAACGCGCTGGCCGGCATCGTCGCCTGGCTCCGCCGCGGTTCTGTGATGGCCGAACTGAACAGCATGAACGACCGCGAACTGGCCGATGTCGGGCTGTCGCGCAGCAACCTCACGCAGGTTTTCGACGCCGACTTCGCCCGCGAGCACGCCCGCCGCGGCTACTGATCCGTACCGGTGAGGGGGGCGAAAGCTCCCCTCGCCTTGCCGGCCTACCGGCGCAGCACCAGGGTCGTCCAGTTGCCCTCGCGCAGCGCGAAGTCCAGCCGCATTCCCAGGCGCCGATGCGCGCTCAGCACCAGATTCGCCTGGCTGTTGAGCAGGCCCGCCAGAATGGCGGTGCCGCCCGGCGAGAGGCTCGCCGCCAGATGCCGTGCCATCGCGCATAGCGGCCGCGCCAGGATGTTGGCGAACACCAGATCATAGGGTGCGCCGGCCGCCACGGCCGGATGATCCCAGCCATCCGCCAGCCGTGCCGTGACCAGGGCGCCGACGCCGTTCTCGGCCGCGTTGCGCGCCGCGACCCGCACCGACCAGGGCTCGATATCCGTCGCCAGCACCGGACGGTGCAGCAGCTTGGCAGCCGCCATCGCCAGGATGCCAGAACCGGTGCCGAGATCGAGAATGCGCCGGGGCTTGCGATGGGCGATCTTCTCCAGCGCCCGCAGGCAGCCGCGGGTGGAGCCGTGCTCCCCCGATCCGAACGCCACGCCGGCATCCAGCGTCAGGGTGATGCGCCCCGGAGCGCCCGGGCCTTTCAGATGCGAGCCGCGCACCACGAACCGCCTGCCCACCTCCTGGGCGGGGAAGGATAAGTAGGTCCGCGCCAGCCAGCCCTCGGCGGCAGTCGCGCTGCGCTGCAAGGGGGCGGAAACCCCGGTCATCATCTCCGCCAGCGCCAGGGCGCCGACCAGTTCCGCCTCGTTGGCGCCCACCGGCTTCACGCCCTCGATCCGCCAGATCCGCTTCGCCTCGTCCACGAAGAAGAAGCCGACCGTGCTGCAGGCCGACAGCAGCGCCGATTCGAACACTTCCAGAGCGGCCTCCGGCACATCGACGAAGACCGTCTCCAGCGCCTCGGTGCGTTTTTTCATGCTTTCTCCACGAAGCGGTCCAGCACCCGCTTGGCTCCGGCCTTCTCAAAGGCGATGTCGAGTTTGTCGTCATCGGTGGCGGTGACGGTGCCGTAGCCGAATTTCTGATGAAACACCCGCTGGCCCACGGCGATCATCTCCGGACGGGCCGGGCGGGCGGGCTGTTCCCAGGCCTCGATCACCCTCGGTTTGCGCGCCGTCATCGGGAAGGCGGAAAAGCTCGGGATGGCGGTGGCCCGCGCGTCCCGCGCCAGCGCCGCCGAGCCGGAACGCTGGGTCAGTTCCTCGGGCAGTTCGTCGATGAAGCGGCTGGGGATGCTGCTTTGCCAGTTGGCGTAGATGCGCCGGTTGGCGGCATGGCTGATGATGGCGCGCTTGCGGGCGCGGGTGATGCCGACATAGGCCAGGCGGCGCTCTTCCTCCAGGCCCTTCGCACCCTGCTCGTCCATCGAGCGCTGGTTGGGAAACACGCCTTCCTCCCAGCCGGGCAGGAACACGGTGTCGAATTCCAGGCCCTTGGCGCCGTGCAGCGTCATCAGGCTGACCTTGTCGGCGTCGGAATTCTCCTCGTTCTCCATCACCAGGGAAACGTGATCGAGAAAGCCCTCCAGCGTCTCGAAATCCGCCAGCGCGCGGACCAGCTCCTTCAGGTTCTCCAGCCGCCCGGGCGCTTCTGGCGATTTGTCCTGCTTCCACATCTCGGTGTAGCCGGACTCGTCGAGCATGGTGGCGAGGGTGACCACATGCCCCTCGGTCTCCAGCATTTGCCGCCAGCGGGCAAAGCCCCGGAACAGTTCCGCCATCGCCTCGCGCGCCCGCCCGCGCAGGCTGCCGGTGGCGACCAGTTGTTCCGCGGCGGCGGACAGGGAAATACCCTGGGCGCGGGAAGCCTCATGCATGCCGCGCAACGCCTGCTCGCCGATGCCCCGGCGGGGCACGTTGACGATCCGCTCGAAGGCCAGGTCGTCGGAAGCGCCGCGCAGCACGCGCATATAGGCCACCGCGTCGCGAATTTCCGCCCGCTCGTAGAAGCGCAGGCCACCCACGACTCGATATGGCACGCCGAGCACGATCAGCCGTTCCTCGAAGGCGCGGGTCTGAAAGCCGGCACGGACCAGCACGGCGATCTCGGCCAGCTTGTGCCCATCGCGACGCAGTCCCTCCACCCGGTCGCCGACCATGCGGGCCTCTTCGTCCGAGTCCCACAGGCTGACGACGGAGACCGGCTCTCCCTCGGCATCGTTGCGCCCGGGACGCAGGGTTTTGCCCAGGCGCCCCTCGTTGTTGGCGATGAGGGCGGAGGCCGCCGCCAGGATCGGCGCGGTGGAGCGGTAATTCGCTTCCAGGCGGACGATCTTCGCCCCTTCGAAATCCCGCTCGAACCGCAGAATGTTCTCCACCTCGGCGCCGCGCCAGGAATAGATCGACTGGTCGTCATCGCCGACGCAGCAGATGTTCCGGCTCTGCTGCGCCAGCAGGCGAAGCCAGAGATACTGCACGACATTGGTGTCCTGGTACTCATCGACCAGGATGTAGCGGAACATCCGGTGGTACTGCGCCAGCACGTCCGGGTGGCCGCGCAGGATCTCCGTCATGTGCAGCAGCAGATCGCCGAAATCGGCGGCGTTCACCGCCACGAGCCGGGCCTGGTAGTCGGCGTACAGCTCGCGCGCGCGGTTGGCGGCGAAGTCGCTTTCCTGATCGGCGGTGATGCGCGCCGGCGTCAGGCCGCGGTCCTTCCAGCGCTGGATGATCCCCATCAGTGCCGGCGGCGCCCAGCGCTTGGTGTCGATCCGCTTGGCTTCCATCACCTGCTTCAGCAGACGAAGCTGGTCGTCGGTGTCGAGGATCGTGAAGTTCGGCTGCAACCCGACCAGGTCGGCGTGCCGGCGCAGCATCCGCGCGCAGAGCGCATGGAACGTGCCGAGCCACAGACCCTCGGCCGGCGCGCCGAGGATGGCGCCGACCCGCTCGCGCATCTCCCGCGCCGCCTTGTTGGTGAAGGTGACGGCCAGCACCTGATTGGGAAAGGCGCGGTTGGTCAGGAGAATATGGGCGAACCGCGTGGTCAGCACCCGGGTCTTGCCGGTGCCGGCCCCGGCGAGGACCAGCAGCGGACCGTCGACGGTTTCCACCGCCGCGCGCTGCTCGGGGTTCAGGCGGGTGAGATAATCGCTCATGCTGTTGGACGGGATACTCGAAGGGGCATCGTCCAGATATAGAACAGGAAGCGAACGTGGCCAACCGCGAAGCGGCTCCCGTATTGCCGGCTCAGGCTGTCGCGGCGGCCTTGACCGGCCGAACCCCCAGGATGTGCGCGATGGCGTAGGTCAGGTCCGGCCGGTTCAATGTATAAAAATGGAACTCGTCCACCCCGTTCGCCTGCAGCAGGCGCACCTGCTCCGCCGCCACCACGGCAGCAACCATGCGCCTGGTTTCCAGATCGTCCTCGGTGCCCTCGAACAGATGCGCCAGCCAGTCCGGCACCGATGTGCCGCACATCGCCGAGAACTTCGCCGCCTGGGCGAAATTGGATACCGGCATGATCCCCGGCACGATCGGCGCGGTGATCCCCGCGGCCAGGCAGCGGTCGAGGAAGCGCAGATACACCGTGCCGTCGAAGAAATACTGCGTGATGGCGCGGGCCGCGCCGGCATCGAGCTTGCGTTTGAGGTTGTCCAAATCCGCTTCCGGGCTGATCGCCGTCGGATGGGTCTCGGGATAGGCTCCGACGGAGATCTCGAAATCGGCGATCCGCTTCAGCCCGGCGACGAGGTCGGCGGCGTAGGCGTAGCCCTGCGGGTGCGGTTCATAGGCCGTGCCCGGCGGCGCGTCGCCGCGTAGCGCGACGATGTGGCGAATGCCGGCGTCCCAGTACTGGCGGGCGACATCGTCCACCTCGCCCCGGCTCGCGCCGACGCAGGTCAGGTGCGCCGCGGGCGTCAGGGTGGTTTGCGTGACGATGCGCGCGACGGTCGCGTGCGTGCGGGCCTGGGTGGTGCCGCCGGCGCCATAGGTTACGGACACGAAGCGCGGCGCCAGCGGCTCCAACCGGCGGATCGCGGCCCAAAGCTGCTGCTCCAGCGCTTCGGTGCGCGGGGGGAAGAACTCGAAGGACAGCAGCGGCGGCTTCTGCCCGGTGCCGCGCATCGGCAAGGCCGGAAAGCGCGGCCCGGTGAGCCAGCGCTCCAACGTGGGGCCGCTCTGCGACGCCAGGGCAGCCGTAGCGGCGGGGCGGACGGGAAGGTCTTGGGTCATACGGGCGATGTCGCATCGCCGGAACCGCTTTGCAAGCATATTGGACCGGCCCGCCCTGGCCCGGTTCGCGCTGGCCCGGTTCGCCCTGGCCCGAGGAAGTCCGTCCGATTCCGTCCACCGATCCGGCGCGACGATGGCATCCGAACATTGTGCAAGTGCGTCAGCATGATAGAACCGCGTCTGAAAGCACCTCATGACGACGGGCCTTGGACACGCATCCCTCATCCTTGTCCGCCATCCTTGTTCCGCGCCACATCCCAGGCCACCTAACCCTCAGACCGCCTACAACGCCACAAGCCGATCCGCCCTTGCAACCGCGCTGCCCCTCCAAGGACATTCCCTCAAAGGAAAGCCATGAGCGCCTACCGATTCTTTCGCTTCCATCTCTCGGTCATGGGCGTCTTCGCGCTGCTGTCCGGCTGTGCCACGCCGCCGCCGGCGGACGATCCGGACGCCATCGCGGAGTTCAAGGAAGCCGACGATCCGATCGAGCCGACCAACCGCGTCTTCTATGCGGTCAACGATGCCCTCGACACCTATATGCTACGGCCGGCGGCGCAGGCCTATCGCTACGCCGTGCCGCCACGGGTGCGCGGTGGCGTGCATAACGTGCTGAGCAACCTCGGCAGCCCGGTTCTGCTGACGGCCGACATGCTGCAGGGCAAGCCGCGGCGGGCCGGGGATGCGACCATGCGGTTCCTGATCAACTCCACGATCGGGCTTGGCGGGATTTTCGACGTGGCGGACAGCCTGGGCTACCCGACGCACGACAACGATTCCGGGATCACCCTGGCCAACTGGGGGGCGCCGGAAGGCCCCTTCCTGTTCCTGCCCATCCTTGGGCCCACCAATCCGCGCGATGCGACGGGCTTCGGCCTGGATTTCGTGATGGACCCTTTCACCTGGCTCGGTGCCGGCGCGGCGGTATCTACGCTCGGGTGGGTCAAGACCGGCGCGAACGCGATCGACTCGCGCGAGCGCGTGCTCGATCCCGTGGACCAGATCAAGAAGACCGCGCTGGACCCCTACGCCACCTTCCGCAGCCTGTATCGCCAGCACCGGCAATCGGAAATTGAAGCGGTTCGTGATGACAAAGCGGCCACCATCCCCGTATGGTTCCCGCAGCCCGCGCCCCCGTCGGCGTCTCCCCCCGTCCCCCAGGCTGCGGCCGAAGCGGGCCCGCTGAACCAAGGCAAGTGATCATGCAAGCATCCAACGATCTGCGCCCGATTCTCCACCGGCGCCTGTTCCTCGGCCTCGTCGGCGGCGGGTTCCTGTCAACCGCGATCTGCGGCCCCCGCGGCGCACAGGCGCAGCCGGCGCCGGCCAGCGCCAGCGCGTTCGTGAAATCCACCGGCGACCGCCTGGTCGCGGTCATCAACGCGCCCGGCCCTATCCAGGACAAACAGCCGCAGCTGGCACAGATCATAGAGAGCGCGGTGGATGTGGACGGCGTGGCGAAATTTTGCCTTGGCCGCTTCTGGCGGACCGCCACGCCAGAACAGCAGAAGCAATACACGACGCTGTTCCACAGCGTGCTGGTGACCAACATCACCGGCAAACTGGGCGAATATCAGGGCGTGGCGTTTTCGGTGCAGCAGGCCCAGCCGCGCGAGGACACCACGATCGTCGCCACCACCGTGGTGCGCCCTGCCAATCCGCCGACCAAGGTGGATTGGGTGATCAGCGACGAGTCCGGCGCGCCGAAGGTGGTCGACGTCATCGCCGAGGGCACGTCGTTGCGGCTGACGCAGCGCAGCGACTACGCCGCCTTCCTGTCGCATAACGGCAACAGCATCCAGGCGCTGATCGAGGCGATGAAGCAGCAGATCGCTTCGAACAGCTGAACCGGGCGATCGAGCTTAATCCGTTGATCTGGCCTGATACGCGGATGCGGCCGGCTCGCGCCGGCGGCTTTCGAAAACCACCATCTCATGGCCGCTCTGGATGAACCCGCCGCACGGCACCATCCCGATGCCGCCAAGCACCGTGCGGGAGGCGAAATTGCTCTCCCGTGCCACCGCGATGATCCGTTCCAGACCGGCGGTTTCGTGGCCGAAACGCAGCACCGCGCCGGCCGCCTCGCGCGCCAGGCCGCGGCCCTGAACTTCCGGCTTCAAGGCGAAGCGCAACGCCACACCACGACCGTCCGGACGCTCCATCAGCCCGGTCAGCCCGAGGAATTCGCCGGTTCTTGCCTCCCGCACCGTCCACATGCCGTAGCCGTGCCGGGCCCAGAAGGCCATGTCCTCGGCCAGCTCCTCGGCCGCCCGGACCGGGGCGCGGACACCCCCCAGCATCATCGCGAAAACGCGCGGATCGGCCTTGATCGCCTGTATGTCCGACAGATCGCCCCAGCCGACCGGGGCCAGCACCATGCGGGCGGTGCGGAGGATCCAGGTCGGGTTCACTCGCCGGCGTTCACAGCCTGGGGGTTTAAAGCCTGGGGGGTCACGGCAACAAGGCGGGCCGAAACCTACCGGGCGAGCGGCCGGTATTTGATCCGGTGCGGCTCGGTGGCGTCCGCGCCCAGGCGGCGGCGCTTGTCTTCCTCATAGGCCTGGAAATTGCCCTCGAACCACTCGACATGGCTATCGCCCTCGAAGGCCAGAATATGTGTCGCCAGCCGGTCGAGGAACCAGCGGTCATGGCTGATGACCACGACGCAGCCGGCGAATTCCGCCAGCGCGTCTTCCAGCGCGCGCAACGTGTCCACGTCCAGATCGTTGGTCGGCTCATCGAGCAGGATGACGTTGTGCTCGGCCTTCAGCATCTTGGCCAGGTGCACCCGGTTGCGCTCACCGCCTGATAGTATGCCGACCTTCTTCTGCTGGTCCGAGCCCTTGAAGTTGAAAGCGCCGACATAGGCGCGCGATGGCACGGCGCGCTTGCCAAGATAGATCACGTCTGTCCCGCCGCTGATCTCCTCCCAGACGTTCTTGTTGGGATCCAGGCTGTCGCGGGACTGGTCGACATAGCCGAGTTTTACCGTCTCGCCGACGCGAAGCGAGCCGCCGTCGGGCACTTCCTGGCCGGTGATCATGCGGAACAAAGTGGTCTTGCCGGCGCCGTTCGGTCCGATCACGCCGACGATGCCGCCCGGCGGCAGCTTGAAGCTCAGCCCGTCGATCAGCATCCGGTCGCCGAAGCTTTTCTGCAGATTCTCGGCCTCGATGACGACGCCGCCCAGGCGTGGCCCCGGGGTGATGACGATGTCGGCGACGCCGGTGGCGAGCTCCTGGGATTTCTGCAGCATTTCCTCGTAGCGCTGGATGCGCGCCCGGCTCTTGGTCTGCCGCGCCCGGGCGGAGGAGGCGATCCACTCGCTCTCGGCGGCCAGCGCCCGCTGCCGGGAGCTTTCCTCCTTTTCCTCCTGCTGCAGCCGCTTGCGCTTCTGCTGCAGCCAGGACGAGTAGTTGCCCTCGAACGGATAGCCGCGGCCGCGCTCGATCTCCAGGATCCAGTTGGTCACGTTGTCCAGGAAGTAGCGATCATGGGTGATGATCATCACCGTGCCGGCGAAATCGCGCAGGGTGCGTTCCAGCCAGGCGACGCTTTCGGCGTCCAGATGGTTGGTCGGCTCGTCGAGCAGCAGCAGGTCGGGCTTTTCCAGCAGCAGCCGGCACAGCGCGACCCGGCGGCGCTCACCGCCGGACAGGGTGGTGACATCGCTCTCGGCCGGCGGGCAGCGCAGGGCGTCGAGCGCGATGTTGACGCGCCGGTCGAGCTCCCAGCCGTCCTCGGCGTCGATCTTTTCCTGCAAGACCGCTTGCTCGGCGAGCAAATCGTTCATCTTGTCGTCGTCCATGGGCTCGGCGAATTCCATGGAGATGGCGTTGAACCGGTCCAGCGCCGCCTTCAGGCCGGCGAAGGCCATCTCGACATTCTCGCCCACGGTCTTGGTGGGATCGAGCTGCGGCTCCTGCTCAAGATAACCGACGCGCACGCCCTCGGCCGCCCAGGCCTCGCCGCCATATTCCTTCTCGATCCCCGCCATGATCTTCAGCAGGGTGGACTTGCCGGCGCCGTTGACGCCGAGCACGCCGATCTTCACGCCGGGCAGGAAGGACAGGGTGATGCCCTTGAACACTTCCCGGCCGCCCGGAAAGGCCTTGGTCACGTCCTTCATCACATAGACATACTGATAGCTGGCCATAAGCCGCGCGCTCCTGAAGCGAGATTTGGCGGGTGTTCTAGGGTGCGGTGCCGCCCGCGGCAACCGATGCGGACGCGGAGGACGGCTGCATCATGATCAGGCGGACCTGATAGAAGACCATGCCCCAACGCCGGCAGAGAAGTAGGGTGTTGTCGGCCCAGGACAGGATTGCCGGCCCGGCGTGGGCGAGCTATGCCGCATCGCAACATTAAATTCGTGCCGTTAGCACCGCCACAGGAGATCCCCCATGCGCATCGATGCCATCGCCATCGGCCAGAACCCGCCTGAGGATGTCAACGTCATCATCGAGGTGCAGATCGGCGGCGAGCCGATCAAGTACGAGATGGACAAGGAAGCCGGCACCCTGTTCGTCGACCGCTTCCTGTACACGCCGATGCGCTATCCCGGCAATTACGGCTTCGTGCCGCATACCCTGTCCGATGACGGCGATCCGATCGACGTGCTGGTGGCCAATACCCGCCCGATCGTGCCCGGCGCGGTGATCAATTGCCGCCCCGTGGGGGTGCTGAAGATGGAGGACGACGGCGGCGGGGACGAGAAGATCATCGCTGTGCCGTCGCCCAAGCTCACCCAGCGCTACGTGAACGTGCGCAACTATTCCGACCTGCCGAGCATCACCCTGGAGCAGATCCAGCACTTCTTCGAGCACTACAAGGATCTGGAACCCGGCAAATGGGTGAAGATCATCGGCTGGGGCGATGCGGCGGAAGCCCGGCAGCTGATCGTGGAAGCGATCGCTCGCGCCAAGGCAACCGCTTAGCCAAGCCGTCCTCTTGACCCGGAAAAAACAACCAAAAGGTCACCGAAAGCCGTTTTTTCAGGCTTTTTGACCGCTTATGGCGAAGGCCGGCGGGCGGGTCGGCTTGACCACCCTGTTCCGTCACCTGATAGTCCCCGCACCAGCCAGAACCGTGCCGCAAGGCGTGGCCTGGACGAGTCGGCTCGTGCCGTCTCGGAGCCAATCAATAAATAAGGGAAACTTCGGATGCAGTCCGCCTATATCTTGATCATCGTCTGCGGTGCGCTGGCACTGCTGTACGGGCTTGTCACGGCACGGCAGGTCTTGGCCGCCGATGCCGGCAACGCGCGCATGCAGGAAATCGCCGCCGCCGTGCAGGAGGGCGCCGCCGCCTACCTGAACCGGCAATACACCACCATCGGCATCGTCGGGCTGATCATCCTTGTCATTCTCGGCCTCACCCTCGGATTGCACGTGGCGATCGGCTTCCTGATCGGCGCGGTGCTGTCGGCCATCGCCGGCTATGTCGGCATGAACGTCTCGGTGCGCGCCAATGTCCGCACCGCCCAGGCCAGCCGCCGCGGCCTCGCCGCAGGTCTCGACATCGCCTTCAAGGCGGGCGCCATCACCGGCATGCTGGTGGTCGGCCTCGGCCTGCTCGGCGTCGGCGTCTATTACATCGTGCTGCGCGGCCAGATGGTCGGCGACGATATCCGCCCGGTGCTGGAAGCCCTGGTGGGTCTGTCCTTCGGCGCCTCCTTGATCTCGATCTTCGCCAGGCTCGGCGGCGGCATCTTCACCAAGGGCGCCGACGTGGGCGCGGACCTGGTGGGCAAGGTCGAGGCCGGCATTCCCGAGGACGACCCCCGCAACCCCGCCGTGATCGCCGACAACGTGGGCGACAACGTCGGCGACTGCGCCGGCATGGCCGCCGACCTGTTCGAGACCTACGCCGTGACCATCGTGGCGACCATGCTGCTGGCCGCCATCTTCTTCAAAACCGAAGTCCGCGACCAGCTGCTGCTGCTGCCGCTCGGCATCGGCGCGGTGTGCATCGTCACCTCCATCATCGGCACCTACTTCGTGAAGCTCGGCGCCAGCAACAACATCATGGGCGCGCTGTACAAGGGCCTGATCGTGACCGGCGTGCTGTCGATCGCGGCCGTGGCGTTCATCATCAACTGGTTCACCGGCTTCTCCACCCCGCTGCCGCTGATCGCCGGCGGCTCGGTGACCGGCATGAACCTGTTCGTCTGCTGCCTCACGGGCCTGGCGGTGACCGGCTTCATCGTGGTCATCACCGAGTACTACACCTCCACCGCCTACCGCCCGGTGCGCAGCATCGCGCAGAGCTCCACCACCGGCCACGGCACCAACGTGATCCAGGGCCTGGCGATGTCGATGGAAGCCACCGCCCTGCCGGTGCTGGTCATCTGCGTCGGCATCATCGTGTCCTACCTGACCGCCGGCCTGTTCGGCATCGCGGTCGCCGCCACCACCATGCTGGCGCTGGCCGGCATGATCGTGGCACTTGACGCCTACGGCCCGGTTACCGACAACGCCGGCGGCATCGCCGAAATGGCGGACCTGCCGAAGGAAGTGCGCGTGACCACCGACGCGCTGGACGCGGTCGGCAACACCACCAAGGCGGTCACCAAGGGCTACGCCATCGGCTCGGCCGGCCTCGCCTCGCTGGTGCTGTTCGCCGCCTACACCCAGGACCTGAAGTTCTACTTCCCCAAGCTGGACGTGGCCTTCTCGCTGCAGGATCCGTTCGTGGTGGTCGGACTGTTCATCGGCGGCCTGCTGCCGTACCTGTTCGGCGCCATGGGCATGATCGCCGTCGGCCGCGCCGCCGGATCGGTCGTGGTGGAGGTTCGCCGCCAGTTCAAGGCGATGCCCGGCATCATGCTCGGCACCCAGAAGCCGGAATATGGCGTCGCGGTGGACATGCTGACCAAGGCGGCGATCAAGGAGATGATCGTGCCGTCGCTGCTGCCGGTGCTGGCGCCGATCGTGCTGTGGTTCCTGATCGACGCGATCGCCGGCCAGACCGCCGCGTTCTCGGCGCTCGGCGCCATGCTGCTCGGCGTGATCGTGACCGGCCTGTTCGTCGCCATCTCGATGACCTCGGGCGGCGGCGCCTGGGACAACGCCAAGAAGTTGATCGAGGAAGGCCACCACGGCGGCAAGGGCTCGGAAGCCCACAAGGCGGCGGTGACAGGCGATACGGTGGGCGATCCGTACAAGGACACCGCGGGTCCCGCGGTGAACCCGATGATCAAGATCACCAACATCGTGGCACTGCTGCTGCTGGCGATCCTCGCCGGCTGGCTGAAGTAAGAACGGGCGGGGGCTCCGGCCCCCGCCCCTTTGGCCCCCGCCCCTTTCGCCCCCGCTCCTTTCCCCGACGGTCGGGTCAGGCCGCCTTGATCCGCCGGATGATCGCCTGGGTGAAATCCCCGGTGGTCGCCTTGCCGCCGAGATCGGGCGTGCGGACCTTGTCCTGCTTCAGCACTCGATCGATCGCCGTGCGCAGCTTTTCCGCCGTGTCCGGCTGCTCCACATGGTCCAGCATCAGAGCCGCGGCCAACAGCAGTGCCAGCGGATTGGCGATGCCCTTGCCGGCGATGTCGGGGGCGGAGCCGTGCACCGCCTCGAAGATCGCCACGCCTGGGCCGATATTGGCGCCCGGCGCCATGCCGAGGCCGCCGACCAGCCCGGCCATCAGGTCGGACAGGATGTCGCCGAACAGATTGGTGGTCACGATCATGTCGTAGCGCTCGGGGTGCAGCACGAGCTGCATGGCGCAGGCATCGACGATGCGGTCCTCGGTCTGGATGACGCCCTCGTAGTCCTTTGCCACCATCAGCGCGGTTTCCAGGAACACGCCGGTCAACGCCTTCAGCACGTTCGCCTTGTGCACGATCGTCATTTTCCTGCGCTTGTGCTTGACCGCGTACTGATAGGCGAATTCTGCGATCTTGCGCGATTCCGAGCGGGTGTTGATGCCGGAGGAAAACGCCACCGCGTGCGGGTCGCCGTCGATCTGGATATAGTGCTCGAAGGCGACATACAGGCCTTCGAGGTTCTCGCGGATCAGCACGATGTCCACGTTCTCGTAGCGGCCGCCCTCGATCATCGTGCGCACCGGGCGGACATTGGCGAACAGGCCGAATTCCTCGCGCAGGCGCACGTTCACCGAGCGGAAGCCGCCGCCGACCGGGGTTGTGAGCGGGCCCTTCAGGGCCAGGCCGGTGCGCTTGATGCTGTCCAGCGTGGCCTTCGGCAGCGGATCGCCGCCATCCTCGATCCCGGCCAGCCCGCCCTTCTGGACGTCCCAGGCGAAGGGAGCGCCGAGCGCATCCAGGATCTCCACAACCGCGCCGACGATCTCCGGACCGATGCCGTCGCCGGGGATCAGGGTCGCGTCGATCTTGTTGTGGCCGTCGCTCATCGGGGGTTCCTTTTATCCGGGGCGCAAAGAAGGGTGCCGGATTGCGGCGGGCGCTTCATCGCATGTTTGCTGCGGCGCAGCTATGACGGAGGCGGATATTTTTCCGCCCGACCCCAGACGGCCATCTATGTCCCCTACCCGGACCAACCGAGATGGCCGAGGAAATCGCGGGTGCGGTCCACCTGGGGCGCGTCAAAGATCTGCGCCGGCGGTCCCTGCTCGATGATGCCGCCGCGCTCGAACACCACCACCCAATGGGCCACCCGGCGGGCGAAGGTCATTTCGTGCGTGACCACGATCATGGTCATGCCCTCCTCCGCCAGCTTCTTCATGACGTTCAGCACCTCACCGATGGTCTCGGGGTCCAGTGCCGAGGTCGGCTCGTCGAACAGCATCACCTCCGGCTCCATCGCCAGCGCCCGGGCGATTGCCACGCGTTGCTGCTGGCCGCCGGACAGATTGGCGGGATAGGCGGCGGCCTTGTCGGCCAGGCCGACCTTGTCCAGCAGCGCCTCGGCGCGGCGGCGCGCGTCCTCGGGGCGCATGCGCAGCACCGTCAGAGGCCCCGACGTGACGTTGGCCAGCACGGTCTTGTGCGGGAACAGCTCGAAATTCTGGAACACCATGCCCATGCGCTGGCGGATCTTGCGCATCCGCTGCTCGTCCGGGGGCAACGGCTCGCCGTCGAACCTGACCTCCCCGCCGTCGATGCGCGTGAGCGCGTTCGTGCAGCGCAGCAGGGTGGATTTGCCGGAGCCGGACGGGCCGATCAGGCAGACCACCTCGCCGCGGTTCACCTGCATGGATACGTCGTTCAGCGCGACGAACTGGCCGAACAGCTTGCGCACGTTCCGATAGGTCAGGACCGGCGCCGTGTCCCCGCCCTTGCGCCCCGATGGTGTCATTCGCTGATCCCGTATTTTCTGTGCAGCCAGTCGACGAGCTTGGCCTGCGGGTAGCCCATCACCCAGTAGATCGCCGCCATCGCGGTCAGCATTTCCAGCACCCGGTAGGTCTGCGCGCGCACCTGCATGGCGTTGTAGGCGAGATCGCCCACGGCGATGACGGACACGAGGGAGGTGTCCTTGAACAGGGAAACCCAGGTGCTGGCCAGCACCGGCAGGATGCGGCTGGCGGCCTGGGGGAACACGATCTGGCGCATCGCCTGAAACTGGCTCATGCCGAGCGACAGGGCCGCCTCGGTCTGGCCCTGACGGATCGAGGCGATGCCGGCGCGGAAGGTCTCGGAGTTATAGGCGGAGACGTTCAGCGACAGCGCGATCAGGCCGGTGGTGAAGGCGGAAAACTCCAGGCCCGACAGCACCGGCATGACGTAATAGGCCCAGTAGACCACCAGGATCAGCGGCAGGTTGCGGAACAGCTCGACGAAGGCGGCGCTGGCGCCGGACAGCAGGCGCGATTTCGACAGCCGCATCAGCGCCAGCAGAACGCCACCGGGAATGGCGATGGCCATGGTCAGCAGCGTCAGCAGCACCGTCACTTCCGCGCCCTCGGCCAACGCGCCGCGATGCTGCCAGACGACGTTCCAATCGAGATTCATGGGGCGAGATTCATGAGGCGAGATTCATGGGGCGAGATTCATGAACGGCCCAGATGCGCGACGCGGGCATAGATCGCGTCCACCAGGCGGGTGGTGGGAAACAGCACCAGGAAATAGACCAGCATCGCCACGCTGAAGACCTCGATCGGGCGGTAGCTCTGCCCGGCCAGGGTCTGCGATCGCTGCATGTATTCGGGAACCGCGATCACCGCGGCGATGGCGGTGTCCTTGATGGTGATGGACAGGATCGAGGCGAAGGCCGGCAGCATGCGCACGACCGCCTGCGGCAGGACGATCTCGGTGATGGTCTGGCGCCAGGACATGCCCAGCGCCAAGGCGGCGCGGAACTGGCCAGGGCGGATGGACTGCACGCCGGCGCGGACGATCTCCGCGACATAGGCGGCGATGTGCAGGGTGAGCGCGACGAGCGCCGCCCAGAACGGCGGGAAGGTGATGCCGGTCAGGATCGGCAGGGCGAAATAGGTCCAGACCAGCACCACCAGCACCGGGATGGCGCGCATGGAGTCGATGTAGAACACCAGCGGCCAGCGCAGCCAGGCCGGCCCATAGCAGCGGGCCAGCCCAATGAGGGTTCCGAGCAACAGGCTGCCCAGCACCGTCAGCAGCGCCAGCAGCAAAGTCACGCCGAGCCCACCGAGCAGGAACTGCCAGCTTTCGAGCAGCGGCGAGAAATCGAACTCCATGGCGGCGGCCTCGCCGATCCTTCTGGAATAGAGGGCTTACTGGGTGATGCCGATCACCCGCTGCTCTTCCGCTTCCAGCTTCGGCTGCATGGTCTTGGCGACCGCGCGCAGCCATTCAAGGAACACCGGCTGGTTCTTGTCGATCGCCAGGCCGACCGGCTGCGCCTTTTCCGTGCTGTTCTGGCAGTTGTTCTCCGTCGGCAGCACGGCCAGGCCCTTGACCTTCTTGTTCAGGCCGACCCACGGCACGCGGTTGATCGGCGCGGCGTCGGCCCGCTTGGCCATGATGTCCTCCACCGGCGCGGTGGCGCCGGAGTTGCTGACGCCGTGCAGCTTGGCCTTGGGAAAGCGCGACTTGACCCAGCCCTCCTCGGCGGCGCCGATGAAATAGGCGATCGTCACGTCCGGCCGGTTGAGGTCGTCGACGGTCTTCGCCGCGGTGAATTTCGGATTGTCGGCGCGGCCGAACAGGCAGACGCTGGTGTTGGAATAGAGCACGAAATCAACCACCGGCTTGCGTTCCGGCGTTTCCGCCAGGGCGGTGATGGACAGGTCCACCTGATTGGACGCCAGCACCGGTATTTTGGTTTCATGAGATACCAAAATCGGCTCGATCTTCACCCCGAGCAGCCGGGCGTATTCCTTGGTCAGCATCCAGGCCGGCCCGGACCAGGGCTCGCCGCCGGAGCTGGTGGTGTCCTGGATCAGCCAGGGCGCGTTCGCCAGGACGGCGACGCGCAGCACGCCGGCCTTGTGGATCGCGTCGATGCGTGGGCTGGCGCCGGGTGGCGGAACCGGCTGGGCGGCGGCCAGCGAGGTCGCCGAGAACAGGGTGGCGGCGACGATGGCGGCTCGCGCCAGGACGGCCTTCGTATATTGGAACATCACTTTTCCTCCGTTGGTTTGTTGTTGGCGGTTCGAACTCGGGGTCGCGGCGTCAAGTGCCTTGCCATCGCTGCAGCGTCGCCTTGGCGCCTTGGGTCGTGAGGCTGTCCAGCGCGGAGAGGACCGCATCCCGGAACCTCCCGGAAGCGGCGAGATCGTCGGGAACGATGTCAGCGAGCGCGAACACGCCGTCCAGCAATTCGCGCGACGAAGCAGCTCCGGCCGCGGCGGCACGTAGCCGAGCCGCGAGCGGATCGTTCAGTTCCAGCGCGGCGCCGCCATCGCTGCGGCCCTGGAGGAAGCGCAGCCATGCGGCGACGCCGAGCGCGATCCGCTCCACCCCCTGCCCCGCCGCCAGCCGGTCCTGGGCGGAGGCCAGCAGGCGCTGGGGCAGTTTCTGCGATCCGTCCATCGCGATCTGCGCGGTCCGGTGGCGCAAAGCGGGATTGGCGAAGCGTTCCAGCAGGGCGTTGCGGTAGCCGTCCAGATCCATGCCGGGGGGCATGCGCAGCGTCGTCGCCGCCTCCTGCATCAGCGCCGAGACATGCGCGCGCAGGGCAGCATCTTCCATGGCATCCGCGACGGTTTCCCATCCCGCGAGTTGGCCGAGATAGGCGATGGACGAGTGGCTGGCGTTGAGCAGCCTTAGTTTCATGTCCTCATAGGGTCGCACATCGGCAACCATCGTCGCGCCGGCCTGTTCCCAGGCCGGGCGGCCATGCGGGAAGCGGTCCTCGATCACCCATTGGGTGAACGGCTCGGCGATCACCGGCCAGGCATCTTGCATGCCCAACATGCCGCCGATCCGCGCCCGGTCGGCGTCGGTGGTCGCCGGCACGATGCGGTCCACCATGCTGTCGGGGCAGGCGAGTTCCGCTTCCACCCAGTTGCCGAGCTCCGGATCGAGCCGCCGGCAGAAACGGGAAAGCACACGATGCGTGGTGCGCCCATTGGATGGCAGGTTGTCGCAGGACAGCACGGTGAACGGCGGCGTGCCGGCGGCGCGGCGCGCGCGCAGGGCGGCCGCGAGGAAGCCGAGCGCGGTGCCGGGCCGATCGGGGGCGGCGAGGTCCGCGAGGATCGCCGTGTCGGATTCGTCCAGCTCGCCGGTGGCGGGGTTCCGGCAATAGCCCTTCTCCGTGATGGTCAGCGTGACGATCCGCACATCGGGGTGGGCCATGCGTGCGATCAGCGCCCCCGGGTTTTCCGGGGCCACGCACATGCCGGTCAGAACACCGATGATTTCCAGCGTCTCGCCGCCGCCGTCCCGCAGGGCCAGGGTATAGAGGCCATCCTGCGGCGCCAGCGCATCGCGCGTACCGGGCCGGCGCAGGCTGACGCCCAGGATGCCCCAGCGCGGGTCCCCGGCCAGCAAGGGCTGCGTGTAGGCGGCCTGGTGCGCCCGGTGGAACGCGCCCAGGCCCAGATGCACGATGCCGGTTCGCAGCCGGGCGCGATCATAGTTCGGCCGGCGTACGCGGGCCGGTATTTGGCCGAGCGTGCGTTGCGAGAGACGGGTTTCCATCGGACCTATACCGGCAGGCCCTTCAGCGCCGAGACCGCGGTGATCACCCCGCGCAACTCGGCCAGCCCGCGCAGCCGGCCGATCAGCGGGTAGCCAGGATGGGTCTTTCGGCGGGCATCGTCCAGCAGCTCATGGCCATGATCCGGGCGGAAGGGCATGCGCCAATCGGACCGGCCCGCATCGCGCCGGCGCGCCTGTTCTTCCAACAAGGCCGAAACCACCGCGACCATGTCCACATCGCCGCCGAGATGCTCGGCCTCCTGGAACGAGCCGTCCGGCTCCTTGGTCACGTTGCGCAGATGGACGAAATGAATGCGGTGGGCGATATGCGCGGTGATCGCCGGCAAATCGTTCGCCGGGCCGGCGCCGAGCGAGCCGGTGCAGAGGGTGATGCCGTTGGCCTCGCTGTCCACGGCGTTGAGGACATGGTCCAGGTCGTCCTGATTGGAGACGATCCGGGCCAGGCCGAACAGCGGGCGCGGCGGATCGTCGGGGTGGATGCACATTCGCACGCCCACTTCCTCCGCCGTCGGGATCACCTCGCGCAGGAAGCGGGCGAGGTTCTCGCGCAGGGCGGCGGCGTCGATGTCGCGGTAGCGGTCCAGCGCCTGGCGCAGGCCCGGCACGTCGTAGCGATCATAGGCGCCGGGCAGCCCGGCCATGATGTTGGCCAGCAGCGTGGCCTTGTCGCCTTCGGAGGCACGATCGAACCAGGTCCGGGCGCGCGACAGGGTCTCCGGCGCGTATTCGGCCTCGGCGCCCGGGCGCTGCAGCATGAAGCAGTCGAAGGCGGCGTGCTCGTGCGCGTTGAAGCGCAACGCAGAGCCGCCGCCGGGCAATGGCGTGCGCAGCCGGGTGCGGGTCCAGTCCAGAACCGGCATGAAATTGTAGCAGACGGTATGAACGCCGCAGGCGGCAAGGTTGCGCAGGGACTGGCGGTAACTGTCGAACAGCGTGGTCAGGTGGCCTTCGCCCAGCTTGATCGCCTCGGCAACCGGCAGGCTCTCCACCACGCTCCAGCGTAGGCCGAGCTCCGGATCGCCTTCGATCATCGCTTTGCGGGCGTTGATTTCCTCGGTCGTCCAGGTCACGCCATAGGGGATCTGGTGCAGCGCGGTGACGATGCCACTGGCACCGGCCTGACGGATGTCGGACAGGCTGACCGCGTCATCCGGACCGAACCAGCGCCATGTCTGTTCCATCAGGCGATCTCCTTTTGGGGATGGGTGGCGGCTTGTTCGAAGAAATCCGGGTGCAATTCAGCGATGCGCTCGATGGCGCCGAAGGCGGTGCGCAGATGCGCCTGCATGGCCCGCTCGGCACTGTCCGCGTCGCGCTTGTCGATGTGGTCGACGATTTCCTGATGCTGGCGGAAGATCATCGCCAGCCAGGCATCGTCGTCCAGGGACAGGTAGCGCACCCGATCGAGCTGCGCCTTGACCGAGGCGATCAGATCCCAGACCGAAGGATGATCGGCGATGCGCATGATATCGCGGTGCATCGCCTCGTCGGAGGCGAAGAAGCCCAGCCGGTCGCCGGCCGAGACCAGCCTGGCCTGCTGGGCCAGATAGCGGCGCAGCAGGCGGCATTGTTCCTGGGTGCGGTTCTCGGTCGCCAGGCGCACGGCGCGGCATTCCAGCGTCTCGCGGATGAACTGGCTGTCGCGGACGGCGGCGAGGTTTATCGGGGCGACGAAAGTGCCGATCTGCGGCACCACGCGCAGCAGGCCCTCCTCCAGCAGGCGGCGCAAGACCTCGCGCACGGGCGTGCGGCTGATGGCGTATCGTTCCGCGAGCCTGGTTTCCGACAGCCGTTCGCCCGGCCGCATCCGGCCGCTGACGATGTCCGCGTGCAGATGCTGGTGCAGGCGGTCGCCCTTGGCCTTGGCTGTCTCGAACCGGTCCATCGCGGTTCTAGCCATGCCCCACATGGGCTTCGGTGCGGGTGTCGTTTCCCCGGATCGGCATATCATCCCTCTGTCGGCGCGCTTCGCAGGACGGCCATTCGGTATTCTTGTATACAAGATGGAGCGGCCATTCAAGAGGATCCGGTCAGCGGCCGATCGACGTCTGGCGGTTTGCCTTGTCCGGAACCACATAATCGCCAGGTCGCCACCCATGCCCGGCGCTTGTGCCCGGGGCAGCGGATACGCGACGGATAGAGGGTACCGCCATGACCACCAAGGATTTGAGCCGTTCGCTGGACCGGGAGACCCTGGCGCGGCTGGATGCGGCGGTGCAAGGCATCGTCGACAAGGACCCCGCCTTGCTGCTGACCGTGATCGAAAGCCTGGCGAAGACCGTCGCCGTGTATGGGCACGCGACCCGGCATGACGTACTTCTGATGGCCGCGCGCGGTTACGACGAAGGGGCGAAAGGCTAAAGTACCCGACCGCTTTCGGAGAACCCCATCATTCCCGCCAGAACCCTGCTGGTCGGCCTGGCCGCCGCTCTGATGTTCGCGTTGGGCCTGGTCATCGATCCCGCCGCGCTTGTGCAGGTGGTCTATATCTGCGGCACCGGCGGCTGCGGCGTGCGCCCGGTCTGGCTCGCCGCGGGCGTGGGTATCGTGCTGGGTGCCTGGATCGTCGTGTCGCTGGCCCGGCGCATGACCTCCCGGCGATCGGCGCGCAAACGCCCCACCGCCGGCGGCAAGCGCAAATCCGGCGCGCCGGCCAAGGCCAAGCCGGCCGCGCGGCGAAAGCCGTCCGCGCGCGCAAAGGCCTGACCTGGGCGCGGATTGCCATTTGGGACGGGACGGTCATGCTTGCCCGGCAAGCAGGAGATTTGAGGCATGACGGAACGTTTCACGATCGGCGATGCCCCGAGGCGGCGGGAGGATGCGCGTTTCGTCACCGGCCAGGGCCGGTATCTCGATGACCTGCGTTTCGATGGGCTGACCCATGCCGTTCTGCTGCGCTCGCCGCACGCCCATGCGCGCATCGACCGCATCGACGTAGCCGCCGCATTGGCGGCGCCGGGCGTGCGGGCGGTGCTGACGGCGGCCGACACGGCAGCGGACGGGCTGCATGCGCTACGCCCGACGGTGGAGGCCAATGTGCAGACCGGCGAGCCATTCGCCTTTCTGCCCCAGCCCCTGCTGGCGACCGGCAAGGTGCGCTTCGCCGGCGAACCGGTGGCACTGATCGTGGCGGACACCCGCGCCCAGGCGCTGGATGCCGCCGAACTTGTGGAGGTGGATTACACCGCCCTGCCAGCCGTCACCGATGCCGAGGCCGCCCGCGCCCCCGGCGCGCCGGAAGTGGCGGCGGAGGTGCCGGGCAATGTCTGCCTGGATTGGCGAACGGGTAACATCGAAGCCACGCAAGCGGCCTTTGCCGTGGCGGCGCACGTGGTGCGGCTGCGGCTGGACAACCACCGCATCGTTACCAATCCGATGGAGCCGCGCGGACTGGTCGGGCTGTACGATCCGGGCGAGGACCGCTACACCGCCCATGTCTCCAGCCAGAACATCCATCTCAACCGCGACAACATCGCCCGCGCGCTCGGCCGGCCGCCATCGGCGGTGCGCTTCATCGCGCCCGATGTTGGCGGCGGCTTCGGGGCGAAGAATTTCATCTATGCCGAGCAGGCCTTGATCCTTTGGGCGGCCAGGCGGGTTGGGCGGCCGGTGAAATGGATCGCGACACGTTCAGAGGTGTTCCTGGCCGATCATCAGGCACGGGACCATCGCGCCGACGCGGCGCTCGCGTTGGACGCGCACGGCAAGTTCCTGGCCCTGCGGGTGGAGAGCGTCGCCAATCTCGGCGCCTATATGGCGGGCGGCGCCGGCGGGGTGCAGACATTTCAATATGTGCACCTGCCCGGCACGGTCTACGCCATCCCGGCCATCGACCTCACCATCGCGGCGGTGGTGACGAACACCGCGCCGATCGGCGTCACCCGCGGGCCTGGGTTTGCCGAAACCGTCAACATCATCGAGCGGCTGATCGACGCGGCGGCGCGGCAGGGCGGGTTCGATCGGGCCGAGTTGCGGCGGATGAACATGGTGCCGGCCGCCGCCATGCCGATGACCAACGCTTTCGGCCAGGTCGTGGACAGCGGAGATTTCCGCGGGGCGTTCGATCTGGCACTGGCGCGGGCCGATGTGGACGGCTTCCCGGCCCGGCGCGCGGCCAGCGCGTTGCGGGGCAAGCTGCGGGGCCTGGGCTTCGCCTATCACATCAAGGCGACCGGCGGCTCACCGCACGAGAACGTCGATATCCGCTTCGAGCCCGATGGCACGGTGTCCCTGATCACCGGCACGCAGACGATCGGCCAGGGCCACGAGACCACATTTCCGCAGATCCTGGCCGAGCGCCTGGGCGTGGCGAATGAGCGGATCCGTCTGTGCCAGGGCGATACGGATTTGATCATCGCCGGCGGCGGGCATGGCAGCTCGCGCGC
>JBBIQA010000014.1:0-42084 GCA_037442565.1 Rhodospirillales bacterium
GGGCCTTCTCGGTCCGGCTGCGGGCGGCGGGCTTGCCGCGCGCGCCGCCGCGGCCACGGCGGCGGCCGTCGTCTTCCGCCCAATCGACAGGGTCCAGCCCCTCCACCACCACGGGCGGGATCGGGTTGCCGGTCAGCTTCTCGATCGCTTCCACCGCCAGGCGGTCGGTGGGCGCTGCGATGGTGAAGGCGGCACCCGCCAGGCCCGCGCGGCCGGTGCGCCCGATCCGGTGGACATAGTCCTCGGCGTGATGCGGGACGTCGAAGTTGAACACATGCGAAAGCCCGCCGATGTCGATGCCGCGCGCGGCGACGTCCGAGCAGCACAGCAGCTTCAACTCGCCGGCCTTGAACTTCTCCAGCGTGGCGAAGCGCACGGTCTGCGCCATGTCGCCATGCAGCGCACCGACGCTGAACTTATGCTTCGAGAGCGACTTGTAGAGAATGTCGACATCGACCTTGCGGTTGCAGAAGATCAGCGCGTTCTGCACGTTCTCGGTGCGGATCAACCGGCGCAGCGCCTCGCGCTTGTCGTGCTCGGCCACCAGCGCCAGGCCGGCGGTGATCGTGGTCGCGACGGACGCCGAGCGGGAGACCGAGATTTCCTTCGGGTTCGACAGGAACGCGTCCGACAGGCGCTTGATCTCGGGCGCCATGGTGGCACTGAAGAACAGTGTCTGCCGGTTCTTCGGCAGCATCGCGACGATGCGTTCGACATCGGGAATGAAGCCCATGTCCAGCATGCGGTCGGCTTCGTCGATCACCAGCAGCTTGGCGTCGGTCAGCAAAATGCCGCCGCGCTCGAACATGTCGATCAGGCGGCCGGGCGTCGCGATCAGCACGTCCACGCCGCGCATCAGCGCGTCCTTCTGGTCCGACATGCTCTCGCCGCCGATGATCAGGGCGTGTGTCAGCTTCAGGTACTTGCCGTACATGACGAAGTTTTCGGCCACCTGCAGCGCCAGTTCGCGCGTCGGCTCCAGGATCAGGCTGCGCGGCATGCGGGCGCGGGCGCGCGAGCCGGACAGGATTTCCAGCATCGGCAGGGTGAAGCCGGCGGTCTTGCCGGTGCCGGTCTGCGCCGTGCCCAGCACGTCCCGGCCCATCAGCACGTAGGGAATCGCCTGTTCCTGGATCGGCGTCGGGTGGCGATAGCCCATTTCCTCGATCGCGCGCAGCACGGGCTCGGACAAACCGAGATCGGAAAACAGCGCGCGCGGGGGTTCGGCCGGCAGTTCGGGAGCGGCGGATTCAAGTTCGTAGGCGCGCTCATCGTCGGTCTGGCCGGGCTCGTTCTCGCCGCGGCCAGAGGGGGCGTGGCCAGAGAGGTCGTGACCAGACGGTTCGCTCGCCGGCGATTCGCTCACGGCTGGCGTGTCGTGCGGCACGGCTCCGCCATGCGCCGCGGCTTCGGGCGGCACTTCTATGGCGGGCGCGGCTATGCCGGCCTCGGCAGGGTCGAGGGCAGTCGGTTCCGCCGGGGCGGTCGTGGTTTCGGTCAAATGCTGGTCCCAGATGAATGTCGGCGTTCAGTCACGCGCCGATGCGTGCGACGCGACACCAAGTCTCGCGCGCATTCTGCGCATCCGAGGCTTTTACGCGTGTTGGGGATATCTAGACGAAACAGGCGAAAGTCAAGCATCACGGTGTTTCCCACGCGGCCCGGGATGCGGCAAAGAGCGTGAATGACACCGCTTTTGCTCCTGTCGGGACTGCTATGCGACGCCAGGCTGTGGCGCGACCAGATCGCGGCGCTGGCCGGTATCGCCGCGCCGGTCGTGGCCGACCTCACGCAGGATGACCGGCTGGAGGCGATGGCCGATCGTGCGCTGGCGGCCATGCCGGAGCGTTTCGCCGTAGCGGCGCTGTCGATGGGCGGCTATGTCGCCTTCGCGCTGCTGCGCCGCGCGCCGGAGCGGATCAGCCGCCTGCTGCTGATGGACACCTCGGCGCGGGCGGACACCGAATCCCAGGCGCGACGGCGGCGCGCGCTGATGGCGCTTTCCGCCTCCGGCCGCTTCCACGGTGTCGCCCCGCGCATGCTGCCCAACCTGCTGCATCCGGACCGGCTGAACGACGCCGCCCTCGGCGCCGAGGTCTCGGCGATGGCCGCGCGCGTCGGGCGGGACGCGTTCGTGCGCCAGCAGACCGCCATCCTGTACCGTCCGGACAGCCGGGCGGATTTGGCGCGGATCCGGGCGCCGACCTGGGTCGCGGTCGGGGCGGGCGACCAGCTCACGCCGCCGGCTCTGGCGCGGGAAATCGCCGCCGGCATTCCCGGCGCCAGGCTGGAAGTGATCGAGGGATGCGGCCACCTGCCGCCGATGGAGGCGCCGGGGCGCACCAGCGCGCTGATGCGCGACTGGCTGAACGAGCCCGATCCCGTTGGCGCCGCGGGCCGGCCATGAGGCAGACTGGCCGCGACACCGCCAGCCCGGGGGCGGGCGGGCTGATCCAACCGGACATCGCCGACTACGCGCTGCTGGGGGACTGCCGAAGCGCGGCCCTCGTCAGCCGCGCCGGCAGCGTCGATTGGCTGTGCTGGCCGCGCTTCGACAGCCCGGCCTGCTTCGCCGCGCTGCTCGGCACCGATCAGAACGGCAGCTGGCGGATCGCACCGGCGGAGCCCGTCCTGCGGGTGTCGCGCGCCTATCGTCCCGGCACGCTGATCCTGGAAACTTTGTTCGAAACCGCCGCCGGCAGCGTGGCGGTGCTGGATTTCCTGGCCGCCGGAACCGCCGCCCCCTCTCTGGTCCGCATCGTCGAGGGGCGCGCCGGGCAGGTTCGCCTGAGCCTGACCCTGCTGCCCCGCTTCGACTACGGTTCGGCGCTCCCGTGGCTGAGCGACCTGCCGGATGGGTCGGGCATCGCCGCGATGGCCGGACCGGACCGGGTCGTGCTGCGCGCCGGTACAGAGCTGCGGGTCCAGGGAGCGGAAATCGCCGCTGATTTTCAGATCGCCGGGCGCGATCGCGTGGCCTTCGTCCTGTCGCACGGCGCTTCCCACCTGCCGCCGCCCGATGCCGTGGATGCGCATGCCGAACTGGCCCGCACCACGGCGTTCTGGACCGGCTGGCACGCCGGGGCCGACGGCGAGGCCGCGCAATCGCTGCGCACCCTCCGGGCGATGATCCACGCCCCCACCGGCGGCATCGTGGCCGCCCCCACCACGTCGCTGCCCGAGCGCCCCGGCGGGACCCGGAACTGGGATTACCGGTTCTGCTGGCTGCGCGATTCGGCGCTGACCGTGCGGACCCTGCTGCGCGCCGGCCACACCGCCGAGGCGGCCGCCTGGCGGGACTGGCTGCTGCGCGCGGCCGCCGGCGACGTGGCGCAGGTCCAGGCCCTCTATGGCCTGGCCGGGGAGCGCCGTCTGCCGGAATGGGAGGCCGGCTGGCTGTCCGGCTACAGGGGGGCCCGTCCCGTTCGCATCGGCAACGGCGCGGCCGGGCAGTTGCAGATCGACGTGTTCGGCGAAGTGATGGACGCGCTGCACCAGGCCGCCCTGGCCGGCCTGCCGCCTGGCGGCGACATCTGGGAGCTCCAGCGCGCGCTGCTCGCCCGGCTGGAGACGATCTGGACGGAGCCGGACGAAGGCATCTGGGAGGTCCGTGGCGGCCGCCAGCATTTCACCTATTCCAAGGTCATGGCCTGGGTGGCGTTCGACCGCGCCATCGCGAGCGCGAGAAGCTTCAGCTTGCCCGGCCCGGTGGACCGATGGCGCGCGATCCGTGACCGCATCCACGCCACCGTGCTGCGCGAGGGCTACGACGCGACGCGCGGCAGCTTCGTGCAGAGCTTCGGCAGCCGAAACCTGGATGCCAGCCTGCTGCAATTGCCGCTGGTCGGCTTCCTGCCGGCGGACGACCCCCGCATCGCCGGCACGATCGCCGCGATCGAGCAAGACCTGACCGAGGATGGGCTGGTCCTGCGCTATCGCAGCGAGGACACCAAAGACGGCCTGCCGGCCGGCGAGGGCGTCTTCCTGGCCTGCAGCTTCTGGCTGGTCGAGGTGATGGCATTGCAGGGCCGCCGCGAGGCCGCCGGCAAGCTGTTCGAACGGCTGCTCGGGCTACGCAACGATGTCGGCCTGTTGGCGGAGGAATACGACCCGCGAACCGCCAAGCTGCTGGGCAATTTTCCGCAGGCGTTTTCCCATCTCGCGCTGGCCGATGCGGCCTGGCGGCTCACTCGGCCGGCGACCCGGTAGGGGTCGGCACGGCCCGGATCGCCCGCCGCCGCCCCCCCGACAGCCGTTCCAGCGCCAGATAGACCACCGGCGTCGTGTACAGCGTCAGCATCTGCGACACGACCAGCCCGCCGACGATGGCGATGCCGAGCGGGCGGCGCAGTTCCGCCCCGGTGCCGAAGGCCAGCGCCAGCGGCAGGGCGCCGAGCAGGGCGGCCAGCGTGGTCATCAGGATCGGGCGGAAGCGTTCCAGGCACGCCGCGTGGATCGCCTGCTCCGCCGGCATGCCCAGTTCGCGCTGCGCCTCCAGCGCGAAATCCACCATCATGATGGCGTTCTTCTTCACGATGCCCATCAGCAGGATGATGCCGATGATGCCCATGATCGACAGGTCCGTTCCCGTCATCAGCAGCGCCAGCAGCGCCCCGAGCCCGGCCGAAGGCAGCGTGGACAGGATGGTGATCGGCTGGATCAGGCTTTCGTACAGCACGCCCAGCACGATGTAGATCGAGATCAGCGCCGCCGCGATCAGCAATGGCTGCGAGGCCAGTGATTTCTGCAGAAACTGCGCGTTGCCGGCAAATTCGGTGTGGATGTCCGGCGGCATGCGCAACGCCTCGGCCGCCGTCTGCACCGCCTGCACGGCATCGCCGAGCGCCATGCCGTCGGCCAGGTTGAAGCTGAGCGTCGAGGCCGGAAACTGTCCCTGGTGACGCACCGTCAGCGGCGCGGTGGAGCGCGCGAAATGCGCCACGGCGGAGATCGGCACCTGCTGGCCCGAGCTACTGCCGACATACAGATGGTCCAGCCGGGCGGGGTCGGTCTGCAGCGCCGGGTCGATCTCCAGCACCACGCGATACTGGTTGCGGTCGGTATAGATCGTCGAGATCTGCCGCTGCGAGTAGGCGTTGTTCAGCGCATTGTCGATGGCCACCACCGACACGCCGAGCCGGGCGGCGGCGTCTCGGTCGATCACCACGTCCAGCTGCGGCGAGGATTTGTCCTGGTCGCTGGTGACATCCGCCAGCCCCGGCGTCTGCTTCAGCCGGTCCTCCAGCTTCACGGTCCATTCGCGCAGTTCGGCCAGGTTCGGCGAGATCAGGGCGAACTGGTACTGCGCCCCGCCGGTGCGCCCGCCGCCGCGCAGGTCCTGGGCCGAGAACAGGAAGGTCTGCACCCCGCTCACCTGCGCCAGCCGGCCGCGCAGCCGGGCGATCACCTGTTCGGAACTCACCTGGCGCTCGGCGAGCGGCTTGAGGCTGATATACAGCCAGCCGCGGTTCAGAGACGACCAACCCTGCGACACCCCGATCGTGGAGCCGACACTGGCGATCGCCGGGTCGGCCAGCAGCACGTCCACCACGGCGCGCTGGCGCTCCGCCATCGCCTTGAACGACACGTCCGGGGAAGCCACGGTGCTGCCCATCACCAGGCCGGTATCCTGCAGCGGCAGGAAGCCCTTCGGCACCAGCGTATAGAGCCGCACGGTCAGCGCGATGGTGGCGAGCGTCAGCAGCAGCATGAACCAGCGATGCAGCAGCGCCCAGTCCAGGCTGCGCACGTAACCCCGCTGGACGGCGGCCAGCGCGCGCTCGATCGCCCGGTCGATCCGGCCCCAGCCGCCGGTGGGCGGCGGTGGCGCCGCCCGCATGAAGCGGCCGCAGATCATCGGCGTCAGGGTCAGCGACACCAGTGCCGAGACGCCGATCGCCAGCGTCAGGGTCATGGCGAATTCGTGGAACAGCCGCCCGAGAATGCCGCCCATGAACAGCAGCGGAATGAACACCGCGACCAGCGAGATGCTGATGGACATCACCGTGAAGCCGATCTGGCGCGAGCCGGCCAGCGCCGCCTGCAACGGCGTCGCGCCCTTTTCCATGTGGCGGATGATGTTCTCGATCATCACGATGGCGTCGTCGATCACGAAGCCGACCGAAATGGTCAGCGCCATCAACGAGAAATTATCCAGCGAATAGCCGAAGAACCACATGCCCGCGACGGTGCCGCAGAGCGACAGCGGCACCGTTGCCGCCGCCGCCAGCGTGGGCATCAGCCGGCGCATGAACACGAACACCACCAGCAGCACCAGCGCCACCGCGATCAGCAGCGTGATCTGGATGTCCGCCACGCTGGCGCGGATCGTCGTCGTGCGGTCGATCAGCACGGTCGTCTTGATATCCGGCGGCATCCAGGAAAGCAGTTGCGGCAGCAGCGCGCGCACCCGGTTCGCGGTGTCGATCGCGTTCGCATCCGACGTTTTCGTGATGCTCAGCAGGATCGCCGGCTGCTTGCCGCTCCAGGCCGCGAGCCGGGAATTGGCCACGCCGTTGACCACATTCGCCACGTCCGACAGCCGGATCACCGCGCCGTTGGCCGATTTCAGCACCAGCCGCGCATAGTCCGGCGCCTGCGACATCTGCCCGTTCAGCCCGATGCTCTCCGCCCGCGCCGGGCCCTGGAAGCCGCCGTTCGGCTGCAGCACGTTGGCGGCGCGGATCCGGGTGAAGACATCCTGCGCCGACAGCCCGGCGGCGGTCAGGCGCGCGGGGTCGAGCTGCACGCGCACCGCCGGCTTTTCCGATCCGTTGATCACCACCTGCGCCACGCCGTCCACCTGTGCGAGGCGCTGGGCCAGGATGGTGTCCACCGCATCGTACATCGCCGCCGTGCCGAGCGTGTCCGACGTCAGCGCCAGGGTCAGGATCGGCGTGTCGGCCGGGTTGATCTTGCGGTAGTAGGGCCGCGTCGGCAGGTCCGACGGCAGGTCGGACGTGGCGGCGTTGATCGCCGCCTGCACGTCGTGCGCCGCCCCGTCGATGTCGCGGCCGATGTCGAACTGGACGATGACGGCGGATGAGCCGGTGCTGCTGGTGGAGGTGAGTTCCGTCACCCCCGGGATCTCGCCGAGCCGGCGTTCCAGCGGCGCGGCGATGGAGTTGGCCATCGTCTCCGGATCGGCGCCGGGGCGGGCGGCGAACACCACGATGGTGGGAATGTCCACGCTGGGCAGCGGCGAGATCGGCAGGAAGCGATAGGCCACGATCCCCGACAGCAGCAGCCCGAGCGAGAGCAGGATGGTCGCGACCGGCCGGGCGATGAAGGGGGCGGAGAAGCCCATCCGCTACTCCGCCGCAACCGGTTCGCGATCCGGGCCGGCGACGCGCAGCCGCAACCGCTCCAGCGCCAGATAGATCGCCGGCGTGGTGTACAGCGTCAGCAGCTGGCTCAGCAGCAGCCCGCCGATGATGGTGATGCCGAGCGGCAGGCGCAGCTCCGAGCCCGCGCCATGCCCGATCACCAGCGGCACCGCACCGAGCAGGGCGGCCATCGTCGTCATCATGATCGGGCGGAAGCGCAGCAGGCAGGCTTCCTCGATCGCCGCCTCCGGCGACACCCCGCGGGTGCGCTCGGCCTCGATGGCGAAGTCGATCATCATGATCGCGTTCTTCTTCACGATGCCCATCAACAGCACCACGCCGACCAGCGCCACCAGCGACAGGTCCTGCCCGCACAGCATCAACGCCAGCAGCGCCCCGATGCCGGCCGACGGCAGGGTGGACAGGATGGTGATCGGATGGATCCAGCTTTCGTACAGCACGCCGAGCACGATGTAGATCACCACCACCGCCGCCAGGATCAGCCAGGGCTCGGCCGCCAGCGAGCGCTGGAACTCCGCCGCGTCGCCGGAATAGCTGCCCGAAATCGTCGCCGGCAGGCCGATCCCCCGCTCCGCCGCCGCCACCGCCGCCACCGCCCCGCCGAGCGACGTGCCGGGGGCGAGATCGAAGCTGAGGGTGACGGAGGGGAACTGCTCCTCATGCGTCACCACCAGCGGCGACACCGTCCGCTCGATGCGCGCGATCGCCGACAGCGGCACCTGTGCGCCGCCGGCGCCGGGCACGCGCAGCAGCAGCAGCTTCGCCGGATCGGCCTGCCAGGCGGGATCGGCTTCCAGGATCACCCGGTACTGGTTCGCCTGGCCGAAGATGGTGGAGATCTGGCGCTGGCCGAAGCTGTCGTACAGCGTGTCGGAAATCGCCTGCATCGACACGCCCAGGCGCATCGCCGCGTCGCGGTCCACCTGAATCTGGGCGCGGAAGCCCTCATTCTGCTGATCGGAGGCGACATTGGCGAGTTCCGGCACGGATTGCAGCCGGGCGAGCAGCTTCGGCGCCCATTCCGACAATTCCGCCGGGTCGGTGTCCACCAGCGTGTACTGGAACTGGGTGCGGCTGATGCGGGTGCCGATCTGGATGTCCTGCACCGGCTGGAAGAAGGCGGTGATGCCGGGCACGCCGGCGATCGCCCGGGTCAGCCGCGCCGTCACCACAGCAGCCGGGTCGCGCGCGTCGATCGGCTTCAGGGCGATGGTCAGCCGCCCGGTATTGGCCGTCGCGTTGATCGTGCCGGCGCCGATGAAGGAAACCACCCCGGCGACGGCGGGATCGGCGGCGACGATGTCCGCCACCTGCCCCTGCAGCTCGGCCAGCCGCGGGATCGAGACGCTCTGCGAGGCCTGTGTCACCGCGGCGATCACCCCGGTGTCCTGCTGCGGCAGGAAGCCCTTCGGCACGATGACATACATCCCGATCGTGCCGGCCAGCGTGGCGGCGGCCAGCAGCAGCATGAAGCCCTGGTGGCGCAGGGAAACCCCCAGCGTGCGCCGATAGAGCGCCAGCAGCCTGGCAAAGCCGCGTTCCGCGATGCGGGCGATGGCGCCGGGATGTTCCTCCTCCGCCGGGCGCAGCAGCCGCCCGCACATCATCGGCGTCAGCGTCAGCGACACCACCGCCGAGACGATGACGGCGACCGACAGCGTGACGGCGAATTCCTGGAACAGCCGCCCGACCACGCCAGTCATGAACAGCAGCGGAATGAACACCGCGACCAGCGACACCGTCAGCGAGATGATGGTGAAGCCGATCTGCCGCGCGCCCCTGTAGGCCGCCGCCAGCGGCTTCTCGCCGAGCTCGATGTAGCGCACCACGTTCTCGATCATCACGATGGCGTCGTCGACCACGAAACCGGTCGCCACCGTCAGCGCCATCAGCGACAAATTGTCCAGCCCGTAGCCCAGCAATGACATGATCCCGAACGTGCCGATCAGCGACAGCGGCAGCGCCACGGCGGGGATGAAGGTGGCGCGCAGGGTGCGCAGGAACACGAAGATCACGCCCACCACCAGCACGATCGACAGGATCAGCGTGCGCTGCACGTCCGCGACCGAGGCGCGGATGGTCTCGGTCCGGTCGGTCACGATCGCCAGCCGGATGCCGGCCGGCATCACGCGCTGCAAGGCCGGCAGCGCCGCCTTCACCCGGTCCACCGTCTCCACGATGTTGGCGCCGGGCTGGCGCTGGATGTCCATCACCACGGCGGGCTCCTTGCGGTACCAGGCCGCCACCCGGTCGTTCTCCACCCCGCCGACCACGCTGCCGACCGCCGACAGGCGCACCGGCGCCCCGTCTCGCCAGGCGATCACCAGGTTCCGGTAAGCGTCCGGCGACACAAGCTGGTCGTTGGCGCCGAGCGAGACCGCCTGACGCGGTCCGTCGAAGCCGCCCTTGGCGCCGTTGGCGTTGGCCGCCGCGACGGCGGTGCGCACATCCTCCATCGCCAGCCCGTAGGCGGCGAGGCGCGCGGGATCGACGCGCACCCGCACGGCCGGCCGCAGGCCGCCCTGCACCGTCACCTTGCCCACCCCGTCGATCTGGCTGAGCCTGGGCTGCAGCAGCGTGTCGGCGGCATCGCTGACGCGGTCGATCGGCAGGCTGTCGGAGGTCAGCGCCAGGGTGAGGATCGGCGCATCCGCCGGGTTCACCTTGGCGTAGACCGGCGGGTAGGGAAGCGTCAGCGGCAGCGTGCCGGCGGCGGCGTTGATCGCCGCCTGCACGTCCTGCGCGGCGGCATCGATGCTGCGGGTCAGCGCGAATTGCAGGGTGATCTGGCTGGTGCCCTCGCTCGATTGCGAGGTCATGGCGGCCAGCGCCGGAATCTGGCCGAACTGGCGCTCCAGCGAGGCGGTGATCAGCAGCGCCACCGTCTCCGGGCTGGCGCCGGGCAGCTGCGTGGTCACCTGGATGGTCGGGAAATCCACCTGCGGCAGCGCCGACAGCGGCAGCGAGCGGTAGCCCAGCCCGCCCGCGAGCAGGATGGCGATCGCCAGCAGCCAGGTGGCGATCGGCCGGGCGATGAACAGGCTGGAGATGCTGAACGAGCCGATCGGCTGTACTCCGAACTAGTTCCGCGCCGGCCGTGCCCCGCGCTGGGCACCGGGAGCCGCGCTTGGCGTGGGTCCGGTGGCACCGGCCGCATGGGGGGCCGCATTGGGGGGTACACCGGGTGCCGGAACCGGCTCTGTGATGCGCACCTTGCTGCCGTCGCTCAGACGCGACGCGCCATCGGTCACCACCCGTTCGCCGGCCTTCAGGCCTTCGGTGATGATGGCGGTCTGCGCGTCCTCATGCCCCACCGTCACGTCGCGGCGCGTCACGGTGTCGCCCTCGCCGATCACGTACAGATAGCTGCCGCGCGGGCCGCGCTGGATCGCGGCATCCGGCACCGTGATGGCGTCGCGCGCCGTGTCCACATGCAGCCGCACGCCGACGAAGCCGCCCGGCCACAGCTTCAGGTTCGGGTTCGGGAAGGTCGCCTTCAGCTTGATCGTGCCGGTGGCGGGGTCCACCTGATTGTCCAGCACCGTCAGCGTGCCGCGGCCCAGCGCGTCTCCTTCATTGCTCGCACCGGCGTTCTGGTTGGTCGCGAGCACGGTCGGCTTGCCCTCCCGCATGGCTTGGGCGACCTGCGGCAAGACCTGCTGGGGCAGGGTGAAGACCACGGAAATCGGCTTCAGCGTGGTGATCACCACGATGCCGGTGGGATCGGAAGCGTGCACGATGTTGCCGGCATCCACCAGGCGGATGCCGGTGCGCCCGTCGATCGGCGCGGTCAGCGTGGTGTAGGCGAGCTGCGCGCGGGCATTGTCGATCTGCGCCTGGTCCTGGCGGGTCTGCGCTTCCAGCTGCGCCACCAGCGCCTTCTGCGTGTCGGCCTGCTGCGCGGTGGTATAGGCGGTGAGGGCCAGCTTCTGGTAGCGCACCAGATCGACCCTGGCATTGGCCAGCGTCGCCTGGTCCTGCGCCATCTTCCCCAGCGCCTGGTCCAGCGCCGCCTGATAGGTTGTGGGATCGATCTTCGCCAGCACGTCGCCGGCCTTCACGTCCTGGCCCTCGGTGAAGTGCAGCTCGATCAGCTTGCCGTCTACCTGCGGCTTCACCGTCACGGTCTGGTAGGCCTGCACGGTGCCCAGCCCGTCGAGGTAGATCGGCACGTCCGCCGTCTTCGCCAGGGCGGCCAGCACCGGGATGGCCTCGGCCCGCGCCTTGGCGCGCGCGGCGTCGGTGCCGGGGGTGGAGCGGTACCAGAACGTGGCGCCGACGCCGCCGATCACCAGCAGCGACAGCAGCACCATGCCAAGCTGGCCCCGCAGGCGGGACTTCCGGCGCGGCTTCGCCGCGGCGTCCGGTGCCGGCGGCTCGCGAAGGGTCGGGCCGGTCAGTGTATCCATGTGGGCATCCATGCGGACGGGCTCTTCTCGCGGAGATATCGGGCCATCGGTCGCCGCTGCCAATGGCTCATCGCACATTGCCTCCCACAGGCAGGGCCACGCCGCCTTCGAAGCGGCCGGGCACCAGCGCCGGGGGGTTGATGTCCGCGCCGCTCCACCCGCCGCCCAGCGCCTTGTAGACCGACAGCAGCGCCTGCACCCGCGCCAACCGCGCCTGCACCAGATTATCCTGCGCGTTGAACAGCGTGGTCTGCAGGTTCAGCACCGTCAGGATGTCCACCGTGCCGGCGATCTGCTGCGCGCGGGCGATGTCGGCGGATCGACGTGCGTCCGCAACCGTCTGAGTTTGCAATTTTTCCTGCTCGGTGGCGTATTGATAGGCGGTCAGCGCGTTATCCACGTCGGTGAAGGCCTGCAGGATGGCGTTGCGGTAGTTCGCCAGCAGTTCGTCCTGCCGCCCCTTCGCCTGCTCCAGCTGGCCGCGCAGCGTGCCGGCATCGAAGATCGGCTGCGCCAGGCCACCGGCCAGGCTGGCAAGCGCCGCGCCCGGACCGAACAGCGACCCGATCGCGGCGCTCTGGAAGGTGCCGGACAGGCTCATCTGCACAGACGGAAAGAACGCCGCCCGGGCCGCCGCCACATTGGCCCCGGCCGCCGCCAGCTGCGCCTCCGCCGCCGCCACGTCCGGCCGGCGCGCCAGCAGGTCCACCGGCAGGCCCGGCGACAGCTCCGGCAGCGCCAGCGTGTCCAGCGTCCCCGGCTTGACCGTGACCGCCACCGGAGGCTTGCCGGTGAGTATGCCAAGCGCGATCACCGCCTGGTCGCGCTGGTTGCGCAGCGCCGGGATGGAGCTGCGGATGCCCGACACCAACGCCGCCTGCTGGGAGACATCCAGCGCCGTGGCGGTGCCGACCTCCATTCGGGCCCGAAACGCCGCCAGGACCTTCGCGGAAGTGGCCAGATTGTCCTCCGCCGTGCGCACCCGGTCGTTCGCGCCGAGCGCGGTGAACCAGCTGTTGGCGACGCTGGTCACCACGCCGAGCGCCACGGTGTCGCGGTCGAACCGGCTGAACAGCGCCGTATCGGCCGCCGCCTGCTGCTGGGCCTGGATCTTGCCCCAGAAATCGAACTCGTAGGACGCGTTCAGGCCCACGCTGTAGGCACGGATGTCGGTGTAGGGCTGGCCACCCGTGTTCTGGCCGCCGAAGCTGAAGCTGCTGCGTTTCACCCGCTGCCAACTGGCATTGGCGGTGGCGCCGACGCTCGGCAGCAGCGGCGCCCCGGCGATGCGCAACTGGGCATCGGCCTGGCGGATGCGGGCGACGGCGGCGGCGATGCTGAAATTGTTCGCTTCCGCCTCGGCGATCAACTGGTCCAGATCCGGCGAGTTGAAGCCCTGCCACCAGCTGTCGCCCGGCCATACCGGCTTCGTGGAGGCCGGCAGGGTGCGCCAATTCCCGGGCAATTCGGTCGCCGGCGTGCGTTCCATCGGGCCGGGATCGCAGGCGGTCAGCACCAGCAAGGCAACCACGCCCGATCCCAACACTCTGCCCGCCCGGCGGCGCCATGCGGAAAGCTGCGGCAGGCGGGCGTGCAGGGCCGGGACGGAACGGAAAGTCATCGCGGCTGTATATAGGCTGCCGGCCGCGGCCGCGTGAACTTTACCTGAGCTTTACGAAGCCGGGGCTCGATCGGCTTCGTCCCGGCCTAGCCCGCTCCGATTCCCGCCGCGGCCAGGATACGGTTCGCCAGCCGGAAATGCGGCCGGTCGATCATCTTGCCGTCCAGCGCGAACACCCCCGAATCGGGATTGCGGGCGAAGGCGTCGCGCACCTTCTCCGCCCACGCCACCTGTTCGGCCGACGGGCTGAACACCGCGTTGGTGATCTCGATCTGGTCGGGGTGGATCAGGAACTTGCCCACGAACCCGTCGGCCACCGCGTTCTCGGCGTCCGCGCGCAGCCCGGCGGGATCGCGGAAATCGGTCCAGGGCGTATCCAGCGCCACGATCCCCGTGGCACCCGCCGCCGCCAGCGTCGCCGCCCGCGCCGCGGCGATCGGCGCCGGAAAGGCTCCGTCCGCCCGGCGCGGCGGCACGCCGAGATCGCCGGAGATGTCCTCCGCGCCGAATCCGAGCGCGATCAGCCGCGAAGCCACGCCGCGATACTCGCCCAGGGTGAACAGCGACGGGGCGGTCTCGGTTACCAGCGCGATCACTTTGACGCTGCCGATTTCGAACCCCGACGCCACCTCCAGCACTTCCATGTGGTGATCCAGCGCCCGCAGATCCTCCGCGCCGGTGCATTTCGGCAGCAGGATCGCGTCCGGCCGAGACGGGATGATCGCGGCCAGGTCCCCCAGATACCACGGCGTGCTGCGCGGATTGACCCGCACGATAATGTCGCGGCTGCGATTGGCCCGCACCGCGGCGGCGGCCATGGGTCGAGTGGCCTCCTTGGCCGAGGCAGCCACGCTGTCCTCGAGATCGATGATCACCGCATCCGCCGCCGAGGCGACGGCCTTCTCGATTTTTCGCGCGGAATCGCCGGGTGCGAACAGGGGGCTGCGCAGTCTCATTCGAAGCGTTCCATGCGGATATTTTGACCTTCTGTCTCGATTAGGTGTCGCTGCGGGCAATAATATTGCGCCATAAACGTGCGTCGCAATCTTGCGCTCGTTGGCGCGATATGCAACTCAGCGGGCTCACTCAAAAAAGGGGGCGTCCGGGGTGGCAGATATCATCCTGGAAACCACGGGTCTGACCCGTGAGTTCCAAGGCTTTGTCGCAGTTAACGAGGTTGCGCTACGTGTGCAGACCGGGACCATTCATGCCCTTATCGGGCCGAATGGTGCCGGGAAGACCACGTGCTTCAACATGCTCACCAAGTTCCTGCAACCAACGCGGGGAACCATTCAGTTCAAGGGGCGCGACATCACCGGCATGAAGCCGGCGCAGGTCGCCCGGCTCGGCCTGGTGCGCAGCTTCCAGATCTCCGCGGTGTTTCCGCATCTGACCGCGCTCGAGAACGTGCGCCTGGCGCTGCAGCGCGCGCGGGGGGCATCGTTCGATTTCTGGCGCTCGGAAGTTGTGCTCAGCCGCTACGACGATCGCGCCCGGGAATTGCTGTTCGACGTCGGCCTGACCGGCTATGCCGAAACCGCCGCGGGTGAATTGTCCTACGGCCGCAAGCGCGCGCTCGAGATCGCGACGACGCTGGCGCTGGAACCGGAAATGATGCTGCTGGACGAGCCCACCGCCGGCATGGCGCACGAGGACGTCGACCGCATCGTGGAACTGATCAGGCGCATCCGCGCGGGCCGCACCATCCTGATGGTCGAGCACAACCTGTCGGTTGTGGAAGGCCTTTGCGACACCATCACCGTGCTGACGCGCGGCAGCGTGCTGGCCGAGGGGGACTACGCCACCGTATCGGCCAATCCCGCGGTCATCGCCGCCTATCTGGGTTCCGAACATGCTTGAAGTCAAAGACCTGAACTCCTGGTACGGCGAAAGCCACATCCTGCACGGGGTGGAATTCGAGGTGCGCGAGGGCGAGGTGGTAACGCTGCTGGGCCGCAACGGCGCCGGCAAGACCACCACCATGAAGTCGATCATGGGCCTGGTGCCCCGCCGCGAGGGCAGCATCCGCTTCCGTGGCAGCGAGACGGTCGGCATGCAGTCCAACATGATCGCCCGCGCCGGCATCGCCATCTGCCCGGAAGAGCGCGGCATCTTCGGTTCCCTGTCCGTGACCGAGAACCTGATGCTGCCGCCGATCGTTGCACCGGGTGGGCTGACGGTCGACGAGATCTTCACCCTGTTTCCCAACCTGAAGGAACGCGCCAACACCGCCCAGGGGACCAAACTCTCGGGCGGCGAGCAGCAGATGCTGGCGATCGCGCGCATTCTGCGCACCGGCGCCAAGATGTTGCTGCTGGACGAACCCACCGAGGGCCTCGCGCCGGTCATCGTGCAGCAGATCGGCCGCACCATCCGCGAGATCAAGGCACGCGGCTTCACGGTGCTGCTGGTCGAACAGAATTTCCGTTTCGCGGCCACGGTCGCGGACCGGCACTACGTGATGGAGCACGGCAAGGTGATCGATATGATCCCGAACCATCAGCTCGAAGCCAACATGGACAAGCTGCACGAGTATCTCGGCGTCTGAAGCCCGGCTTCGGGGCGGCCGGCAACGTGCACGACCGGCCGCCGAACCATTCTGAACGAACGATAAAGGACCATCTGCTATGACCATCAGCCGCCGCGCAATTCTCGGCACCGCCGCAGCCGCAACCGTCGCCACCGGCGTGTTGCCGCGCGCCCGCGCCCAAGCCCTTCCCACGCTCAAGATCGGCGTGCTCAACGACCAGTCAGGCCCCTACCAGGACACCGGCGGCCTGACCTCGGTGATCTGCGCCAAGCAGGCCGTGGAAGAATTCGGCCCGGCCGCGAAGGGCTTCAACGTCGAGATCATCACCGCCGATCACCAGAACAAGCCGGACCTGGCCGTGAGCATCGCGCGGCAGTGGTTCGACCGCGACGGCGTGGACATGCTTCTGGATGTGCCGACCTCATCGGTCGCCCTCGCGCTCCAGTCCGTCGTGCGGGAGAAGAACAAGGTCTATCTGAACTCCGGCGCGGCGTCGGCCGCGCTGACCGGCGCCCAGTGCTCGCCGAATTTCATCCACTGGACCTACGACACCTACATGCTGGCGAAGTCCACCGGCGGCGCCATGGTGAAGGCCGGCGGCGACAGCTGGTACTTCCTGACCGCCGACTACGCCTTCGGCAAGCAGCTGACCAGCGACACCACCGCGCTGGTCAACGCCAACGGCGGCAAGGTGCTGGGTTCGGCGGAATACCCGTTCCCGGGAACGACCGATTTCTCCTCGTTCCTGGTGCAGGCGCAGGCCTCGGGCGCCAAGGTGCTCGGCCTGTCGAACGCCGGCGCTGATACCGTCAACAGCATCAAGCAGGCCAACGAGTTCGGCGTCAACAAGTCGATGAAGCTGGCCGCGCTGCTGATGTTCATCACCGACGTGCACGCCCTCGGCCTGGACGTGGCGCACGGCCTGAACCTGACAGAAAGCTTCTACTGGGACCTGAACGACCGCACCCGCGCCTTCACCAAGCGCGTGCTGCCGAAGACGCCGAAGAACTGGCCGAACATGACCCATGCCGGCTGCTATTCCGCCACCCTGCATTATCTCAAGACCGCCGCCGACATGGGCGCGGCCGAAGCCAAGAAGGACGGCGTCGCCACGATCAACCGGATGAAGAAGATGCCGGTCGACGACGATTGCTTCGGCAAGACCACGATCCGCGAGGACGGCCGCAACCTGGTTCCGGCCTATCTGTTCGAGGTCAAGAAGCCCGAGGAAAGCAAGGGTCCGTGGGACTACTACAAGCTGGTCACGACCACCCCGGGCGACCAGGCCTATCGTCCGCTGGCGGAAGGCCATTGCTCCTTCATAAAGACCTGACGCCACCTCGTCCTCCAACTCCGACCGGACCCCGATCCCCATGTTCATGATCTTCGGCATTCCAGGGCCGTTGTTATTCGGCCAGCTTCTGCTGGGCCTGATCAACGGTGCCTTCTACGCGATGCTCTCGCTCGGCCTCGCGGTCATCTTCGGCATGCTCAACATCATCAACTTCGCCCACGGGGCGTTGTTCATGATGGGTGCCTTCGTGTCCTGGATGCTGCTTGAATATCTGGGGATCGGGTACTTTCCGGCGCTCATCCTGTCGCCGCTGATCGTCGGCGCCTTCGGCCTGCTGCTGGAAAAGACCGTGGTCAGCCGCCTTTACAAGCTCGATCACATCTACGGCCTGCTCCTCACCTTCGGTCTGGCGCTGGTGGTGGAAGGGCTGTTCCGCAATGCCTATGGCAGCTCCGGCATGCCCTACCGCATCCCGGAGGCGTTCCAGGGCGCGACCAATCTCGGCTTCATGTACATGCCGAACTACCGCGGCTGGGTGGTGCTTGCCGCGGTCGTGGTCTGCTTCGCCACCTGGGCGGTCATCGAGAAGACCTCGCTCGGCGCCACCCTGCGTGCCGCCACCGAGAACGCGCCGCTGGTGCAGGCCTTCGGCGTGAACGTGCCGCGGCTGATCTCCGTGACCTATGCCTGCGGCGTGGCGCTCGCCGCCTTCGCCGGCGTGCTGGCGGCGCCGATCTACTCGGTGAACCCGAACATGGGGTCGAACTTTATCAATACGGTGTTCGCCGTCGTGGTGATCGGCGGCATGGGGTCGATCATGGGCTCGATCATCACCGGCTTCGGCCTCGGCATCATCGAGGGCCTGACCAAAGTGTTCTATCCGCAGGCTTCGGCCACCGTGGTGTTCGTCGTGATGGTGATCGTGCTGCTGGCCAGGCCGCGCGGATTGTTTGGAAAGGCTGCCTGATATGCTCGGTTTCTCGCGCACGCAGGCGATCGCCTTTCTGCTGATGGTCGCGCTGGTGGTGCTCTGCCCGTTCGTTCTGTACCCCGTCTTCCTGATGAAGGTGCTGTGCTTCGCGCTGTTCGCCTGCGCCTTCAACCTGTTGATCGGCTATGTCGGCCTGCTGTCCTTCGGCCACGCCGCCTTCTTCGGCATGGGCAGCTACCTGTCCGCCTGGGCGGTGAAGCAATGGGGCGTCTCGGCTGAGGTGGCGATCTTGCTGGGCGGCCTGATGGGCGGCTCTCTGGGTCTCGTCCTGGGCTGGCTGGCAATCCGCCGGCAGGGCCTCTACTTCGCCATGATCACCCTGGCGCTGGCACAGATGGTCTACTTCTTCTGCCTGCAGGCGCCGTTCACCGGCGGCGAGGACGGCATCCAGCAGGTTCCCCGCGGCCGGCTGTTCGGCATGATCCCGCTCGACAACGACATGGCGATCTACTGGGTGGTCGGGTTCGTGTTCCTCGCCGGCTTCCTGCTCATCCACCGCATCGTGCATTCGCCGTTCGGCCAGGTGCTGAAGGCGATCCGCGAAAACGAGCCGCGCGCCACCTCCCTCGGCTACCGCACGGACGACTATAAGCTGATCGCCTTCGTGCTCTCCACCACGCTGGCCGGCATCGCCGGCGGCACCAAGGCGCTGGTGTTCGGCATCGCGACGCTGACCGACGTGCATTACTCGATGTCCGGCGAGGTCGTGCTGATGACCCTGCTGGGCGGCCTCGGCACGATCTTCGGGCCGGTGGTCGGCGCGCTGGTGGTCACCGCGATGGAGAACTACCTGGCGCAGTTCGGCGCCTGGGTGACCGTGACCCAGGGCGCGATCTTCATGCTGTGCGTGCTGTTCTTCCGCAAAGGTCTGGTCGGCACGATCGGCGGCTGGTTCAAGCTGGCGCTGTAGGCGCCGGCTACCCACCCCTCCAATCTCGTCGCAGCATGATTTGCCGCGCACCTTCGGGTGCGCGGCAAATTCGTTTCTGGCCGCCGGTGCCAATACAAACTTGCCGGGCACCGCACGGTTCGTGATAGCGTTGGCCATCCGAAACGCGGGAGCGGTCCATGGCGGAAATCTTGACGGATTGGGGGGAGTTCACGATTCCAGCCGCGGAGGGCCTGCGCGTGTCGCCGGCCGATGCCGAGCGGGTTTCCGGCTGGACCCTGAAGCCCGAGGGCATGTGCCGGGACGAACTTTGCGTCCCGCTTGCGGCGAATTCACGGCGCGACGGCAAGATCGACCTCGCCGCCTTCTGGCGGACGCTCGGCCATCCCGTGCTGTCCGACCAGGCTGGCAGCGTCTGGGTGCTCGGCACCGCCGCCGAAAGCCGGGCCGGTGCTCTGGCCGGTCTGCAAGCCCCTGATTTTACCCTGCCCGATCTCGCCGGTTTGCCGCACCGGCTGTCCGATCTGCGCGGCAAAAAGGTGTTCCTGACGACCTGGGCTTCCTGGTGAGGCTGTCGCCTTGACCTGTCCGTGTGGCAGGAACTGTCCGACAGTCTGAAGACCGAGAACTTCGCCATCGTCGCCGTCGCCGAGGAAAGCCTTGGCGCGGAGCAGGCCCGCCCCTGGATCGAGCAGGCCAACACCACTTACTGGAACCTGATCGACGTCGATCATCGGGTGGCCGCGCTGTATGGCATGGTCAACGTGCCGCAATGCGTCTGGATCGATGAGGCCGGTCGCATCGTCCGCCCGCCAGAGGTGGCCGGATCGACCGACCATTTCCGCCGCATGGACCTGGCGACCCGCACGATGACGGCCGAGGACCAGGCGGCCCGGCTGGCGGCTCGCACGGCGTATATGCAGGCGGTGCGCGATTGGGTTCGCACCGGGCGGCACGCGCTGGACGCGGATGCGGCCAAGGCGAAGCTGCCGCGCATCTCGCCGGAGATCGCCCTGGCCGACGCAAATTTCCGCCTGGGCATCTGGCTGCGCCGGCACGGACGCGAAGCGGAGGCGGCCGGGTTCCTGGCCGAGGCCAGCCGCCTGCATCCGGCTTCCTGGAACATCTGGCGCCAGGCGGCGGAAAAGAATGAAACCGGGCTGGCCGCCGGGCCGGAGTTCTGGGCGCGGCTACAGGCGCTGGGAGATCGCCCCTATTACGAGCCGCCGGATCTGCCCGGGTTCTGATCCCCGGGCCGCAAGGCCTACGCGCGCTCGCCGCTGCCGCGCGCGTACCAGCCGCGCGTCGCCATCGCGATCCGCACCACCGACAGCATCACCGGCACCTCGACCAGGACGCCCACAACCGTCGCCAGCGCCGCGCCCGACTGAAAGCCAAACAGGCTGATGGCGGCGGCGACCGCAAGCTCGAAGAAATTGCTGGCGCCGATCAGCGCGGAAGGGGCGGCGACGTTATGCGCCGACCCGCAGCTGCGGTTGAGCCAATAGGCGAGGCCGGCGTTGAAATATACCTGGATGACGATGGGCACCGCCAGCAGCAGGATCACCAGCGGCTGGCGCAGGATCTGCTCGCCCTGGAACCCGAACAGCAGCACCAGCGTCGCCAGCAGCGAGAGCAGCGAAACCGGATGCAGGCCGCGCAGAACCCGCGCCAGCGCCGCGTCGCCGCCCTGCGCCAGCAGAACCCGACGCCAAACCTGCGCGGCGATCACCGGCAGCACGATGTACAGCACCACCGACAGGAACAGCGTGTCCCAGGGCACGCTGATCGCCGACAGCCCGAGCAGCAAGCCGACGATGGGCGCGAAGGCGACGATCATGATCGCGTCGTTCAGCGCCACCTGGCTCAGGGTGAAGTTCGCGTCGCCGTCCGAAAGATTGGACCACACGAACACCATCGCCGTGCAGGGCGCGGCCGCCAGCAGGATCAGCCCTGCGATGTAGCTGTCGATCTGGTCCGCCGGCAGATAGGCGGCGAACAGCCAGCGGATGAAGATCCAGCCGAGCAGCGCCATCGAGAATGGCTTGACCAGCCAGTTGATCCCGAGCGTGACCAGGATGCCGCGCCAATGCGTCGCCACCGTGCCGATCGCGCCGAAATCCACCCGCAGCAGCATGGGCACGATCATCAGCCAGATCAGCACGGCCACCGGCAGATTGACGTTGGCGAGGCTCATCGCCCCCAGCGCGTGAAACGGCGCTGGGATCCAACTGCCCAGCGCGATGCCCGCCACGATGCACAGCGCCACCCACAATGTGAGGTAACGCTCGAAAAGGCCGAGCGCGATGCGTTTCCGCTGCGGAGCGATTGGATTGTCCATTGTCAGGTCCGGCTGGTGGGGAAAAGGGAAGGCGGTCAGGCAGGCATGCGCCGCGGCGCGGCCTGTGTGGGTAGCAGCAAGGTAACCCCCAGGCATAGCGCCAGCATAATCGCCGACGCCCACAAACATGCCGCCAACCCGCCCACCTGCGTCAGCGCGCCCGACAGCAGGATGCCCACCAACCGCCCGGCGGCGTTGGCGGCGTAGTAGAAACCCACATCCTCGGCCGCCTTGGCGGTGCCGGCATAGGCCAGGATCAGATAGGAATGCAGCGACGAAATCACCGCGAAGGCGAAGCCGAAGGCGCACAGCCCGAAAACGACCACAAGGTCCAGCCGCGCCATCTGGCCATGCCCCAGCAGCAGCGCCAGCACCAGCGGGATCGCGGTCAGCACCGCCCCCCACAGCCGCGCCTCCGGCACTTCGCGCGACAGCCCATCGGGGCTGCGCCGGATCACCGCTGGCGCCATCGCCTGCACCAGCCCGTAGCCGATCGTCCAGCTGGCGACGAACCCCGCCACCTCCATGTAGCGCCAGCCCTGGCCGTACAGAAACACCGGCAGCCCGACGACGAACCACACGTCGCGCGAGCCGAACAGGAACACCCGCGCCGCCGCCATCAGATTGATGCTGCGAGACTTGGCGAAAAATTCGCGGAAGGATTTCGATGCCTTCGCCTTGCCCAACTGGCGCGGCAGGCTGAACGCCACGCCCGCCAGCACGCAGGCCAGCAGCGCCATCATCGCCCACAGCGCGCCACGGAAGCCCACCGTCTCCAGTAGCAATCCGCCGGCGAAGAACCCCACGCCCTTCATCGCGTTCTTCGATCCGGTGAACCAGGCGACCCAGCGGAACAGCTGCCCCGCGCCACCTTCCGATGTCGCCTTGATGGCGGATTTGGAGGCGGTCTTTGTCAGGTCCTTGGCCACGCCCGCGACGCCCTGCGCCCCCACCACCCAGGCGACCGATACCCCCGCGCTCCAGGCCGGATCGAGTGCGGACAGCATCGCCAGCCCGGCGATCTGCAGCGACAGGCCGGTCATCAGCATGCGCGGAATGCCGAACCGCGCCGCCAGCCAGCCGCCGCCCAGATTGGCGAAGATGCCGGCGGCCTCATACAGCAGGAACAGGAACGCCAGCATGAACGGCGTGTAGCCCAGGCTGTAGAAATGCAGCAGCACCAGCATCCGCAACGCGCCATCGGTCAGCGTGAAGCTCCAATAGCTGGCCGTCACCACGGCGTAGTTGCGCGCCCCGGACATCACACGCCCCTTTGCATAACGATGTTGGCAAGGTCCACCATGCGGCAGGCATAGCCGACCTCGTTGTCGTACCAGGCGTAAACCTTCAGCATCGTCTCGTCGGTAACCAGCGTGCTCGGGCCATCGACGATCGAGCTGCGCGGATCGTTCACATAGTCGGCCGACACCAGCGGCCGGCTCTCGAAGCCGAGAATGCCGGCCAGCGGTCCGGCCGCCGCGGCGTGGAACAATTCGTTGACCTCCGCTTCGCTCACCTTCCGGTTCATCTCGAACACGCAATCGGTCAGACTGGCATTCAGCACCGGCGCGCGCACGGCGTGGCCGTTCAGTTTGCCCTTCAGTTCGGGATAGATCAGCGCGATCGCCGTGGCGCTGCCGGTGGTGGTCGGCTGCAGCGAAAGCATCGCCGAGCGCGCGCGGCGCAGATCCTTGTGTGGCGCGTCGGTCACCACGTTGGTGTTGGTGGGATCGTGGATCGTGGTGATCTGCCCGTGACGGATGCCGATCGCCTCCTGCAGCACCTTCACCACCGGCGCCAGGCAGTTGGTGGTGCAGGAAGCCGCCGTCAGCAGGCGGTGGCCGGCGGGATCGTACAGGTGATCGTTGACGCCGACGACGATGTTCAGCGCCCCCGCCTCCTTCACCGGCGCGGCGACGATCACCCGCTTCACCCCGCGGGCGAAATATCCCGCCAGCTGGTCGGAGCGCAGGAACCTGCCGGTGCATTCCAGCACGACGTCGCAGCCCAGATCGCCCCAGGCGACGCCCTCGGGCGCCGCCTCGGCGCTGAAGCCGATGCGACGGTTGCCGACGAACAGGGCGCGATCGTCCTCCACGCCAAAGTTCTCCCGCCAGCGCCCGTGCACGCTGTCGAATTCCAGCAGATGCGCGGTCGTCGCCGCGCCACCCTTCAGCTCATTGATATGGACGATGTCCAGCCGGTTGCCCGCCCGCGGATCGTCGCTGCCGCGCGCGATGCCGCCCATGGCGGCCCGCATCGCCAGCCGCCCGATCCGCCCCATGCCGTTGATGCCGACGCGCATGATCAGCGCACCGGCGTCGCGTGGGTGCCGCCGATTTCGTCGAGCCGCGCCTTGATCGCGAGGCGGTCGAGCGAGGCGAAGGGCAGCGACACGAGGATTCCGATCCGCCGGTTCAGACTGGCATACAGCTCGTTCAGCAGGGCGGAACGCTCCACCGCGCTGCCGCTGAACTTGGCCGGGTCGGGCAGCGGCCAGGCCGCGGTGACCGGCACCGTGCCGAAATCCGGGCAGGCACCTTCCTCCAGCATGTCGCAGAGCGTGATGACGAAATCCATCCGCGGCGCGCTGGCGCCGGTGAATTCGTCCCACGACTTGCTGCGCAGCCCGCCGGTGTCGTGACCCAAGGCCCGCAGCTTGGCGATCACCTCGGAATTGGGTGCGGCCGCCGGCGCGGATCCGGCGGAATAGGCGTGGAAGCGGCCGCCGCCGAGTTGGTTCAGGATCGCTTCGGCCAGGATCGAGCGGGCGGAGTTGTGCGTGCACAGGAACAGCACGTTGAAGGCCGGGGTCATTTTCGTGTCCTCCTCGGGCAGGGGCGGCAGCAGCCGCGCCAGATCGCCGCACAGTTCGGGCCGGCCGGCGCAGCAGGTCTCGGTCAGGAAGCCGAGGAGGCCGCGCAGGCCGGCGAAGCGGGCGGCATGGACGATCTGCCGGCCCTGGCGGGTGGACTGGGTCAGCCCCGCCCGTTCCAGCGCAGCCAGGTGAAACGACAGCGTGGAGGCCGGCACGGCCAGGCGCGCGCCCAGCTCTCCCGCGGGCAGCCCGCCCGGGCCTTCCGCCATCAGCAGGCGCATCAGTTCCAGCCGGGTTTCCTGCGCCAGCGCCCCGAAGGCGACAGCGGCATCTGATATTTCCATATTTCCAGTCTTACAGAAACAATCCCCGGATTCAACCCCACGGTCCCGAACCAACCGATTTCCTCGGCCCGCTTTCGGTGTATCGTTCGGGCGGACAGGGAGAACACGCATGAAACTGATCGATCTCAGCCGCGACATTCATCACAAGATGCAGCGCCTGCCGAACCATCCGATGGTGATCATTTCCGAATTCACCGGCCACGACGAGAAACGGGTCGAGGACGGCTACACCTTCTCCTCGAAGGTGCTGTCGCTCAACATGGGCGACCATTCCGGCACCCATGTCGACGCTCCCGTGCATTTCGACGAGCGGCCCGGCGCGAAATCGATCGCCGACATGCCGCTCGAGGATTTCTATACCGAGGCTGTCTGCCTCGACCTGTCGCACAAGCCGCTCAAGAGCGACATCTCGATCGCCGATCTGGAAGCTGCCGAGCGGGCCGCCGGCGTCAGCATCCAGCCCGGCGACACGGTCCTGCTGCACATGAACTTCTACAACCGCACCATCGGCACCGAGGCCTTCATCACCGATTTTCCCGGCCTGACCAAGGAATCCGCCACCTGGCTCGGACGCAAGGGGATCAAGATGTTCGGCGTGGAGGCCGCCAGCCCCGGCCGTCCCGGGCGCAGCAATTTCGAGGTGCACCATGTCTGCCGCGACCTCGGCTTCACCCACATGGAAGGCCTCTGCAACCTGGAGCAGCTGGTCGGCAAGGGCCGGTTCCGATTCATCGGTTTCCCGCTGAAGATCCGCGGCGGCACCGGCAGTCCGATCCGCGCCGTGGCGCTGCTCGAGGACTAGCCTTCCGGCCTCGGTTCCGCATCCCAACCGGAAGCCCAACCAGAAGGATCCACGCGTGCTCTACACCGACACCCATCGCCAGCTCATGGAAAGCGTGCGCCGCTTCATCGCCGCCGAGATCGCCCCCTACGCCGATGCATGGGAGGAGGCGGAGGCATTCCCCGCGCACGAACTGTTCCGCAAGCTGGGCCAGGCCGGCTTTCTCGGCATTACCCGCCCGCCCGAATATGGCGGCCTCGGCCTCGATTATTCCTATGCCGTCGCCGCCAACGAGGCGCTCGGCGAGGTGCCGGCCGGCGGCATCGGCATGGCGATCACGGTGCAGACCGACATGGCCACGCCGGCGCTGGCGCGGCACGGATCGGACGCGCTGCGCCGCGACTACCTCGCGCCGGCCATTGCCGGGGAGATGGTGGCCGCGATCGGCGTGTCGGAACCGGGCAGCGGGTCGGATGTCGCCTCCATAAAGACGCGGGCGCGGCGCGATGGCGGCGACTATGTGATCGACGGCACCAAGATGTGGATCACCAACGCCCTGCAGGCCGATTGGATCTGCCTGCTGGCGAACACGTCGGATGGGTCGGTGCATCGCAACAAGTCGCTGATCGTCGTGCCGCTGCGCGAGGGCGGCAAGCTGCGGCCGGGCATCGAGATGCGCAGGATCAAGAAGCTCGGCATGTGGAGTTCCGACACGGCGCAGATCTTCTTCGACGATGTGCGCGTGCCGCAGACGAACCGCATCGGCGAGGAGGGCCAGGGCTTCATCTACCAGATGCAACAATTCCAGGAGGAACGCCTGTCCGCCGCGGCGCGCCGGCTCGGCGCGTTCAGGCTGATCGACCACACGGTCGAATACCTCCGCACCCGCCAGGCCTTCGGCGGTCCGTTGCTGCGCAACCAGTTCATCCAGTTCAAGCTGGCGGAGCTGAAGACCGAGCTCGAAGCGGTGCGCGGCCTCGTTTATCTGGCGACGGAGGCCTATGTCGCCGGGGAGAACGTGACCGAGCTGGCCTCCATGGCCAAGCTGAAGGCGGCCCGCGTGGGGCGTGAGATCGCCGACTGGTGCGTCCAGTTCCAGGGCGGCATGGGCTATACCTGGGAAAACCCGGCCTCGCGCGCGCTGCGCGATTTCCGGCTTGGCTCCATCGGCGGTGGCGCGGATGAGGTGATGCTCGGCATCATCGCCAAGGAAATGGGCCTGACCCGGGCGTAGGGTCCCGGCTCCGCCGTCACCAGGGAATACGACTTACCGCTGACGCGGAGCCACATCGGCGATGCCCCGGGACTGACGCCGTTGCATGCCAGCCGGGCACTTCATGAATTGAGCCGTCATCGTCTGCCGCGATGCAACCGCGGGAACCTGGAGGTGCTCGATCCGCCGCCGGAGATTGCCATATCCGGGTTTGCGTCAACGGCGGATCGTGCCGGCGGCCGGCTGCCGGTCTGGAGCCTGGCGCGTAAGCGCGGTCCTGCTGGCCGCACGCGCGCCGTAATTCTGTGCAAAATATCGCAAATCTTGATAAAAGTTAAAGACGGTTTCATTAACAACGGAATATCTTCCCGATCGGCTAATCATCGCATCCGAACGCAAATCGGAATGTGGGTAAGGGCCGGGTCGACCAGAGCGGGAAAGGAACCGGAAGAATGCGACCGATCAAACAAAGGCTGATGGCGGCAGCCGCGCTGGCTTGCATGGCAGGAGCCCCAGGGCTCGCGCAGGCGGCGACCGCGGTGCAGATCAACAATGCCATCGACAGCGGCCTTAGCTGGCTGTACGGTCAGCAGACGGCCGGCGGCTATTGGAACTATGGCGGCTATGAGCAGGCCGCGACGGGTGCTGTCGTCGGCGCGTTCATGAGCCAGCAGGCACTCTGGGGCACCAATGCCGCCGTGTATCAGACCGCCGTCGACAACGCGATGGGTTATCTGCTCAGCACCGCCAGCACGAACACGGTCGGGGTACGGGCCGATGGCTACAATCCGTGCGGGTCCGGCACCTGTCAGGGCATTTACTGGTATGGCTCCGGCGAGGCGACCTATACCACAGGTCTCGTCGCCTCGGCGATCGGCCAATATGCCGCCGGCAAGGGCGGGATGGTTGCAACCGGCAGCGGGCCTCTGGCGGGCCTGACCTGGACCCAGATCGCCCAGGGCGTGACCAACGAGTTCGCCGCCGGTCAGACCACCGCCGCCTACGGCACCTATCGCGGCGGCTGGCGATATTTCCCCTCGGGCACCGATGCCGACAGTTCCACGACCCAGTGGGCCGTGCTTTCGATGCTCTATGATCAGTCGCTCGGCGCGACGACGCCCGGCTTCGTCAAGAGCGAGCTGCAGTACTGGCTGACCGCGGCCCAGGATGCCAGCGGCGCCGGTTGCTACATGCCCGGGACGTATTGCGACCATTCCGACACCGGCAGCCTTCTGATCGGCAATGCCTTTGTCGGCAAGGGTAAGTCCGACCCCGCCGTGCAGAAGGCGCTGACCTGGCTGAACAGCAACTGGACGCAATTACCGAGCGGCACCTGGTATGGCGATTTCGGCCATCCCTACGCCATGTGGGCCGACTACAAGGCGCTGGAGCTGCAACTCGGGCTGACCGACAACTCCACCATCACCAATCTGCTGGGATGCGGTACCACGGACCCGGGCGTCACCTGCAACTGGTGGCAGGACTATAACCAGTGGCTGGTTGCCAACCAGAACGCCAGCGGCAGCTGGAACGGCTATGACTACTGGACCGGCCCGTTGGCGACCGCCTTCGACGTCAGCATCCTCGGCGGCACCATCATCCCGCCGCCCTGCACCGGCACCGCGTGCCCGGAGCCGGCCAGCCTCTCGCTGCTGGGTGTGGGCCTGCTGGGCTTCGGCCTGCTGCGCCGGCACCGGAAAAACACCCGGCCGGACGGCCGGACCGCCCGGCCGTGCCGCGCCGCGATGGCGGCAGCCTAGGCAGGGATCGGGTTGCGGACATGGACGGCTCGCCGCGTCATCGCGGCGAGCCGTTTGCCTGCGTGCGCGGGCGGATGCATCGGGGTGACCGCGGTGGCCTCCCATCTTTCGTGGCGGGCCAAACCGGTATAAGCCCCGCCGATGACCCGCGCGCCCCATGCCGTGCAGGCCGCGACCAGTCGCGGCAGGCTGCATCCGGAACCCGAAAGCCCCACGCGCTCCCCGTGGCAGCGCGACCGCGACCGGATCGTGCACAGCTCGGCGTTTCGGAAACTCCAGTACAAGACCCAGGTCTTCGTCAACCACGAGGGCGATTTCTTCCGCACCCGGCTGACCCACAGCCTGGAGGTCGCGCAGATCGCCCGCTCCATCGCGCGACAGCTGGATCTGGACGAGGATCTGGCCGAGGCCCTGGCCCTGGCGCACGACCTCGGCCATCCGCCGTTCGGCCATGCCGGGGAGGATGCCCTGAACGCGGCGATGAAGCCGTTCGGCGTGTTCGACCACAACGCACAGTCGCTGCGCGTGGTGACGATGCTGGAAAGCCGCTACGCCGCGTTCGACGGATTGAACCTGACCTGGGAGACCCTGGAGGGCCTGGCCAAGCACAATGGGCCGCTACGCTCCCCGCCGCCCTACATCGCCGAGTACGACCATCGCCATAAGCTCGAACTGACCACCCATGCCGGCATGGAGGCGCAGGTGGCGGCGATGTCGGACGATATCGCCTACCACTCGCACGACCTGGATGACGGGCTGCGGGCCGGGTTGTTCGGCCCCGACGAGATCGCTCACCTGCCGATCGTCGGCGAGGCCCTGGTCGAGGCGCGGCGGTCCAGCCTGGACGTGCCGCCGCCGCGCCTGCGCCACGAGACGATCCGCCGGGTGATCGACGCGATGGTGAACGACCTGCTGGAAGAGACGCGCCGCCGGGTGGCGAAGCTCGCGCCGGCCGATGCCCAGGCGGTGCGCCGTTCCAAGCAGCCGGTGGTGGCCTTCAGCCCGCGCTTCGCCGAGGCCAACCGGGTGATCAAGGATTTCCTCTACGCGCGGATGTACCGCCACTGGCGGGTGAACCGGATGTCGGCCAAGGCGCGCATCCTGACCGACGAACTGTTCCGCATCCTGCACGCCGATACCTCGCTGCTGCCGGATGACTGGCGCGCCCGGGCCGGCGAGCCGACCACGCCGCGCGCGGCGGGCACGGTTTGCGACTATATCGCCGGCATGACCGACCGTTATGCGATGGACGAGCACCGCCGGCTGACCGATCTGTCCATACCTGGCTGAAAGACCTTTTCATGAACGACGATATCTTTGCGCGCATGCGCGATCTTGTGCTGACCGCGTTGCGTGAGATCGTGCCGGACCTGCCCGAGGAGGCCTGCGCCAAGGTCGAACTGACGCCCACGCGCGATCCCGTGCATGGCGACATGGCGACCAACGCGGCCCTGGTGGCGGCAAAGCCGGCACGCCAGCCGCCGGCGAAACTGGCCGTTTCCCTGGTCGAAAAGCTCGCCGCCCTGCCGGAAGTCGCGCTGGCCGAGGCGGCCGGCCCGGGTTTCGTGAACCTGCGCCTGCATCCCGGCGTGCTGCAGGCGATCCTGCCGGTGGTACTGCGCCGGGGCATCGCCTTCGGCGCGTCCACGACGGGCGCCGGACGGCCGGTCAATATCGAATATGTCTCCGCCAACCCCACCGGCCCGATGCATATCGGCCATTGCCGCGGCGCGGTCGTCGGCGATGTGATGGCCAACCTGCTGGCCAAGACCGGCTTCGCCGTCACCAAGGAATACTACATCAACGACGCCGGCAATCAGGTGACGGCCCTCGCCTGGGCCGCCTATTGGCGCTATTTGCAGACGATCGGCACCGACCTGACCGAGGAGGCCTTCTCCGAGGAGGTGCCCGGCGGCCTGCAATATCGCGGCGAATACCTGATCCCGGTCGGCGAGGCGCTCGCCGCCGCCTACGGAAGCGAACTGGCCGCCGATGGCGGGCGCATCGCGGCGCCGGACCTGTGGGTCGATACCGTCCGCGATTTCACCATCGCGGAAATGATGCGCCAGGTTCGCGAGGACCTGAAGCTGCTCGGGGTCGAGCCGGCGGTGTTCTCCAGCGAGCGTGCCCTGGTCGCCTCCGGCGCCGTCGACACCGTGATCGGCCGGCTGGAAGCGGACGGGCTGGTATATCAGGGCGTGCTGGAACCGCCGAAGGGCAAGACGCCGGACGATTGGGAGCCGCGCGAGCAGACGCTGTTCCGCGCCACCCGCTTCGGCGACGACGTCGACCGCCCGCTGCGCAAATCCGACGGCTCCAACACGTATTTCGCCAACGACATCGCCTACCACGCCGACAAGATCGGGCGCGGCTTTCCCACCCTGATCGACGTCTGGGGCGCCGATCATGGCGGCTATGTGTCGCGCATGAAGGCGGCCGTGAAGGCGGTATCGGGCGGCAAGGCGTCGCTGGAAGTGGTGCTGTGCCAGATCGTGCACATCCTGCGCGGCGGCCAGCCGGTGCGCATGTCCAAGCGCGCCGGCAGTTTCGTTACCCTGCGCGACCTGATCGAGGAAGTCGGCGCGGATGCCGTCCGCTTCACCATGCTGACGCGCAAATCGGACGCGCAGATGGAGTTCGACCTCGACCAGGTGGTGGCGCAGACGAGGGAAAACCCGGTGTTCTACGTGCAGTACGCGCATGCGCGCTGCCGCTCGGTGCTGCGCGGCGCGGCGGAGATGTTCCCCGCCGCCGACATAAGCGACGAGGCCCTGGCAAATGCCGCGCTGGAGGGGCTGACGGCGGAGGCGGACATGGCCTTGATCCGGCGGATCGCCGCCTGGCCACGCACCGTGGAAGGGGCGGCCCTGGCGCGCGAGCCGCACCGAATCGCGTTTTTCCTCTATGACTTGGCGGCCGATTTTCATATGCTATGGAACCGGGGACGGGACGATGCCACGCTCCGCTTCCTGCAGTCGGACAACCCTGCGGAAAGCCTTGCGCGGCTCGCGCTGGTGGCGGCGACGGCGGTGGTCATTCGGTCCGGTCTGGCGGTGATGGGTGTGAACCCGGTGGAGGAAATGCGCTAGCGGCGGCGGTTGCTTCCGTTGCCTGGCGGCGGGGGAGAGTTTCATGCGCCACGGTGATACCGAGATGAACGACGAGGACATGGGCAACGGCTCCTGGCGGGTGCCGGAACGCTCGCGGCGCGGACGCGGGATGGACCCGGCCAACAAGCGGCTGGCCATGATCGCCGCCGGCGTCAGCGGTGTGCTGGTGCTGGGCATCGGGCTCTGGAGTGCCATGGGCCATCGCAATGCCGTGGTGCCGGTGATCCAGGCCGACAGCCGGCCGATCCGTGTGAAACCCGAGAATCCTGGCGGCTTGCAGATCGGTGGAACCAACGACGAGATCATGTCCGGCGATTCCGAGCCGGCCAACAGCCGGCTTGGCCCCCCGGCGGAAGTGCCGGAGCTGAACGTGTTGCGGGCGCGTGAGGACGCGCCGGCACCGACCGCGCAGCCGGTGAACCTGGCGACAGCCATCCCTTCCACTGGCGGCCAGCCGGCCGCTGGACCCGCCCCGGAAGCGCATGCGGCCATATCGGCGCTTCCCGATAAGCGGCCCGCGGTGGCGCAGTCGCCTACCCCCGCCGCGCCGCAGGCCCGGAACCAGAAGGCGGATACCCAGAAGCAGGATACCCAGAAGCAGGATAGCCATCCGGCGGCCGCCAAGGGCACGCTGGTGCAGCTCGCCGCGCTGGGCAGCGAGGAGTCGGCGCGGGCAGAGTGGGCGAACCTGGCCAAGCGCCATCCGGATCTGTTCGGCGGCCGTCAGCCGAGCTTCTCGAAGACCGAACGCGAAGGGAAGGTGTACTGGCGGGTCCGCACCGGCGGGTTCGCCGACATGGCGCAGGCGATCAGTTTCTGCGAGCGGGCGCGCACCAAGGGTGCGTCGTGCTCGATCGCCAGTTTCTGAGCGTCGCCGGCCGCCGCCCAAAAGCCGCGTCCCCTGAAGTCGCTCTCCGAATGAAGGCTGCCATCGTCGGGATTGCCGGCCCCCGTCTGGCGCCGGTCGAGGCCGCGCTGCTGCGCCGGCATCGCCCGGCCGGGGTCATCCTGTTCGGCCGCAATGTCGCCGACCCGGGCCAGCTTCGCCTGCTGATCGCGGAACTGCGCGGCGCGTTGCCGCCGGGCGCGGTGATCCTGGTGGACCAGGAGGGCGGCCGGGTCGCCCGGCTGCGGCCGCCGCATTGGCGCGCGCAGCCGCCGGCCGCGGAACTGGGCAGGCTGTTCGGCCGAAATCCCCAGGCCGGCCTGCGGGCGGCCTGGATCACCGGTGCCCTGATCGGCGCGGATTGCGCGTCCGCAGGCTTCGACGTGGTCTGCGCGCCGGTGCTCGACCTTGCTTTTCCTGGCGCGCATGACGTCATCGGCGACCGTTCCTTCGGTCCGGACCCCGTCGCGGTCGGCCGGCTCGGCCGGGCGTTGGCGGCCGGATTGCTCGCCGCCGGGGTGCAGCCGGTCGGCAAGCACGCCCCAGGTCATGGCCGGGCGCGGGTGGACAGCCATCTGGCGTTGCCGCTGGTGGACGCGAACGATCTGGACGCCGATATTCTTGCCTTCGGCTTGAATATGGACCTGCCCTGGGCGATGACCGCCCATATCCTCTATACCGGGCTGGACCCGTCCCGTCCGGCGACCTTGTCGAGGGATGTCATCGGGTCGGTCATTCGCGGCAGGATGGGGTTCAGGGGCGTTTTGGTGACAGATGATCTGGCGATGCAGGCCTTGACGGGCACCCCGGACGAACGGGCGGTGGCGGCGCTGGCCGCCGGCTGCGATGTCGCGCTGTACTGCTCCGGCGAGTTCGCTCCGACCGAGGCGCTGCTGGCGGTTTGTCCGGAAATGCGTTCGGACTCCGCGCTACGCCTGTTGGCGGCGCGCACGCTGGCCAGGCGCCGGCGCACCGCGCTGGAACCGGCGGCGCTGGCGGCCGAGCGGGACCGTTTGCTGGCGGCCGGGCGGTTCTGATGCTGGACATGGTCCTGCGGTTCGCGCTGGCGGCCATTCCCGCCGTCATCGCCATTACCTTGCATGAGGCCGCGCACGGCTACGCGGCCTGGGCGCTCGGCGACGACACCGCCAAGCGGGCAGGGCGGCTGTCGCTCAACCCGCTGGCGCATGTGGACCGGGTGGGCACGATCCTGCTGCCGGGCTTCCTGATGATCTTCCAGCTGCTGACCATCCACCGGATCGCCTTCCTGTTCGGCTGGGCCAAGCCGGTGCCGGTATCCGCCTGGAAACTCGCCAATCCGCGTCGCGGCATGATGTTTGTCGCGGCGGCCGGTCCGGCGATGAATTTCTTTCTCGCCTGGCTGGCGGCCCTGTCGCTGCATCTGGCCGACAACGTCCCGGGCATCGCCGGACAGGCGTTCGTCTATTCCGCGGAATACTTCATCCTGGCCAATCTGGTCCTCGGCCTGTTCAACCTGCTGCCGATCCCGCCATTGGACGGCGGGCGCATCGCCGTCGGGCTGCTGCCGGAGAACCTGGCGCGGGCCTGGGGCAGCATCGAGCGGGCCGGCATCCTGATCGTGATCCTGCTGGTGTTCCTGCTGCCGCGGCTGATGGCCGAGTTCGGCATCGACTTCAATCCGGTGGGCGATGCGTTCAACGTCGCGATTCCATGGGCCATGCGGGTGATCTTCATGCTCGCCGGGCATGATGTGGCCAGCAGCGATGCCCACTCCATCTGAAGCGCAGGCCCCAGCGGAGTCATCCCCCCCGCCAGCGCCACCCGAAAGCCTCGCCCCCGAAAACCTGGTATTGCGGCTGGAGGGGTTCGAGGGGCCGCTCGATCTGCTGCTCGACCTCGCGCGCGGGCAAAAGGTGGACCCCGCGAACGGCGCCTACACGATCACGGGCGAGCAGAAGCTGGATCTGGCGCGGATCTCCATCCTGTCGGTGGTCGACCAGTTCCTCGCGGTGATCGAGGGCGCGCGCCGGGTCCGGCTAGAGCTTGCCGCCGACTGGCTGGTGATGGCCGCCTGGCTCGCCTGGCTGAAATCCCGCCTGCTGCTGCCCGCCGGCACCGGGGCGGCCGAGGAGGGCGAACTGGCGGCGGAGACCCTGGCCTCGCGCCTGCGCGACCTGCAGGCGATGCGCACCGCCGCCGCCTGGCTCAACGCCCGCAGCCAGCTTGGACACGATGTGTTCGCGCGCGGGGCGCCAGAGGAATTTGCCGAGATCGACCGGTCGCGCCTGGTCGTCGACCTGCCGTCGCTGATGCGCGGCTACCTCACCGCCTTGCGCCGCTCCGGGGCCAATCGCATCTATCGGCCGCGCGCGTTGACGCTATGGACCGTGCAGGAAGCGCTGCACCGGCTGGGCCTGCTGGTCGGCAGCCTGCCGAACTGGAGCACGCTGGAGAGTTTCCTGCCGGAGACGCTGACCGATCCGACGGAGCGCCGGGCGGCGCTGGCCAGCACCCTGCTGGCCAGCCTGGAGATGGCGCGCGGCGGCGCGGTGCAATTGCGCCAGGAACGGGATTTCGGGCCGATCCTGGTGCGCCGGGGCGGCGAGGAGCCCGATCCCGAAGGGGCGGATCCGCAAGAGGATAACGAGGATGCGACAGGATGAGTGACGCCGTTACACCGGACCCGCTGCCGGAATCGGCACTGGATCCCATGCCGGAATCGGCACTGGACCCCATGCCGGAATCGGCACTGGACCCCACGCCGGAACCAGCTTCGCCGGCGGTCGAGGACGCGGGGATGGCCGAGGAATGGCTGCGAATCGCCGAGGCGATGGTGTTCGCCTCCGCGGCACCGGTCACGGCGCGCGCCCTGTCACAGGTCCTGCCCAACGACGCCAACGCCGACCGGGTGCTGGGGCAACTGCGCGCCCGCTATGCCGGGCGCGGCGTGGAATTGGTGGAAGTTGCCGGCGGCGTGCAGTTCCGCAGTGCCCCGGACCTCGCGGAGCGGCTGCGCAAGGTGGTGGTCCTACCTCGGCGTCTGCCGCGCGTGGCGATGGAGACCCTGGCCATCATCGCCTATCACCAACCGGTCACCCGGCCGGAGATCGAGGAGATCCGCGGCACATCCCTGGCCCAGCAAACCCTGGATCAGCTTCTGGAGGCGGGGCTGGTCGGCCCGAAAGGGCGCAAGGAAAGCCCGGGACGACCGACCCTGTGGGGCACCACGGAGGGCTTCCTGACGCAGTTCGGCCTGAAGGACCTGCGGGACCTGCCGCGGCGGGAGGATCTGCTGCTGGAAATGCCCCAACCTGCTTCCAATGAGCCCGCCTCCAATGGGCCGGCGCCCGAATCCGACGCATCTGATGGTCCCGAAGCCTCCGGCGACACGGCGGAAGCGACATCTCCGGCTGCGGAGACCGATGCACCGGCGACCGCCGAGGAACCCAAAGCCGGCGCTTGAGCCCGACAGCCCCGGCGCCGCCGCCCCCAGGGATTCACGGTGGTTTCCGCGGCGCGGGTTTGATGCTAGCAAGCCGGCCGGAGATAACTGGCACGCATGTTCGATTTCGCCTGGTCTGAAATAGCGCTGGTCGTTGTGGTCGCGGTGATCTTCATCGGACCCAAGGATCTCCCGGTGGCGATCAAGGCCGTCACGGAGATGATCAAGAAGGCGCGCCGGATGGCCGGCGAGTTCCAGACGCACGTCGATGAGATGGTGCGCGAGGCGGACCTGCACGAGGTGCGCGACAGCATCAACCAGATACGCAACTTTGACTTCAAGGGCACCGTGGAACGCGCGGTCGACCCGGACGGGTCGCTGCGCAGCACCTTCGCGTCCAATCCGCTCGAGCCCACCCCCTCGGCGCCGAGCGAACCGGTGGCGGACAGCACCGCCGAGGCGGAGGTCATCGAGGCGCATTCCAGCGCCGAGTTCACCCGGCCGGAGGGCGTGGATGCCGTCGGAGAGCCCGGTGCCGGGGCCGAGCCGGAGAACGCCCCGCCGGCGTTCATTCCGCCCGGCTTCGCCCTGCCCGATTACCTGCTGCCGCCCAAGGCCGCGGCGGCCCCGGCCGAGCCGCCGGCCTTCGTGCCACCCTCGATCGCGGCCAAGGCGCCGCCGCATCACACCTAACCACACGACAGGAACGCAGTGGCCGATCCGAAAGAAGACGATCCCATCGACGACAAGCCGATGCCGCTGCTAGATCATCTGATCGAGCTGCGCCGGCGGCTGATCTGGTCGATGGCCGCGTTCCTGATCGCTTTCTTCGTGTGCTATTACTACTCCAAGGACATCTACATGTTCCTGGCGCGGCCGCTGGCCGATATCCTGCTCTCCAAGGGCGGCGACCGGCACATGATCTTTACCGCGCTGTACGAGGCCTTCTTCACCTACCTGAAGGTGGCGATGTTCGGCGCGCTGTTCGTGTCGTTTCCCGTCATCTCCATCCAGATCTGGCTGTTCGTGGCGCCTGGCCTGTACCGCAGCGAAAAGCGGGCGATGCTGCCGTTTCTGGTTGCCACGCCGATCCTGTTCTTTCTGGGCGGGGCGCTGGCCTATTACTTCGTGTTCCCGTTCGCCTGGCGCTTCTTCCTGAGTTTCGAGGTTCCCGCCGGCGCGGGCGGCATTCCGGTCCAGCTCGATGCCAAGGTCGGCGAGTATCTCGATCTGGTGATGAAGCTGATCTTCGCGTTCGGCATCACCTTCGAATTGCCGGTGCTGCTGACCCTTCTGGCGAAGGTCGGCATCGTCTCGCCGGCATCGCTGAAGAAATTCCGCCGCTACGCCTATGTCGGCATGTTCGTCATCGCCGCGATCCTGGCGCCGCCCGACGTCATCACCCAGGCCGGCCTCGCGCTGCCGCTGATCCTGCTCTACGAGGTTTCCATCCTGACGGCGGGCCTGGTCGCGCCGAAACCGGCGGAGGACTGAGCCCATGCACGATATCCGCGTCATCCGGGCCGAGCCCGCGCTGTTCGACGCCGCGATGGCGCGCCGCGGCCTGCCGCCGGCGGCCTCCGATATCCTGGCGCGCGACGTGGAGCGCCGGGCGGCGCAGACCGCGCTGCAGGAAAAGCAGGCAAGGCGCAATGCGCTGGCCAAGGAGATCGGCCAAGGCAAGCGACAGGGCGCCGACACCGCGGCGCTCGAGGCCGAGGCCACAAGGCTGCGCGACGAGATGGAGGGCCTTGAGCAGGCCGCCGCCACGCTCGATGACGGCATCAGGTCCATACTCGAAAGCCTGCCCAACATCCTGCAGGACAGCGTGCCGGACGGGCCGGACGAGACCGCCAATGTGGTGGTCGCCCAGCACGGCGAGCCGCGCGACCTGGGCTTTCAACCAAGGCAGCATTTCGAACTCGGCGAGGCGCTCGGCCTGATGGATTTCGCCACCGCCGCCAGGCTCGCCGGCGCCCGCTTCACGGTGCTGCGCGGCGCGCTGGCGCGTATGGAACGCGCGCTCGGCCAGTTCATGCTGGACCTGCACACCGACACGCACGGCTACACCGAGACGGTGGTGCCGTCGCTGGTGAACCGGGAAACGGCCTATGGCACCGGCAACCTGCCGAAATTCGAGGAAGACCTGTTCAAGACCATCGACGGGCGCTACCTGATCCCAACCGCGGAAATGCCGCTGACGAACATGGTCGCCGGTGAAATCGTCGCCGAGCCGGCGCTGCCGATCCGCGTCACCGCGCTGACCGACTGCTACCGCAGCGAAGCCGGATCGGCGGGACGCGACACCCGCGGCATGCTGCGCCAGCACCAGTTCCGCAAGGTGGAACTGGTCTCCATCACCCACCCCGACGCCAGTGACGCCGAGCACGAACGCATGACGAAGGCGGCCGAGAAGGTCCTGGCCCTGCTGGAACTGCCGTTCCGCCGGGTGCTGCTGTCCTCCGGCGATACCGGCTTTTCCGCCAGCAAGACCTTCGACCTCGAGGTCTGGATGCCCGGCCAGCAGGCCTGGCGGGAAATCAGCTCCTGCTCCAACTGCCGCGACTTCCAGGCAAGGCGCATGAACGCCCGCTTCCGCGCCGCGGACGGCAAGACGGTGGCCTTCGTGCACACGCTGAACGGCTCCGGCATCGCGGTCGGCCGGGCGCTGATCGCGGTGATGGAAAACTACCAGCAGGCGGATGGCTCGATCCTGATCCCCTCGGCGCTGCGCCCGTACATGGGCGGCCTGGAACGCATCGCGGCGGCCTGACGCGAACCGCACCGGGGCCATCGGGGAAGGGAAGAAGGCCAGGGGCGCTGCCCCTGGACCCCGCCAAAGGCGAGCCTTTGGAATCCATCCATTTGTTTGGGAGTGCAAGGAGGGCCAACCGGGACCAAGCAAGGTCCGGGTAGGCCCTCCTTGCACTCCCAAACCAGTAGCGGGTTCTAAGGGCGAGCCCTTAGCGGGGGTCCAGGGGGCAGAGCCCCCTGGCCTTGCTTTCTTCCCCCCTGGCCCCGGCGACGGCTCGTGCATGGGTGGTGGCGCGGGGCGTCCTGCCGTAACATCGCGCCACAGCCGGGTGCGCCGGTGCAGCGTTCGTGACGTCAAGGGGGATGTTCCGTGATCAAGCTTGGATACAAGGCTTCGGCTGAGCAATTCGCGCCGACCAAATTGCTGGATTTCTCCGTCATGGCGGAGCAGGTCGGCTTCGATTCCGTCTGGGTCAGCGACCATTTCCAGCCCTGGAAGCACACCGACGGCCATGCCCCATTCTCCATGGCCTGGCTCGGCGCGCTCGGCGCGCGCACTTCGCGCATCGTCATGGGCACCTCCGTGCTCACGCCCACTTTCCGCTACCACCCCTCCATCGTCGCCCAGGCCTTCGGCACCCTTGGCGCGATGTTCCCCGGGCGCGTCATTCTCGGCATCGGCACCGGCGAGGGGCTGAACGAGGTGCCTTCCACCGGCATGCACTGGCCCGACTTCAAGGAACGCTTCGCCCGCATGCGTGAGTCCGTCACGCTGATGCGCAAGCTGTGGTCGGAGGAGCGGGTGACGTTCGAGGGCCAGTATTTCAAGACCGAGGCCGCGACGATCTACGATCGCCCGGATCAGATGGTGCCGATCTACATCGCCGCCGGCGGCGCGATGGTGGCAAAATACGCCGGGCGCGCCGGCGACGGCTTCATCTGCACCTCGGGCAAGGCGCCGACGCTGTACACCGACACCCTGATGCCGAGCGTGGCCGAGGGCATAGGCCTGTCCACCCGCGACCAGTCCGGCTACGACAACATGATCGAGGTGAAGGTCTCGTTCGACACCGACAGGCAGCGCGCGCTGGAGGATACCCGCCATTGGGCGGCGCTGGCGCTGTCGGCGGAGGAGAAGATGTCGGTCGAGGATCCGGTGGAAATGGAACGCCTGGCCGACGCGCTGCCGCTGGAGCGCGCGGCGAAGCGCTGGATCGTTTCCAACGACGCGGACGAGCATGTCGAGAAGATCAAGTACTACTATGATCTCGGCTTCCGCCATCTGGTGTTCCACGCCCCGGGACCCGATCAGGCGCGCTTCCTGAAACTTTATGCCGACCATGTCATGCCCCGCCTGCGCGCCCAGTTCGGCTGAGCGCGGCCGGGTTCTTCCATATGCTGTCTTCATCGCTTGAACTGCACGCCGTGCCCGGCCTGCCGATGGTGCAGGCCGGACAGGATCTGGCTGGAATGCTGGGCGATGCGCTGGACACCGACCGCCTGCGCCCGCGCGCCGGCGATGTGATTGTCGTTGCGCAGAAGATCGTCTCCAAGGCGGAGGGCCGCACCGTCGATGTGGCGACGGTCACGCCGTCGCCGGCGGCGGAAAAGCTGGCCGCGGAAATCGGCAAGGACCCCAGGCTGGTCGAGATCGTATTGTCGGAATCCCGTCGCGTGGTCCGCTCCCGGCCCAATCTGATGATCGTCGAGCACAGGCTCGGCTTCGTCATGGCCAATGCCGGCGTGGACCAGTCCAACGTAGCACCCGCCGACGGCATCCAGCGGGCGCTGCTGCTGCCGGTCGATCCCGACGCCAGCGCCGAGGCGTTGCGGGTCAAACTCTCCGCCCGTTTCGACGTCCCTCTTGCGGTGATCATCAGCGACAGCTTCGGCCGCGCCTGGCGCCGTGGCACGGTGGGTGTGGCGATCGGCGCCGCCGGCCTGCCATCGCTGATCGACCTGCGCGGCCAGCCGGATCTGTTCGGCCGCACGCTGGAGGTCAGCATCATCGGCTTCGCCGACGAGATCGCCGCCGCCGCGTCGCTGCTGCAAGGCCAGGCCGCCGAGGCGCGTCCGGTGGTGTTGGTGCGCGGACTGGACTGGTCCGCCCCGGATGCCCCCGCCCGCGAGCTTTTGCGCCCGGATAGCGAGGACCTATTTCGTTGAGCCAATCCAAAGGACGGGTTCTCGCGCTGTCCGGCGGGGTGGGCGGGGCCAAGCTGGCGCTAGGCCTGTCGCGCGTCTTGCCGCCCGAGGACCTGTTGATCGTTGCCAACACCGGCGACGATTTTGAGCATCTGGACCTGTCAATTTCCCCAGACATCGACACGCTGATGTACACGCTGTCCGGCCTCGCCAACCAGGAATTGGGCTGGGGCCGGGCGGACGAAACCTGGTCGTTCATGGAAACGATCGACGCGTTGGGCGGCGAAAGCTGGTTCCGCCTCGGCGATCGCGATCTCGCGGTGCATGTCGAACGCACCAGGCGCCTGCGCGCCGGCGATACGCTCACCGCCGTCACCGCCGATTTCTGCCACCGGCTCGGCGTGCAGGCGCGGGTGTTGCCGATGACCGATGACCGGGTGCGCACCCGGGTGCTGGCCGAGGATGGCTGGATCGAGTTCCAGGAATATTTCGTCCACCGCCAATGCCGCCCGGTGGTGCGCGACCTGGCCTTCAATGGCGCCGCCACGGCCCGGGCGCAGCCGGAATTTCTTGCCGCCCTGGCCGATCCGAACCTGCGCGCCGTGGTCGTCTGCCCGTCCAACCCGTTCATCAGCGTCGAGCCGATCCTGGCGCTGCCCGGCGTGCGCGCCGCGCTTGCCGCCTGCGCCGCCCCGGTCATCGCCGTGTCTCCGATCATCGGCGGCCGCGCGGTGAAGGGCCCGACGGCGAAGATGATGACCGAGCTTGGCCTCGATCCCAGCGCCGCCGGCGTCGCCGAGCGCTACGGCGATCTTCTGGACGGTTACGTATTGGACGAAATAGATGCCGGCAGCGTCAACGGCCTGCCGGTGTTCGTCACCCGTACGCTGATGAAAACCCTGGCCGACCGCGAAAGCCTGGCCCGTGTCGTGCTGGAAGCGGCGGACAGCATCGGGCGTCAGCGCCGGTGAACATGGACATCTGGGCCATCGTCCCGGTGAAGGAAATCGAGGGTGCCAAGCAGCGCCTGTCGGATTTCCTCAGTCCGGATCAGCGCCGCACCCTGGCCGCCACGATGCTGCGCGACGTGCTTCGGACCCTGGTGCAGGTGAAGGAACTCGGCGGCATCGCGGTTGTCACGCTCGATCCGCACGCCATCGAACTGGCGGAAAAGCTCGGCGCCCGCGTGATCACCGAAGGCGCCCGCGACGGCCATACCGGCGCCGTGACCGCCGGTGGGCGGGTGCTGCTGCGCGAGGGCAGGGCGGGGATGCTCACCGTTCCCGGCGACATCCCTCGCATCCAGGCGGACGAGGTTCGCGCCGTGATCGCCGCGCACCTGCCCGGCCCATCCTTCACCATCGCCCCCGCGCACGACGAAAAAGGCTCGAACGCGGTGCTGCTGATCCCGCCCGATAGCGTCAGGCT
>JBBIQA010000015.1:0-1855 GCA_037442565.1 Rhodospirillales bacterium
CGGCGCACCAGATTGTCCTGCACGGTGCCGATGGCGCGCTCGTTGCCGGGGATCATCCGGCTGGAGAAGATCACCGTGTCCCCTTCCCCCAGGGCCACGCGCGGATGCGTATCCATCGCGATCCGCGCCAGCGCCGAGCGCGGCTCTCCCTGGCTGCCGGTTACCAGGATCAGGATGTTGTCGTCCGGCACGTCATCCACGTCGTCCTCGCCGAGGAACTCCGGCACATTCTTCAAATAGCCGCACTCGCGCGCCGCCGCCTCGATATTGCGCAAAGAACGCCCGACGATGGCGACGCTGCGCCCGCATTCCTGTGCGGCCAGCGCGATCGACTGCATCCGCGCCACGTTGGAGGCAAAGCAGGTGATCGCCACCCGACCCCTTATCTGGCGGATCAGCGCAGTCAGGCTGATGCGCACATCGTCCTCGGAACCGGAATGCCCCTCCACCATCGCATTGGTGGAGTCACAGACCATCGCCAGCACGCCTTTGTCGCCAAGCGCGGAAAGCGCCGCCTCGTCGGTCGGCGGGCCGACCAGCGGCGCCGGGTCCAGCTTCCAGTCCCCGGTATGCAGCACGATGCCATAGGGGGTGCTGATGGCAACCGACTGCGCCTCGGGGATGGAGTGGGACATGCGGATGAACTGCAGAGCGAACGGCGCCAGGTCGATCGTCCCGCCCGTCGGCACCACATGCACGCGCACCTGGTTCTGCAGGCCCACTTCGGTCAGTTTCCGCCGCAGCACCGCGGCCGCGAATGGGGTCGCGTACACCGGGCAGCGCAGCTGAGGCCAAAGATGCGCCACCGCGCCGATATGATCCTCGTGCGCGTGGGTAATCACCAGTCCGACCAGCCGGTCCCGGCGTTCGGCGATGAACCCGGGATCGGCCATCATCACATCGACCTCGGGGAATTCGGAGCCGCCGAAGCCGATGCCGCAATCGATGGCCAGCCATTTGCCGTTGCAGCGATAGAGATTGAGATTCATGCCGATCTCACCCGTCCCGCCCAAGGGCAGGAAGGCCAGATCACCGGATGGTACGTCCATATTCTTCTTTCTTAGAGGTGGAGCTGTCTGGGCTCCGACGATGATAGCCAGGGTCGTTATAAATCGGGATCGTTCAGGCGCTGCCTGTCTTTTGATAATGTGGGGGTTGGGTTGCGATCCGCCAACATCCGCAGGCCGTCCAGGGTCAAATCGGGCTCGATCCGCTCGATCATCATCGTCCCCTCGGCGAACAGCGGCGCCAAACCACCGGTCGCCACAACCTTCAGCGGGCCGCCATACTCGGCCTTGATGCGCGTGACCAACCCTTCGATCAGCCCGATATAGCCCCAATAGATGCCGGACTGCATCGCCGGCACGGTCGAACGCCCGATCACCGATTGCGGTCGCCCGATGCCGATGCGGGGCAGTCTGGCGGCGGCGTGGTGCAAAGCCTCGATCGACAGGTTGATCCCCGGCGCGATCGCGCCACCGAGATAGGCGCCATCCCGGTCCACCACGTCGAAGGTGGTGGCGGTGCCGAAATCGACCACCACAAGCGGCCCGCCGAAATGCCGGTGCGCGGCCAGGGAGTTCAGCAACCGGTCGGCGCCGACTTCCTGCGGCTGCTCAACCTTGATCTCGAACCCCCAGTCCAGATTCGCCCGCGCCACCAGCGGCTCGGCATGGAACCAGTCCCGGCACAGCCGGCGCAGATGATAGAGCGCGGCCGGCACCACGGTGCCGATCACCGCCCGGTCGATATCCGCCGGCTTCAGGCCGCTATGGGTCAGCAAGGTCAGCAGCCAGACGGCGTATTCGTCCGACGTGCGTTGCGGATCGGTGGCGATCCGCCAGATACCGCACCA
>JBBIQA010000015.1:1955-30979 GCA_037442565.1 Rhodospirillales bacterium
TAATAATAGGCGCCCACCACGCTGGTCAGCACGCCGATCACCGCCAGCGCCCACATGCCACCCTGCACCGCGGCCAGGAACACGTACAGCTTGCCGAAGAACCCGGCCATCGGCGGCACGCCGGCCATGCTGAACATGAACACGGTCAGCCAGCCCGCCAGCATCGGGTCGGTCCGGCCGAGCCCCGCCAGGTCGGAGATCTTCTCCAGCGCGATGCCTTTGCGGCGCATCGCCAGGATGCAGGCGAAGGTGCCGGCGTTCATGAACACGTAGGTGACCATGTAGATCAGCACGCCGCGCACGCCATCCGCGGTGCCGACCGCCAGGCCGATCAGCGCGTAGCCCATGTGGCCGATGGAGGAATACGCCATCAGCCGCTTGAAATTGGTCTGCCCGATCGCAGCCAGCGAGCCGAGCAGCATCGAGCAGACGGAAACCAGCACGATCAACTGCTGCCACGATGCCACCAGATGCCCGAACGGAATGCCCATCACCCGCAGGATCAGCGCGATCGCGGCAACCTTCGGCGCGGTGCTGAGGAACGCCGTCACCGGCGTGGGCGCGCCTTCGTACACGTCCGGCGTCCACATATGGAACGGCACGGCGGAGATCTTGAACACCAGCCCGGCGATCACGAAAACCACGCCGACGATCAGCCCGGTGGACGCGTGAGCCGGGTCGGCCAGCGCCGTGGCGATCTCGACAAAATCCATGCTGCCGGAGAAGCCGTAGACCAGCGAAATGCCATACAGCAGAAGCCCGGAGGCCAGCGCGCCGAGCACGAAGTATTTCAACCCGGCCTCCGAGGACCGGAGATTGTCGCGCGCGAATGCCGTGAGCACGTACAGCGCCAGCGATTGCAGCTCCAGCCCCAGATACAGGCTCATCATCGAGCTGGCGGACACCATGATCATCATGCCCGTCACCGACAGCAGCATCAGCACGGGGAATTCGAACCGCGACAGTCCCTCGGACCGGTTATAGTCCAGCGACAGGATCAGCCCGAGCGCGGCCGCGGCCAGGATCAGCAACTTGGCGAAGCTGCTGAACGGATCGACGACGAACTGGCCATGATAGGCACTGCCGGTGCCGGAACTCAGCACCAGCATCGCCGCGACGAGATAGGCGCCCAGCGTCAGCATGGCACAGGTCTGCGAGGCGTCGGTCTTGCGCAGCACGCCGATCACCAGGATCGCCATGCCGCTGCAGGCCAGCACGATCTCCGGCAGCGCCAGCGCCCAATTCAGGTTTGCGGCATTCATTGGGGCAGCACTCCGCTCATCCCAGCATTGGCCATCTTGACGGTGTGTTCGAGTGAAGCGGTGTGGTGGCGGACCATATCGGCCACGCTGGCATCGAAGAACCCGGTGAAGCTGGAGGGGTAGATGCCCATCCACAGCGTCAGCAGGATCAGCGGCACGAACACCGCGTATTCACGCGGCGACAGATCGAGGATGGTCTTCAGGTCCGCCTTGGTCAGCCGCCCGAAGATCACCCGGCGATAGAGATACAGCATATACGCCGCCCCCAGCACCATTCCGGTCGCGCCCAGCATGCCGAGCCAGAAATTCACCTGCACCGCGCCGGTGATCACCAGGAACTCGCCCACGAAGCCAGCAGTACCCGGAAGGCCCACACTCGCCATGGTGAACAGCATGAACACCAGCGCATAGCCGGGCATGCGATCGGCCAGCCCGCCATAGCGGTTGATCTCCAGCGCATGCATCCTGTCGTAGACCACGCCGACGCAAAGGAACAAGGCGCCGGCGACGATGCCGTGCGACAGCATCTGGAACAGCGCGCCCTGGATGCCCTGGGTGTTGAAGCTGAAGATGCCGATCGTCACCATGCCCATATGGGCGACGGAGGAATAGGCGATCAGCTTCTTCATGTTCTCCTGCGCCAGCGCCACCAGCGAGGTGTAGATGATCGCCATGATCGACAGCGCGTAGATCAGCGGCGCGAAATAGGCCGAAGCCTCCGGCAGCATCGGCACCGAGAAGCGCAGGAAGCCGTAGGCGCCCATCTTCAGCAGCACGCCGGCCAGGATCACCGAACCGGCGGTCGGCGCCTCCACATGCGCGTCCGGCAGCCAGGTGTGCACCGGCCACATCGGCACCTTCACCGCGAAGGACGCCAGAAAGGCCAGGAACAGCCAGGTCTGCATCTTCGCCGGGAAGCTGGTGTGCATCAGCGTAACGATGTCCGTGGTGCCAGCGTAGCGCCACATCGCCAGCAGCGCGAGCAGCATCAGTACCGAGCCGGTAAGGGTGTAGAGGAAGAACTTGAAGGCGGCGTAGACCCGGTTGCCGTGGCCCCAGATGCCGATGATCAGATACATCGGGATCAGCACGGCCTCGAAGAACATATAGAAGACCACGAAGTCCAACGCGCAGAACATGCCGACCATCATCGTTTCCAGGATCAGGAACGACAGCATGAACTCACGCACCCGGGTCTGGATCGACTCCCAGCTGGCCAGGATGCAGATCGGCGTCAGCGCGGTGGACAGCAGCACGAACAGCACGGAAATGCCGTCCACGCCCATCTTGTAGCCGACCCCGTATTCCGGCAGCCAATTGACACTCTCGACGAACTGGAAACCGCCTTCCTGCGGGTCGAACTTCACCCACAGCACCAGCGATATGAAGAACACGATCAGGCTGGTCCAAAGGGCTGCCCAGCGGGCGTTGGCGGCGACAACCGCCTCCTCGCCGCGGATGGTCATGATGATCAACCCACCGACCAGCGGCAGGAAGGTGATCAGGGAAAGCAAGGGAAAGCCGGCCACGTTCATGTTGATACTCGTCACCGGAACAGCAGGAACACACTGACCAGCGCAACCACGCCGATCAGCATCGAAAACGCATAGGCAGCCAGGGAGCCGGTCTGCAGCTTCACCGCCTGGCGCGCCGACAGGCCGGCGAGGCTGGCGACGCCGTTCGGCATGCCGTCGATGATCAGGGTATCGCCGACCTTCCACAAAGAGCGGGCCAACGCCATCGCCGGCCTGACGAAGATCGCGTCATACAGCTCGTCGAAATACCATTTGTTCAGCAGGAACCGGTAGATGCCGCCGAAGCTCTCGGCGAGCCTTGCCGGAATGGCGGGGGCGAGGATGTACATCCAGAACGCCAGCGCGATCCCGGCGACGCCCATCACCAGCGGCAGCGATTCAACCCAGGCCGGCACATGCTCCAGGTTGGCGATGATGTCGTTGCCCGGCCGGTTGAAGATCGCCCCCTGCCAGAAGTCGCGCCAATCCTCGCCGATGAACCAGGTATGCAGCGTCATGCCGGCAAAGACCGCGCCCACCGCCAGCAGCAGCAGCGGGCCGATCATCACGAACGGGCTTTCGTGCACGTGCTCCAGCACATGACGGTCCGCCCGGCTCTTGCCATGGAAGGTCATGAACAGCAGGCGCCAGGAGTAGAACGCCGTCAGGAACGCCGCCGCCACCGTGCAGAAGAAGGCGTAGGTGCCGACGCCGGAATGCGCCGCCCAGGTGGCGGAGATGATCGCGTCCTTGGAGTACGAGCCGGCCAGCGGCGGAATGCCGGCCAGCGCCAGGTTGCCGATCCACATCAGGATGCAGGTGGCCGGGATCAGCTTCGCCAGCCCGCCCATCTTGCGCATGTCCTGCTCGTCGGACATCGCGTGGATCACCGAGCCGGCACAGAGGAACAGCAGCGCCTTGAAGAACGCGTGCGTGATCAGGTGAAACACCGACGCCTGATACGCCCCGACGCCGGCGGCGGCGAACATGTAGCCAAGCTGCGAACAGGTGGAATAGGCGATCACCCGCTTGATGTCGTTCTGGGTGCACCCCACCGTCGCCGCGAACAGCGCGGTGGAGGCGCCGATCACCGTCACCACCGCCAGGGTCGTCGGCGCGAATTCCAGCATCGGGGACATCCGCGCCATCAGGAACACCCCGGCCGTCACCATCGTGGCGGCATGGATCAGCGCGGAAACCGGCGTCGGGCCTTCCATTGCGTCCGGCAGCCAGACATGCAGGCCGATCTGCGCCGATTTGCCGCAGGCGCCGATGAACAGCAGGATGCCGATCACCTCGAAGGCGCGGAAATCGGTGCCGAACAAGTGGTACATATCGTTCTGGTGCTCGGCGATGGACGCAAAGATCGTCGAGAACTCGATCGAGCCGAACTGCACGAACATTAGCGCCACGCCGACAGCGAAAGCCACGTCGGCGATGCGGTTGACCAGGAACGCCTTGATCGCCGCGGCGCAGGCACTGGGGCGATCATACCAGTAGCCGATCAGCAGGTAGGAACACAGACCCACACCTTCCCAGCCGAAGAACAGCTGCAACAGGTTATCGGCCGTCACCAGCATCAGCATGGAGAAGCTGAAAAGGGACAGATAGGCGAAGAAGCGGAAGCGCGGATACTCGTCGTGGCCCATGTAGCCGACGCTGTAGATATGGATCAGCGTGGACACGAAGGTGACCATCGCCACCATCGCCGCCGACAGCGTGTCGTAGCGCAGCGCCCAGGTGACATGGAACCGGCCGACATCGATCCAGGTGCCCAGCAACAGCACGCCGGGGTGCGCCGCATCGGTCGCCAGCGGGAAAAACGCCAGGGAACCGCAGATCGCGGCCACGATCATGCACAGGATGGAAACCGCCTGCGCGGCGCGATCGCCGATCGCTTTGCCCAGCAGACCAGAGACCAGTGCGCCGAACAGCGGGGCCAGAACCGCGACGCCGTAGGCGAAAGGCGCGCCCGTGATGGAAGTGGAACTCATTTCAGCCCTTCATCAGTGTCACGTCCTCGACCTCGATCGAGCCGCGATTGCGGAAATAGATCACCACGATGGCCAGGCCGATCGCCGCCTCGGCGGCGGCCACGGTCAGCACGAACATCGCCATGATCTGCCCGGCCAGGTCGTTGAGTACCGAGGAGAAGGCGACGAAATTCAGATTGACCGCCAGCAGGATCAACTCGACCGACATCAGAATAACGATGACGTTTTTCCGATTGAGGAAGATGCCGAAAATCCCGAGCACCAGCAGAATGGCGCTGACGGTCAGATAATGGCTCAGGCCGATGGTCATCGCGCCACCCATGATCAGCGAACCTCCGGCGAATGATGCGCGTCGCCATGATGGCCATGCCCGCCGCCATGGCCGGCTTCCGCGTGTTCCAGCTCGGGCGCCGCCACCGGCTTCGGCCGGTAGATGCCCAACGTCTTGATCCCCGCCCCCAGCGCGACATCCACCATCTCCAGCGTATCGCCCGGCTGGCGCTCGTTCTGGTTACGGATGATCTGGTGGCGGGAGGTCTTGCGGTCGCGCAGGGTCAGCACGATGGCGCCGATCATCGCCACCAGCAGCACCAGCCCCGCCGTTTGGAACAGGAAGATGTAGTCGGTATAGAGCAGCCGGCCGATCGCGGCGGTGTTGCTGCCACTCGCCGGCATGGCGGAAAACTTCACCGCCATCGCCGCGGGCGCGAACTTCCAGCCGCCGAGCACGAAGATCAGCTCGGCGAACAGCACCGTGACCACGGCCAGCCCGACCGGCAGATAGCGTTGGAACCCCTCGCGCATGGCGACGAAGTCCACGTCCAGCATCATCACCACGAACAGGAACAGCACCGCGACCGCGCCGACATAGACGATGACCAGGATCATCGCCAGGAACTCGGCCCCCGCGATCAGGAACAGCGCCGCGGCGTTGAAGAACGCCAGGATCAGGAACAGCACGGAATGCACCGGATTGCGTGCGGTCACCACCATCGCGGCAGAGACCAGCAGGATCGCGGTGAAGACGTAGAAGGCGATGGCGGTGATCATCTGTAGGGCGCGTCCAGTTCGAGCCGACGGGCCAGCTCCGGTTCCCACCGATCGCCGTTCGCGAGCAGCTTGTCCTTGTTGTACATCAGTTCTTCGCGCGTCTCGGTGGCGAACTCGAAGTTCGGCCCCTCCACGATCGCATCCACGGGGCAGGCTTCCTCGCACAGCCCGCAATAGATGCACTTGGTCATGTCGATGTCATAGCGCGTGGTACGGCGGGACCCGTCCTCGCGCGGCTCGGCCTCGATGGTGATCGCCTGGGCCGGGCAAACCGCCTCGCACAGCTTGCAGGCGATGCAGCGTTCCTCGCCGTTGGGATAGCGGCGCAGCGCGTGTTCGCCCTTGAAGCGCGGGCTGATCGGACCCTTCTCATAGGGATAGTTGATCGTGACCTTCGGCTTGAAGAAATACCTCAGCGTCAGGGCCATGCCGGAGACCAGCTCTCCCAGCAGCATGCTCCGCGCGGTGCGGTCCAGGAATGCCACGGTTCAGGCTCCTCGCTCGAAAGAAAATTCAGACGCCGCAATGCTACACGCCATGGGGCAGCCATCCGAAGGCCATCAGCACACCGGCCGTCAGCACCAGCCACAGCAGCGAAAAGGGAAGAAACACTTTCCAGCCAAGGCGCATCAGCTGGTCATACCGGTAGCGCGGGAACGTGCCGCGGATCCAGATGAAGACGAACAGCAAGAAGCAGATCTTGGCGATGAACCACAGCGGCCCGGGGATCCAGTTGAACGGCGCGATGTCGATCGGCGGCAGCCAGCCGCCCAGGAACAGGATGGTCGTCATCGCCGACATCAGGATCATGTTGGCGTATTCGCCGAGGAAGAACAGCGCGAAGGACATCGAGCTGTATTCCACGAAGAACCCGGCCACGATCTCGCTCTCGCCCTCGGGCAGGTCGAACGGCGAGCGGTTGGTCTCCGCCAGCGTGGAGATGAAGAAGATGATGAACATCGGGAACAGCGGCACGCAGAACCACACGGTGGACTGGGCCCGCACGATGTCGGTCAGGTTCAGGCTGCCGACGCAGATCAGCACGGTCACGATCACGAAGCCCATCGAGACCTCGTAGCTGACCATCTGCGCCGCCGAGCGCATCGCGCCCATGAACGGATATTTCGAATTGCTGGCCCAGCCGGCGATGATGATGCCGTAGACGCCGAGCGAGCTGATCGCGAAAAGATAGAGCACACCGACATTGATATCGGCGATCGCCCAGCCGTCGTTCACCGGGATCACCGCCCAGGCGATCATCGCCAGGGAAAAGGTCAGCATCGGGGCCAGCAGGAACAGTCCGCGATTGGCGCCCGACGGGATGATCGTTTCCTTCATGATCATCTTCAGCGCATCGGCGAACGGCTGGAACAGTCCGAACGGACCCACCACGTTCGGGCCGCGGCGCAGTTGGATGGCGGCCAGCACCTTACGCTCGGCCAGCGTCAGATAGGCCACGCCGATCAGCAGCGGCACCAGCAGCGCCAGCGCCTGGGCGAACACAACGATCAGATGCCCAATGGGCGTGTGGAAGAATTCCAACATACCCCTACTCCGCCGCCAGCTTTACCGCGGGCGCGTACGTCGCCGTGCATTCGGCCATGGTCGGGCTCGCCCGGCTGACCGGGTCCGTCTCGTAGTAATTCGCCACCGCGTCGGTGAACGCCGCGTCGCTCATCGCTCCGGGCGAGCGGCCTGGGCCGGTCATATCGGTGCACGGGAAGCGCGGCAGGAAGCCTATTCGGGCGAACACCGGATTGACCTTCTCCAGCCGCGCCCGCAGCGCATCCAGGGTATCGTACGGCAGGGTCTTGCCGATCACCGCGCTGAACGCGCGCAGGATCGTCCAATCCTCCCGCGCATCGCCGGGCGGGAAGATCGCCAGCGCACCGCGCTGCACCCGCCCCTCGGTGTTCACATAGGTGCCGTTCTTCTCGGTGTAGGCCGCCCCCGGCAGGATCACGTCCGCCCGCGCCGCGCCGGCATCGCCGTGATGGCCCTGATAGACAACGAAGGTGTTGGTGCCGATCCGCGAGGTGTCGAACTCGTCCGCCCCCAGCAGCCACAGCACATCCACGCCGCCGCCCATCATCCCGGCCACGCCCTTGCCGCCAACGCCCGGCACGAAGCCGATATCGAGCGCGCCCACGCGCGAAGCGGCGGTGTGCAACACGTTGAAGCCATGCCACTCCGCGCCGAGCGCGCCGCTCCGCGCCGCCAGCGTCCAGGCCCCATCCAGCACCGCCTCGCCATCGGCGCGCCTCAGCGCCCCCTGGCCGACGATGATCATCGGTTTTTGCGCTGCCTTCAATACTTCCGCGAACGGATGGTTGCCGTCGAGCAATGCCTTCAGAACGGCGGGGCCGTCTCCAAGATGCTCCGCGCGATAGGTCAGGTCGGCGTTCGTGCCGATCACGGCGATCGGGATATTCGCCGCGACATAGCGCTTGCGGATACGCGCGTTCAGCACCGGCGCCTCATGGCGCGGGTTGGAGCCGATGATCAGGATCGCGTCCGCGTCCTCGATTCCGGCAATCCCGGAGTTGAACAGGTAGAAATCCCGCCGCGAGCCATCCAGCTTCTCGCCGTATTGCCGGCAATCCAGATTTACCGAGCCCAACGCGCCCATCAGGTCCTTCAATGCCAGCATGCTCTCGGCATCGCAGAGATCGCCGGCGATGGCGCCGATCCGGTCGCCTTCCTTGCCCTTCAGTTTTTCCGCAACTGCGGCGAAGGCCTCCGTCCACGTCGCCGGATGCAGCTTGCCGTCGCGGCGTACCCATGGCTTGTCCAGCCGGCGGCGCCGCAGGCCGTCAAGCGCGAAACGCGACTTGTCGCCCAGCCATTCCTCGTTCACGTCCTCGTTCAAGCGCGGCAATATCCGCAAAACCTCGGGGCCACGGGTGTCGATGCGGATATTGGCGCCGACGGCGTCCAGCACGTCCACGCTGTCGGTCTTCTTCAGCTCCCACGGACGGGCGGTGAACGCGTATGGCTTGGAGGTCAGCGCGCCGACCGGGCAGAGGTCGATCAGATTGCCCGACAGCTCCGTGGACAGCGCCTTTTCGACATAGGTGCCCACTTCCATCGTTTCGCCGCGCCCGGTGGCGCCGAGTTCGGACACGCCGGCCACCTCGGTGGCGAAGCGGATGCAGCGGGTGCAGTGGATGCAGCGGGTCATCACGGTCTTGACCAGCGGACCGAGATCCTTGTCCTTCACGGCACGCTTGTTCTCGTCATAGCGCGACCGGTCGGTGCCATAGCCGACCGCCTGGTCCTGCAGATCGCACTCGCCGCCCTGGTCGCAGATCGGGCAATCCAGCGGGTGGTTGATCAACAGGAATTCCATCACCCCGCGGCGCGCGCGGCGCACCATCGGGCTGTCGGTATGCACGACCATGCCATCGGCCACCGGATAGGCGCAGGAGGCGAACGGCTTCGGCGGCGCCTTCTCGATCTCCACCAGACACATCCGGCAGTTGCCGGCAACCGACAGGCGTTCGTGATAGCAGAAGCGCGGAATCTCGATGCCCGCGGCCTCGCAGGCCTGGATTACGGCGGACCCGTTGGGGACCTCGACCTCAATGCCGTCGACGGTGACTTTGGCCATTTTCCTACTCCGCCGCCAGCTGCGTTACCGGCGCGCGACCGGCCTTATAAGCGGCAATACGCGCCTCGATCACCGGCCGGAAATGCCGGATCAGCCCCTGGATCGGCCATGCCGCCGCATCGCCCAGGGCACAGATCGTGTGCCCCTCGATCTGCCTTGTCACCTGCTCCAGAACGTCGATCTCGGCGATTTCCGCGCGGCCCTGCACCATGCGGTTCATCACCCGCATCATCCAGCCGGTGCCCTCACGGCACGGCGTGCACTGGCCGCAGCTTTCATGCTTGTAGAACTGCGCCAGCCGGGCAATCGCCTTGATCAGGTCGGTGGACTGGTCCATCACGATCACGGCGGCGGTGCCGAGCCCGCTGCGCGCGGCGCGCAGGCTGTCGAAATCCATCAGCATGTCGTCGCAGATCGCCTTCGGCAGCATCGGCACCGAGGACCCGCCGGGGATCACCGCCAGCAGGTTGTCCCAGCCGCCGCGCACGCCGCCGGCATAGCGGTCGATCAGCTCGCGCATGGGAATGCCGAGTTCCTCTTCCACATTGCACGGCTTGTTCACGTGGCCGGAAATGCAGAACAGCTTGGTGCCGGTGTTGCCGGGCCGGCCAAGGCCGGAGAACCAGGCGGCCCCCCGGCGCAGGATGGTCGGCGCCACCGCGATCGACTCGACATTGTTCACCGTGGTCGGGCAGCCGTACAGCCCGACGGCGGCGGGGAACGGCGGCTTCAGCCGCGGCATGCCCTTCTTGCCTTCCAGGCTCTCCAGCAGCGCGGTTTCCTCGCCGCAGATATACGCGCCGGCGCCGCGATGCAGGTAGCAATCGAAATCATAGCCCGACCCGCAGGCATTCTTGCCGATCAGCCCGGCCTCATAGGCCTGGTCGATCGCCGCCTGCAGATGCAGCGCCTCGTTGTAGAACTCGCCGCGGATATAGATGTAGGCGGCATTCGCCCCCATCGCGAACGACGCGATCAGGCAGCCCTCGACCAGCTTGTGCGGGTCGTGGCGGATGATGTCGCGGTCCTTGCAGGTGCCGGGCTCGGACTCGTCGGCATTGACCACCAGGTAATGCGGCCGACCGTCCGATGTCTTCGGCATGAACGACCATTTCAGCCCGGTCGGGAACCCTGCGCCGCCGCGGCCGCGCAGGCCGGAGGTCTTCATCTCCTCCACGATCGCGTCGCGCCCGCGCGCCAGGATCGCCGCCGTGCCGTCCCAGTCGCCGCGCGCCAGGGCGCCCTTCAGGCCCCAGTCGTGCAGGCCATACAGGTTGGTGAAGATGCGGTCCTTGTCGTCGAGCATCGCATCACTCTCCAGCGGAGGTGGAGGGGAATTGCAGCGTCGTCAGCGTCTCCGGCCCGCCTTCGGGGGCAGATGCCTGCCGGCCCTTGGCCGAGCCGACGGGCGGCTGCGTGCCGGCCTTCAACGCTTCCAGCAGTTCGATCGTCGAGGACGCGTCCATGTCCTCGTAGAAATCGTCGTTCACCTGCAGGATCGGCGCATTGACGCAGGCGCCGACGCACTCGACCTCGGTCATGGTGAATTTGCCGTCCGCACTTGTCTCGCCCCAGCCCTGAATTCCCGTCACCTTGCGGCAGGCCGCCACCACGTCGTCGGAGCCGCGCAGCCAGCACGGCGTGGTGGTGCAAAGCTGCAAATGCCAGGTGCCGACCGGCCTGGTGTTGAACATCAGATAGAAGGTGGCGACCTCATAGACGCGGATCGGCGCCATATCGAGCCGGCGGGCGATCTCGTCCATCGCCACGCGGGGGATCCAGGCGCTGCCGGTGGTCCGCTTCATCTGCCGCTGGGCGATATCCAGCAGCGGCAGCACGGCGCTGGCCTGCTTGCCGGCCGGGTATTTCGCCAGATGCTTCGCGATCACCGCGTCGCTCTCGGCGTCGAAGCTGAACTCGGTCGGTTGCACGGTATTGGTTTCAGTCATGACTACCTGTCGATCTCGCCGAACACGATATCCAGCGATCCGATGATCGCCACGGCGTCGGCCAGCATGTGCCGCCGCGCCATCGTCTCGGTTGCCTGCAAATGGGCGAAGCCGGTCGCACGGATCTTGCAGCGATAGGGGCGGTTGGTTCCGTCGGATACCAAATAGACGCCGAACTCGCCCTTCGGGCTTTCCACCGCGGTATAGGTGGCGCCGGCGGGCACGTGATAGCCCTCGGTGTACAGCTTGAAGTGATGGATCAGCGCTTCCATCGACCGCTTCATCTCGGCGCGCGTGGGCGGCGAGAACTTGCGGTCCTGCACCTTCACCGGGCCAGGCTTCATCTTAGCCAGGCATTGCTGGATGATCTTCACGCTCTCACGCGCCTCGGCGATGCGCATCAGATAGCGGTCGTAGCAGTCGCCGTTGCGGCCGATCGCGATGTCGAACTGCACCTCGGCGTATTTGTCGTACGGCTGCGCCCGGCGCAGGTCCCACGGCACGCCCGAGGCGCGCAGGCAGGGACCGGTGAAGCCCCAGGCCAAAGCCTCCTCGGCGGTCAGCACGCCGATGTCCACGGTGCGCTGCTTCCAGATTCGGTTGGACGTCAGCAGGCCTTCCAGATCATCGATGAACTTCGGAAAGGTCTCGGCCCACTCGGCGATCTTGTCTTCCAGGCCGGCCGGCAGGTCCTTCGCCACGCCGCCGGGGCGGAAGTAATTCGCATGCAGCCGGGCGCCGGAAGCCGCCTCATGGAATTCCATGAGCTTCTCCCGCTCCTCGAAGCCCCACAGGCTCGGCGTGATGGCGCCGACATCGAGCGCGTAGGTCGTCAGGTTCAGCAGATGGTTCAGGATGCGCGTGATCTCCGCGAACATCGTGCGGATCCACTGGCCGCGTTCGGGCGGCTCGATGCCCAGCAGCTTCTCCACCGCCAGGGCGAAGGCGTGTTCCTGGCACATCGGCGACACGTAATCGAGCCGGTCGAAATACGGCAGCGCCTGGATGTAGCTCTTGTATTCGATCAGCTTTTCGGTGCCGCGATGCAGCAGGCCAATATGCGGATCGGCGCGTTCGACCACCTCGCCGTCCATTTCCAGGATCAGGCGCAGCACGCCATGCGCGGCGGGATGCTGTGGGCCGAAATTGATCGAATGGGTGTCGATCTCCACCGTGCGGGTGGTTTTGGCGGCGATCTCAGCGGGGCTGGGTGTGGTCAATTCATTCATCGGATCAACCTTTAGCCTTCGCTTCTTCAGCCCGCTCGGTATGCACCTTCTCGTCGCCCGGCAGCGTGGTCATCGCTTCCCAGGGGGAGACGAAATCGAAATTGCGGAAATCCTGGGTCAGCTGGACCTTGTCATAGACCACTGCCTTGCGGTCCTCGTCGTAGCGAACCTCGACATAGCCGGTCAGCGGGAAATCCTTGCGCAGCGGATGCCCCTCGAAACCGTAATCGGTCAGGATGCGGCGCAGATCGGGCTGACCGGAGAACACGATCCCGAACAGGTCCCACGCCTCGCGCTCCCACCAGGTCGCCACCGGCCAGATGCCGTGCACGGAGGGCACCGGTTTGGTTTCATCGGTCGTCACGATCACGCGCAGCCGGTGGTTCAGCGACACCGACAGCAGGTTGTAGACCACATCGAATCGCTCTTCGCGTTCCGGCCAGTCCACGCCGCAGATGTCCATCACCTGCTCGAAGGCAAAGCGCGGGTCGTCGCACAGCGTCGACATCAGCCCGTACAGCGCATCACGCTCGGCGAGCACGACGATTTCACCCTTGTCGATCTGCGTGGAGATCACGCCGGGCAGGCCGCCGACGTCGGCGGCCAGGATCTCGGCGGGCGTGGGCGGCGGCGGGGGAGCCGGAGCGGTTTCGGGGGCGGGTTCGTCAGCCACGGAGGATCGTCCCGGTGCGGCGGATCTTCTTTTGCAGCTGCATGATGCCATACACCAATGCTTCGGCCGTCGGCGGGCAGCCCGGCACGTAAATATCGACCGGCACCACGCGATCGCAGCCGCGCACCACCGAATACGAATAATGATAGTAGCCGCCGCCATTGGCGCAGCTGCCCATGCTGATCACCCAGCGCGGCTCCGGCATCTGGTCGTAAACCTTGCGCAAAGCGGGGGCCATCTTGTTGGTCAGCGTGCCGGCCACGATCATCACGTCCGACTGGCGTGGAGAGGCGCGCGGGATAATGCCCATGCGGTCCAGATCGTACCGGGGCATGTAGGCGTGGATCATCTCCACCGCACAGCAGGCAAGGCCGAAGGTCATCGGCCACAGGCTGCCGGTGCGGGCCCAGTTCACCACCTTGTCCAGATTGGCGACCACGAAGCCCTTGTCGGAGATTTCCCCGGTGATGCCCTTGATCACCGCGTCCTGCGCCGGGCCGGGGGGCAGTTCCCTTCCGTTCCAGGCGATCCCTGTCGCAGCGCTCATAAGCTTACTCCCACTCCCCCTACTCCCACTCCCCCTACTCCCACTCCAGCGCGCCTTTGCACCACTCATAGACGAAGCCGATCGTCAGCACGCCAAGGAAGCCGACCATCGACAGGAAGCCGAACAGCCCGATATGCGACAGGCTGACGGCCCAGGGGAACAAGAACGCGACTTCCAGATCAAAGATGATAAACAGGATGGCCACCAGGTAGAACCGCACGTCGAATCGGCGGCGGGCGTCGTCGAATGCCTCGAAGCCGCACTCATAGGCCGACAGCTTCTCCGCATACGGCTTCTGCCGCGCCGCGATCAGGGAGCCGCCCACCATCGCCAGGGCGATGACGCCGGCGATGACCATGAACACCAGGATCGGCAGATATTCGGTGAGCATCGGGGGTATGTCTCTTTCCGGTCCATACAAGGCAACACCGCGTGATCCGGTGCTGCAGAAGGCCATACATGACCTGACCGCATCCGCCAAGCTGTGCGATGCAGCATGACATTAGACACGTCCAGGTTGGACCGCCAGAGCCAAAACGACCGAAGCCTGCCCTCGTGGAGGGCAGGCTTTCACCGGCGTATTTCAAGAAGAGATTGTCCCGACGCCACGAAGCAGATCGTGACATCGAACTCGCTACGCTGCTGGCGCGAGAGACGGGGCTCGAACCCGCGACCTCCGGCGTGACAGGCCGGCGCTCTAACCAACTGAGCTACTCCCGCAGCGGCAGCGAGGCGCAGCGTTTAGGCTGGCGTGGCCGCGACGTCAAGGCACGAAAATATCCGGGGCCGACGACGCTGCATTTCGGCCAGCGACTCGCCCGGAAAGCCTCCGGGGAATGGGCGGTGACGGGCTCGAACCGCCGACATCCTGCGTGTAAAGCAGGCGCTCTACCAACTGAGCTAACCGCCCGCGCCGGAGAAGATCCCGATCCGGAAGCCTCCGATTATACCGGCCCGGCGCAAAAGCAAAGGGCCGCCCGGGGACATTCCCCGGGCGGCCCTGCGAGCCATCAGCCCGGTTGCCCGGGCCCCGCCATCGCCGATGCCTAGTTTACCGCGTCCTTCAGGCCCTTGCCGGCCTTGAAGCGGACATTGGTGGACGCGGCGATCTGGATTTCCTCGCCGGTGCGCGGATTGCGCCCGGTGGTGGCTTCACGCTTGGCGGTTGCGAAGGTGCCGAATCCGACCAGGCGAACCTCTTCACCGCCCTTGAGCGCCGCTTCGATTGCCCCGAACACGGCATCGACCACCTCCGCAGCCTTGGCGCGGGTCACGTCGGCCTGCTCGGCGACGCTGGCAATCAGATCCATTTTGTTCACGAAGTCGTTCTCCTACTCAGGTGGGGATAAGAAGCGGGCAGCTAGCACGAATCGGCGAGCATACCAAAGGACACTAGAGGCGCGGTTTCCGTCTCGTCAACGAAACCCGAACGGTTTTCCGGGGGAAGCGGGTAAAATATTACTCGAAAAAAACGACCCGCCGGCACCAGCCGGCGGGTCGCTCCTTCTTTCGAGCCGCCTAGTGCGGCAGCGAGGCCGCGGTCGCCTCGGCTCCGGCAGCCGCCACCGGCTCCGGCGGCTCCACCCACTCGATCGCCTCCGGCTTGCGAACCAGAGCCTGGGCGATCACCTGGTCGACGTCTGCGACCGCGATGATTTTCAGGTTCTTTTTCACATTATCAGGGATTTCGGCCAGGTCCTTCTCATTATCCTTCGGGATGAACACGGTGGTGATCCCTGCCCGCAAGGCGGCGAGCAGCTTCTCCTTCAGGCCGCCGATCGGCAGCACCCGGCCGCGCAGCGTGATCTCGCCGGTCATCGCCACGTCCCGGCGCACGGGGATGCCCGTGAGCACGCTGACGATGGAGACCGACATGGCGACACCGGCGGACGGACCGTCCTTCGGCGTGGCGCCCTCGGGCACGTGCACGTGGATATCCCGCTTTTCGAACAGGGTCGGCTTGATGCCGAAGCTGATCGACCGCGAGCGCACATAGCTGAGTGCGGCCGACACGCTTTCCTGCATGACCTCGCCGAGCTTGCCGGTCTGCTTGATGCTGCCCTTGCCCGGAAGCAGCACGCTCTCGATCGTCAGGATCTCGCCGCCGACTTCGGTCCAGGCCAGGCCGGTAACCACGCCGACCATGTCCTGGTCCTCGGTCTCGCCATAGCGGAACTTGCGGACGCCGGCGTATTTCTCGAGGTTCTTCGAGGTGATCGCCAGCTTCTTGACCTTGGTGGTGACGATCTCCTTCACCGCCTTGCGGGCGAGGTTGGCGATCTCACGTTCCAGGTTCCGCACCCCGGCCTCGCGGGTGTAGTAGCGGATCAGATCGTGCAGCGCCTCGTCGTTGATCGTCCATTCGTCCTTCTTCAGGGCATGCGCCTCGGACTGCTTGGCGATCAGATGCCGCTTGGCGATTTCCACCTTCTCGTCCTCGGTGTAGCCGGCGATCCGGATGATCTCCATCCGGTCCATCAGCGGCTGCGGCATGCGCAGGCTGTTGGCCGTCGTGACGAACATCACGTCCGACAGATCGTAATCCACCTCAAGATAGTGGTCGTTGAAGGTGGAGTTCTGCTCGGGATCCAGCACCTCCAGCAGCGCCGAAGACGGGTCGCCGCGCCAATCCGCGCCCAACTTGTCGATCTCGTCGAGCAGAAACAGCGGGTTGGACGTCTTCGCCTTCTTCATGCCCTGCACGACCTTGCCGGGCATCGAGCCGATATAGGTCCGGCGATGGCCGCGGATTTCCGCCTCGTCACGCACGCCGCCGAGCGACATGCGGACGAAATTGCGCCCCGTGGCCCGCGCGATGGATTTGCCGAGCGAGGTCTTGCCGACGCCGGGCGGGCCGACGAGGCACAGGATCGGACCCTTGACCTTCTGGCTGCGCGACTGCACGGCCAGATACTCGAGGATGCGCTCCTTGACCTTCTCCATGCCGAAATGGTCGGCATCGAGCACCTTCTCGGCGGCCACCACGTCGTTGCTGACCTTGCTGCGCTTCTTCCAGGGGATGGACAGCATCCAATCCAGGTAGTTGCGCACCACCGTCGCCTCGGCGCTCATCGGGCTCATGGTCTTGAGCTTCTTCAGCTCGGCCAGAACCTTCTCGCGGGCTTCCTTGGTAAACTTGGTCTTCTTGATCCTGGCTTCGAGCTCGGCGGTCTCGTCCTTGCCGTCCTCGCCCTCGCCGAGTTCCTTCTGGATCGCCTTCAGCTGTTCGTTGAGGTAGTACTCGCGCTGGGTCTTCTCCATCTGCCGCTTGACGCGGTTGCGGATGCGCTTTTCCACCTGCAGCACGCCGATCTCGGACTCCATGTGCCCGAATACCCGCTCCAGCCGCTCACCGACCTTCGGCAGTTCCAGCAATTCCTGCTTTTCGGCGATTTTCAGGTTCAGGTGGCTGGCAACGGTATCGGCCAGCTTGCTCGGCTCCTCGATCTGGTTCAGCGAAACAAGCACCTCGGGCGCGATCTTCTTGTTCAGCTTGATGTATTGCTCGAACTGCGAAACCACGGTGCGGCCGAGCGCTTCCAGTTCCTTGGCGTCGCCATCAGGATCAGGCATGGGCTCGACGACGGCCTCGAAATAGGCCTCTGTCTCCTTGAAGCTGGAGATCGACGCACGCCGTCCGCCTTCCACCAGCACCTTCACGGTGCCGTCCGGCAGCTTCAGCAGCTGCAGGATCGTGGAGACCGTGCCGATCCGGTAGATGTCCTCGACCGAGGGATCGTCCTGCGCGGCATTCTTCTGGGCGACCAGCAGGATCTGCTTGTCGTCCTTCATCACCGCTTCCAGCGCGCGGACGGATTTCTCCCGGCCCACGAACAACGGCACGATCATGTGCGGGAAGACGACTATGTCGCGCAGCGGGAGCACCGCCATCAATTCGGTTTTCGCCGGCCCGCCAGCGGCCTTCTTCGGCACTTCCGGCTTCTCGGGAGGGGTCCCGGAGCCCGATTCAGTATTATCCGTCATATTTGACCTCCTAAAGGACGATCGGCGCGCTATTCGCCCAGGTTGGCACGAACCGCACTCCCATGGGGCAAAAACCCCACTTCTCGATGGTGGATATCGTCAAGCAGGGGAAGCCGCACAAGGGCTTGACAAATATCCACCGCGACACGCCACGAACCGCGTGTTTTCCTCGATCCAGCGCCCGATCAGGCGCTGGTTTCCTTGCGTTCCTGGCCGTGGATATACAGCGGGTTGGCGCGGGCTTCGGCGACCTCGCGGTTGATCACCACTTCCTCCACCCCATCCAGGCCGGGCAGTTCGAACATCGTGGTCAGCAGGATCTGCTCCATGATCGAGCGCAGGCCGCGCGCGCCGGTGCGCCGGGCGATGGCGCGGGTGGCGACGGAGCGCAGTGCGTCGTCGGTGAAGGTGAGCTTCACCCCCTCCATCTCGAACAGCCGGCCGTACTGCTTGACCAGCGCGTTCTTCGGCTTGGTGAGGATCTCCACCAACGCGCCCTCATCGAGGTCTTCCAGCGTGGCGACCACCGGCAGGCGTCCGATGAACTCGGGGATCAGGCCAAATTTCAGCAGATCCTCGGGCTCGACCTCCTTCAGGATCGCGCCGGTGCGCCGCTCGTCCGGGGCACGGACGTCCGACCCGTAGCCGATGCCCGAGCCCTTGCCGCGGGCGCCGATGATCTTCTCGAGGCCGGAGAAGGCGCCGCCGCAGATGAACAGGATATTGGTCGTGTCCACCTGCAGGAATTCCTGCTGCGGATGCTTGCGCCCGCCCTGCGGCGGCACGGAGGCCACGGTGCCCTCCATGATCTTCAGCAGCGCCTGCTGCACGCCCTCCCCGCTCACGTCGCGGGTGATCGAGGGATTGTCCGATTTGCGGCTGATCTTGTCGACCTCGTCGATATACACGATGCCGCGCTGCGCCCGCTCCACATTGTAGTCGGCCGATTGCAGCAGCTTGAGGATGATGTTCTCCACATCCTCGCCCACATAGCCGGCCTCGGTCAGGGTGGTGGCGTCCGCCATGGTGAACGGCACATCCAGGATGCGCGCCAGGGTCTGCGCCAGCAGCGTCTTGCCGGAGCCGGTGGGACCGACCAGCAGGATGTTGGACTTGGCGATCTCGATGTCGTTGTTCTTCTGGCCGTGCGCCAACCGCTTGTAGTGGTTATGCACCGCGACCGAGAGCACCTTCTTGGCGTGGTCCTGGCCGATCACGTAATCGTCCAGCACCTTGCAGATCTCGCGCGGCGTGGGCACGCCGTCGCGGGACTTGACCAGATGGGTCTTGTGCTCCTCGCGGATGATGTCCATGCACAATTCGACGCACTCGTCGCAGATGAACACCGTCGGACCGGCGATCAGCTTGCGCACTTCATGCTGCGATTTGCCGCAGAACGAGCAGTACAAGGTATTCTTCGAATCAGCCGGTGGTTTGCTCATGTGCACTCCTGCCCCGGGACGTCCCCGGGTCGCGAACATATAAGTCTAGACCCCGCGGGGGGAACCGGACAAGAACCTGTGCGGCATAACCATGACGCACATATGGGCCCTGCGCCGGGCCAGCGGCAAGTCCGATCGACGGAACGACACGCCGTGAATGCAACCGCGGTCGATTTGGGAAATCGGGAAAACGGCGCTCAGGTCTTGAGCGCCCCGCCCTTGTCGCCCGACTTGTCGGCATCGTCGCCGGAAGCCGGACGATTGAGCACAACCTCATCGACAATGCCGAAATCCAGCGCTTCCTGGGCCGACATGTAGCTGTCGCGCTCCAGCTTGCTCTCGATCGCCTCGATCGGCTGGCCGGTGTGGTGCACATAGATCTCGTTCAGACGCTTGCGAAGCGTCAGGATCTCGCGCGCCTGGATCTCGATATCCGTCGCCTGGCCCTGGGCGCCGCCGGAGGGCTGGTGCACCATCACGCGGGCGTTCGGCAGGGCATAGCGCTTGCCCTTGGCGCCGGCCGCGAGCAGCAGGCTGCCCATGGAGGCGGCCTGGCCGATGCACACGGTGCTGACCGGGCTGCGGACATATTGCATCGTGTCGTAGATCGCCAGGCCGGCCGAAACCACGCCGCCGGGACTGTTGATGTAGAAGGAGATGTCCTTGTTCGGGTTCTCCGACTCCAGGAACAGCAGCTGTGCGCAGAGCAGCGAACTTACCTGGTCGAACACCGCGCCGGTCAGGAAGATGATGCGTTCCTTCAGCAGGCGGGAGTAGATGTCATAGGCCCGCTCGCCGCGCGCGGTCTGTTCGACCACCATCGGCACCAGCGAGTTGTTGTAGATTTCGACGGGATCACGATCCCTCATCAGCCTGTCCTTCTCAACTGCGGCCTCGCCCCCGCGCTCGGCCGGCGCTCCAGGCGAAACGCTGGAAACGCCCGGCCATCCTGCGGCATGAAACCTGTCACTTCCTTAAATAGGCCGATCGCGCCGCGCGTCCAGTCACCCCATTTCCGGCATCCCAGTTCCGCCATCCCAGCCCGGCCGGCGTTTCGCGTCAACCGGGCGTGGGCACACCGGCCAGGGTTCAGGCCGCCGGAGCAGCCTCGGGATTGGCCGGGGGCTCGGCCACCAGTTCCTCCGGCGTGACGGTCACGTCGTTCACCGTCGCCAGTTCCAGGACGTAATCGACCACCTTGTCCTCGAACAGGGGGCCCCGCAGCGACTCGGCGGCCTGCGGGTTGGCGCGGAAGAACTCCATCACCTGCTGTTCCTGGCCCTGGTAGCGCGACGCCTCCATGCGCATCGCACGGGTCATCTCGTCGGCGCCGACGGTCAGGCTGTTCACCCGGCCGATCTCGGCCAGCAGCAGGCCTAGGCGCACCCGGCGCTCGGCGATGGCGCGGTATTCGGACTTCAAGGTGTCCTCGTCCTTGGACTTGTCTTCCTCGTCCAGCTTGTCGGCGGCACGGTCGGCCTCGATGCGCTGCCAGATCTGGGCGAACTCGGCCTCCACCATGCCCTCGGGCGCGGGGAAGCTGGCTGTCGCGGCCAGCTGGTCCAGCAGCTCGCGCTTCAACCGCATGCGGGTCAGCTGGTCGTATTCGCGCTGCATCTGCTCGGTGATCAGGGTTCGAACCGGCTCAAGCCCCTCGAAACCGAGCTTCTTGCCCAACTCGTCGTCGACCTCCGGCAGCTTGGCGGTGCGCAGCTTCTTGGCGGTGATCTCGAAGGTCGCGGCCTTGCCGGCCAGTTCCTTGGCGCCGTATTCCTCGGGGAAGGTCACGTCGATCATCCGGGTCTCGCCCGGCTTCATGCCGATCATCCCCTCGGAGAAGCCGGGAATGAACCCGGCGCCGCCGATCTCCACGTCCATGTCCGTGCCGGTGCCGCCAGCGAAGGCCTCGCCATCGATGCGGCCGAGGTAATCCACCGTCAGCACGTCACCGGCCGCCGCGGTGCGGGTTTCCAGCTCTTCCGGCGTCAGGTCGACCAGTTCGCGGTTGCGCGTGGCGAGCTCGCCGAGCGCCTTGTCGACCGATTCCGCCGGCACCTCCGCCTTGCGGCGGGTCAGATGGATGGCCGCGAAATCGGGCATCGCGATTTCCGGCAGCAGCTCCATCTCGACCTTGAATTCCAGGTCCTTGACGCCCTGGCCCTCAGTGTCGAGGCTGATCACCTCCACCTTCGGCTGCATGGCGGGGCGCAGGCCGCGATCGGTCATCACCTTCTGGGTGGCCTCGTTCACCTGTTCCTCGACCACCTCGGCGGTCACGGCGGTGCCGTAGCGCTGGCGCACGATGGTCATGGGCACCTTGCCGGGGCGGAAGCCCGGCAGGCGCAGGGTCTTGCCCAGATCGGCAAGGCGCGCGGTGCGGCGGCTCTCGATGTCGCCGGCCGGAACGACCACGGTGAAAGCGCGCTTCAGCCCGTCGGAGAGCGTCTCGGTAACCTGCATCTGTCAGGAAATCCTCAGTTAATCGTCGCCAAAATTCAACGCCGTCACAGGAACCCTCGCCGCACCCGATGTCGCGGCACCAAGCCGCGAGAAGGCACGAGAAAGGCCGCTCTCAGGCCTGTGGTGCGGGCGGAGGGACTTGAACCCCCACGGCTTGCGCCACCAGAACCTAAATCTGGCGTGTCTACCAATTTCACCACGCCCGCTCCCCACCAGCGAAGCGCAGCAGGCAGCTACGCACGCGAAGCCCGCCGGCGGCGCAACGCACGAAAGAGCCGGGGGACTTAGCGCAGGTGTCACGCCACGACAAGCGCCCGCGCACATCGGGACCGCCGGCCACCGGCCGGCATAGCACGGAATAAAGTGTTAACATGACAGAAATACAACTCAAGACTGTAGTGCATTGAATTATACTACCCTAATGAAGAGCGCCGGGAGCCATCCCTCCCTCCAGCGAGCGAGCCGGGGATCCGCGAAGCCGGACAGCCCGCCGCCGGATGCCCGCCCCCAGCCCCGCGACTACAGCGTGGCCGCGGTGGACCGGGCACTCGACCTGCTGGAGGCCATGGCCCGGCTTGGGCCGTCCTCCCTCGCCAGCCTGGCCACGGCGACGGGATGCACCCGCAGCCTGGCGTTTCGTATGCTGCGCACCCTGGAGCGGCGGGGGGTCTCGGTTCAGGACGGCGCGCGCGGCCCCTGGCGGCTCGGTCCTCGCAACGCCACGCTCGGCCGCGTCGCGGCCGCGCAGGGTGCCCTGGCGGCGGCCGCGCGGCCGGTTCTCGCATCGCTGGCAAAGGTCAGCGGCGAGAACGCCTATCTGATGATGCGGGAAGGCGCGACCAGCCGGATCCAGGCGGTGCACAAGGCGGACCAGAGGCTGCGCCAACATGAGGAAATCGGCCAAATCCGCCAGTTGCATGCCGGACCGGGCCGGCTGTTGCTGGCCTATGCCCCGCCATCCCTGCAGAAGCATGCCCTGGCCGAGCGGCTGGCGCGCTTCACGCCGCAGACCCGGACCGACCCCGCCTGGATCGCTGCCGACCTGCTGCGCATCCGATCGCGCGGCTATCTGCTGACGGTGCAGGAGGTCAACGAAGGCGGCATCGGCGTCGCCGCTCCCGTGCGCGAGCTGGGCGGCGAGGTGATCGCCGCCCTGTTCATCGCCACCGCGTCGCTGCGGACGCCGCTGGCGCAGGCACAAGCCCTGGTTCCGACGGTCATGGCCCACGCGGCCAGCCTTTCGAGGATCCTGGGCTATGCCGGCCAGAACCCGTAAGCAGGCGGCAGCGCCTGTGTCGATCAGGCTCCCAGCAACGCCTGTGCGCAGGCATCCAGGATCGCGTCGGAGTCCACCTCGTATTCGGCATAGAGGTCGGGCAGGTCGCCGCTCTGGCCGAAATGGTCCGGCCCGAGCGGCACCACGCGCTGGCCGCGCACCGCGCCGAGCCAGGAATGCGCCGCCGGGTGGCCGTCCAGCACCGTCACCAGCGCCGCCTCGGGCGCCAACGCGCCGAGAATGCGCTCGATATGCGCCGTCGCCGCCCGATCCCCCGCCCGGCGCGCCCGCTTGGCGTCCAACCACCCGGCATGCAGCCGATCCGGGCTGGTGATGGCCAGCAGACCCGCACCGGGATCTTCGCTGCGCAATTCGGCGAAAGCCGCCTCCGCCTCCGGCGCGATCGCTCCCTGATAGGCGATGGCGATCCGCGCCCCCGGCGCCGGCGGAACCGCCCAATGCGCCCCGGCGATCACCGAAGCCGGATCCAGCATCCGCTCCGGCTGATCGAGTTGGCGGGTTGACAGGCGCAACCACACCGCCGAGCCATCCGGCTGCTGCATGAAGTGGAACGCGTGGCGCAGCAGGATCGCGAGTTCATCGACATAGGCCGGCTCGAAGCTCGCCAGCCGGTCCGCCGCCATGCCGATCAGCGGGGTGTTGATCGACTGATGCTGCCCGCCTTCCGGCCCGAGCGTGATGCCGGACGGGGTGGAGACCAGCAAAAACCGCGCATCCTGGTAACAGGCATAGATCAGCGCATCGAGGCCACGGTTGACGAACGGATCGTACACCGTGCCGATCGGCAGCACCCGCGCCCCCGTCAGCGAAGCGGAAAGCCCCGCGGCGCCCAGCAACAGGAACAAATTCTGCTCGGCGATACCCAGTTCGATGTGCTGGCCCTTGGGACTCATGCCCCAGCGCTGGGCGGACGCCAGCTTGGCATCGCGGAAAACGTCGTTGCGGGTATGCCGGTCAAAGATCCCGCGCCGGTTTACCCAGGGTCCGAGATTGGTGGAAACCGTCACGTCCGGGCTGGTGGTCATGATGTGATCGGCAAGTTCCTTGTACGGCCCCTGCGGCCGGCCGATCTCGGCCAGGATCTCGCCGAAACCGCCCTGGGTGGAGGCCTTGCGGCCGGCCACCTTGGGCGCCGGCAGGAGGTCCGGCACGGCGACGATCGGCGCCGACAGCTTGCGGCCTTCCGGCGCCAGCTTCTCGGCGAAGGGCACCGTGTCCAGAAACGCCTGCATGTCCGGTCCGGAAATATCCAGGCCCTCGAACATGTCCCATTCATGGCCGGGACGGATGCCCAGCTGTTCGCGGAACAGTTCCATCTGCTCCTTGCTCATCAGCCCGGAGTGATTGTCCTTGTGGCCGGCGAAGGGCAGGCCCATGCCCTTGATCGTATAGGCAATAAAGCAGGTCGGCTGGTCGCCCTCGGCATCGGCCGCGCGCAGCGTCTCGATGATCGTCTCGATGTCATGGCCGCCCAGATTCATCATCAGCTCGGCCAGTTCGTCGTCCGACAGCGGATCGAGAATGCCGCGCACGCCCTTGGACCGGCCAAGATCGGTCAGCAGCGTCTGCCGCCAGGCCGCGCCGCCCTGGAAGGTCAGCGCCGAATACAGGCTGTTCGGGCAGTCATCGATCCAGGCGCGCAGCAGATCGCCGCCCTCGCGGGCAAAAGCCGCCTGCAGCTTGCGGCCGTATTTGATCGTGACGACGTTCCAGCCCATGTCGCGGAACAGCCCTTCGATGCGGCCGAACAATCGGTCTGGAACCACAGAATCAAGGCTTTGGCGGTTGTAGTCGATAATCCACCAGACATCGCGAACGTCGTGCTTCCAACCCTCCAGCAACGCCTCGTAGATATTGCCCTCGTCCAGTTCCGCGTCGCCGCAGATCGCGATGTGCCGCCCATGCGGCAGACCGGGGCGCGACAGGCCGTGCAGGCGCACATAATCCTGCATCAGCGCAGAAAAGCTGGTCAGGGCGACGCCAAGCCCGACCGACCCAGTGGAGAAATCCACCTCCCCGCCATCCTTCACCCGCGATGGATAGGGCTGAATGCCGCCGAACTGGCGCAGCCCGGCCATCTTGTCGACGGTCTGCCGGCCCAGCAGGTAGTTGATCGCATGAAACACCGGCCCGGCATGCGGCTTCACCGCGATGCGGTCCTGCGGCCGGGCGATCTCGAAATACAGCGCCGTCAGGATGGAGATGCACGACGCACAGGAGGCCTGGTGTCCACCGACCTTCAGCCCATCCCGGTTGGGCCGGATGTGATTGGCGTTGTGGATCATCCACGCCGACAGCCAGAGCAGCTTTTTTTCCAGCTGCTTCAGTACTCGAACCCGATCGCTGTCCGCCGCTGCGCCATGCGCGGAGATCGGAGCAGGCGCGATAGATGGTGCGTTCATTTTGTCCGTATTCCCTAGAACTTCAGACCCAGCCGCGCGCCAGGCGTCGCACCGTGATCGAGGCATTTCGCTTGCCCTCGCCGGCGTAATCCTCGTGCCAATCCTCGATCTTCTGCAAATCGTAGAGGTAATTGACCATCAGGGTCGCGCTCTCCTTGTTGCCCTTGTCGGAGATGTCGCCGAGCGGGTTGATCCGCTCCACGCGGGCACCGTTGGAAAGATGGAAATGCGCGACCGGATCGCGCGCCCGCTTGCCAGCGCTCGCGCTCAGCAGATAGCCGGCCGAGAGCCGGGTCAGCACCGGCTCGGCGGCGGCCAACAGGTCCGGTTTGTTGTGCCAGCCCCGCTGCTTCAGGATGGAGGCCAAGGCGGCCGCGCCGGTTTCGGCCTCCGGGCCGGCGGCACGCAGAGCCGCGGTCTCCTCCTCCGACAACAGGCCGTCCGCATTGGCCTTCAGTGTCTCATCCAGCCACAGGCGGAAGCCAGGTATGGGAGACAGTGTGGCGAATGTTTTGATATTACGGAATTCTGCCGACAAAAGCTCGACCACCCGCTTGATCAGGAAATTGCCGAAACTGATGCCGGCCAGACCACGCTGGCAGTTGCTGATGGAGTAGAAGATCGCCGTATCGGCCGCATGCGGATCGAGCAGCGGCGCGTCCTCGTCCAGCAGGGCCTGCACGCTGCCGGCGAGGCCGGTCACCAGCGCGACCTCGACGAAGATCAGCGGTTCTCCCGGCATGCGCGGATGGAAGAACGCATAGCAGCGGCGGTCGGAATCCAGCCGGTTCTTCAAATCGGTCCAGGAGCGGATGGCGTGCACCGCCTCGTAGCTGACGAGCTTTTCCAGCAGGGACGCCGGGCTCGACCAGTCGATGCGGGCCAGATCGAGAAAGCCGAGGTCGAACCAGCTCGCCAGCAGGCCGCGCAGATCCGAATCCAGCGCCGCCAGTTGCTTGTCGCCGCGCGTCCTGGTCAGCAGCAGTGCGCGCAGATCGACCAGGAACTTGATCCCCTCCGGTATCGAGCTGAACTGGCTCAGCAGCCGCATCCGCGGCGCTTCGAGCGCGCGGCGCAGGCCGGCGGTGGCAGCGGCGCGACCGGCGGGGTCGGTCTCCGCCTGCACCGCGGCGACGGCGGCGGCGACGATCTCCGGATCGGAGTCGAAGCCGGCCAGGGTGCGCAGGAAGTCGATCCGCCCGGCCTCGTCCAGCGAGAGATAGGTCGTGGCCAGCCCGGCGGTGCGGTTGCGCGCGCTGACCTCGCCGCCGCGGCCGTCCAGGCAGGCGCGCATCTGCTGCTCGATGCTCAGCGCCGGCACGCCGGGCGGGGCGGATGTGCGCTCGCGCCAGAGCGAGCCGATGCGGCGCAGGGTACGGTCGAACAGGCCGGCGGCGGTCGCGATATCGCTCATGCGGGGCTCCTGGAAGGTCTGCCCTTATAGCCTGACCTGGTAACTTTCGTCTTGGGGGAAAGGCAGCGCATCGGCGGCTTGTGCGATCGCCGCGGCAAGTCTGGGCACGATGTCCTCGGCCAGCATGCCCGGCCCTGCGAGACGCGCGGCGCGGCCATGCAGCCAGGCGCCGGCGGCGGCGGCATCCAAGGTCCGCATCCCCTGCGCCAGCAGCCCGGCGATGATGCCGGCCAGAACGTCCCCGGCCCCGGCGGTGGCGAGCCAGGGCGGCGCCGAGGCGTTGATCACCGCCTGCCCGTCCGGTGCGGCCACCACCGTGTCGGGTCCCTTCAGCAACACAACCGCGCCGGTCTGCCGCGCCGCCGCTCGCGCCGCTTCCAGCCGGTTGGCGCCGATGGCGCCGAACACACGGGCGAATTCCCCCTCATGCGGCGTCAGCACCGCCGCGCCGCGCAATGCGGCCGGATTGCCGGCGCAGGCGCTGAAGGCGTCGGCGTCGGCGACCACCTGCCGGCCCGAGGCCAGCAGCACCGGCAGCGCGGCACGGGTCGCGTCGATCCCGAGGCCGGGGCCACAAACCCAGACGTTGCGGCGGGGATCGCTCAGGAGCACCTCGACCGGCCGCTCGTCCACCAGCACGCCGGCGGCGCCAGCGCGGTACAGGTCTGCGTTGCCGTGGGCGGCGATGGTCAACATCCCGGCCCCGGTGCGCCGCGCCGCCTCCGCCGCCAGCCGGGCCGCGCCGGTCATGGCTGCGCCGCCCAGGATGGTTACGTGACCCCGGCTGTATTTGTGCCCGTCCAGCCGCAGCGGTGGAACACGCCAGAGGCCGGGCAGGTTGATCCGGCAATCAGGCCGAATCTCCGCCAGCACCGCGGCCGGCAGACCGATATCGGCCAGCACCAGTTCCCCACACAACCGCCGCCCCGGCAGCAGCAGATGGCCCGGCTTCAGCCGGAAGAATGTCACGGTCAGGTCGGCTTGCGGCGCGAAGCCGCGCACTGCGCCGGATGCGCCATCCAGGCCGCTCGGCACGTCCACCGCCACGACGCGCGATGCCGCGGCCAGGGTCTGCGCCGCCAGCCCATCGACGTCGCGCGCCAATCCGGCGCCGAACACCGCGTCCACCACCAGCGCCGCGCGCGCCGCCTCCGCCGGGGTGAAGGCGGTCGTCGGGCCGTGCCACCCGGCTGCGGCCCAGGCGGCGTCCGTTCCCGCCCGCGGCGGAGCCAGCGCGGCGACCGTGACCGGCCAGCCTTCCTGCTGCAAATGCCGGGCGATGACATAGCCGTCGCCGCCATTGTTGCCGGGGCCGCACAGCACCAGCGTGCGGCAGGGGCGCAGCCGGGCCCGGATCGCCCGCGCCACCGCCCGTCCCGCGTGCTCCATCAGCTGTACCCCGGGCGCACCCAGCCCCGGCGCCAGCGCATCGGCTCGGCCCATCTGCGCGGGCGTGAGCAGTTCCGGGCGCTGCAGCAGGTTGTTTTCCCAGGCGCTGTCGAATTCCATCCAGCCACTGTGCCAGACAAGCCGCGCAGGGTCGATTTCGACCGGTCCCGGATTGGTATCCCCTTCCAGCTTCCGATCGGATACTGTGCTGCGGCGCAGCAGTTCGGATAAGATGCTGCGGCGCAGCAATGGAGTCGCAGCCGATGGCCATCGTGATCACGGTCGCCCAGCAGAAGGGCGGCGCCGGCAAGACCACCCTGGCGGCCCATCTGGCGGCGGCCCTGGCCGCGGACCGGCGCGTGGCATTGCTGGACATCGACCCGCAGCGCAGCCTGTCGCGCTGGCACGCGCTGCGCGGTGCCCGGGCCAATGCCCCGGCCGAAATTCATCTGTCGCAGGTGTCCGGCTGGCGGCTGGCCGCAGAACTGGAAAAGCTCAAACGCAGCCACGATGTCGTGCTGATCGACAGCCCGCCGCAGATCGACACCGAGGCCCGCCTGGCGATCCGCAGTGCCGACCTGGTGCTGGTGCCGGTGCAGCCCAGTCCGCCCGATCTCTGGGCCGCCGAGGGCACGCTGAAACTGGCCCTGACGGAAAAGCGCCGCGCGGCCCTGGTGCTGAACCGCTCGCCCAAGGCATCCAAATTGCGCAGCGCTGTGGAAACCGCGATCGCCCGGGAAGGTTTCCGGCTATGCTCCGCCGTGCTCGGCAACCGCGCCGGATTCGCCAACGCCTTCGCCGTCGGGCT
>JBBIQA010000015.1:31079-41768 GCA_037442565.1 Rhodospirillales bacterium
GCGCTTCTTCCTGATCGTCTGGCACGCCATGCCGCTGGTGCTGCTGAGCGGCTACCTCATGCTGTTCGGCCTCTATGGCGGCTTCGCCGGCGCCAGCCCGTATATCCACGTTATGCACCTGACCGGCCTGATCATGGCCGGCGTTTTCATCTGGATCTTCGTCGGCCCGTGGAAGCGCTTTCGCACCGACCCGGCCAGCCGCCCGGAAGCGGCAAACGCCATCCGCAAGCTGATCGGGATCAACCTGATCCTGGGTCTGCTGACCATCGTGATCGCAGGGATGATTAATTAGCGCTTCAATCCAAGCGAGACTTCCCGCCGGTAGATATATATCCCCGACGCCACCACGATCGCGATGCCCAGGATGTTCCACGCATCCGGCACTTCGTCCCACAGCAACATGCCAAGCAGCGTGGTGTACAGGATGGCACTGTATTCGAACGGCGCCACCAGTGTGGTTTCCCCGGTGCGGTAGCCCTCGGTCATCAACAGCTGCGCAATGCCGGAGATAACGCCCACCCCGACCAGCGCGGCCAACTGCATCGCATTGGGCGTCACCCATACCGGCACCGAGCCGGCCGCGGCGATGGCGGCACTGCCCAGGCTGAACCACGCCACGATCGTGACATTCGGCTCCCCGATGCGGCCCATCTTGCGGATGGAGATCATCGCCAGCGCCCAGGCCATCACGCCCAGCACCACGAACGCCACCGCGCCCAGGGCCACCGGGTCATCGCCCACTCCGCCATGCCCCATGATCTGGGGAATGGGGCGCACCATCACGACCACGCCGGCGAAGCCGACCAGGATCGCCGTCGCACGCCGCCAGCCAACACGCTCGCCAAGCAGCGGCACCGACAGCACCGTCAGGAACAACGGCATGGCGAAGCCCAGCGCCGTCACCATCGCCAGCGGCAGCATCCGATAGCCGTAGAACGACGTGACCATGCCAAGAAACCCATACATCGTCCGCACGGCATGGCTGAGCGGGCGGCTGGTCTTCAGCGCCCGCCACCCGCCATGGCGCAGCAACAGGGGGGAAATAACCGCGAACGCCACCAGGCTGCGGAACAGCACGATCTCGATCGTGGGGATGCCGGCGCCGAGGCCTTTGACCAGCGCGGCGGACAGCGCGAACGCCAGCGACGACCCCAGCACGCACAGGATCGCGCGGCGGCGTGCCGTCTTCAGCACGGCGGGGGAGACAGCGACGGGCGTTCCACTCATTGGCCTGGAAACTAGCCCAACCGGGCGGCCGCCGCATTGCCAAAGGAAGCGGAGTGGGGTTGCATTCCACGCGCACAGAAGGAGAAGCGTCGAATGAACGATCGGTCGCGCTGGGACCCGGAGATGGTCGCCAACCAGCAGAAATTCGACGAGGCGGCCGCCAAATATCCGCCGGTGCAGCCGGTGCAGCCCTTGGGTCCGCATCGGCGCGTGAACGAGTTGCTGAACCTGCCCTACGCGCAGGGCGGCCCGGAAATGGCCGAGACCACGGACCGCTGGGTGATGGGCCGCGGAAGGCGCATCCTGTGCCGCACCTACCGGCCGCGCACCGACAAAATCCTGCCCACGCTGGTGTATCTGCATGGCGGCGGCTGGGTGTGGATGTCGATCGACACGCATGACCGCATCTGCCGCGAACTCGCCGCCGCCGGCCAGGTCAGCGTCATCAGCGTGGATTACACGCTGTCACCCGAAGCCCAGTTTCCGCAGGCGATCGAGGAAGCCGCCGCGGTGGTGCGCCACGTCGCCGGGCACGGCGCCGAATGGGGCCTCGACCCAAGCCGCATCCTGATCGGCGGCGACAGTGCCGGCGCCAACCTGGCGCTCGGCACCACGCTGATGCTGCGCGAGCAGGGCGGGCCGGCGATCCATGCCATCCTCGCCACCTATCCGGTCTGCGACAGCAGGCTGGACACGCCGAGCTACCAGGAATTCGAGACCGGCTACGGCCTGACGAAGGAGCGGATGGCGTTCTATTGGTCCGTCTACGTGCCGCACGAAGCCGACCGGGCCCACCCCTGGGCGGCGCCGATGCGTGCCGACCTGCGTGGTTTGCCCCCGACCCTGGTGCTGCTGGCGGAACTGGACGTGCTGCGCTCCGAAGGCGAGGCTTTCGCCGAAAAACTCAAGGCCGCCGGCGTGGCGGTGGAGGTCGAAACCTATCCCGGCCTGGTGCACGGCTTCCTGCGCGCCACGACGATGGTGCAGAAAGCCCGCGACGCCGTGGCCCGCGCCGGCGATTGGCTGCAACGCGTGGGGATCTGACGCCCTGGGGCGAGACCGCGGATGGTTTCTCCCGCCGCGGTCAGGTGCCGCAAAACGTCCGCTGCACCCTTTGTTCGGGCAGCGGCGGCGCGGCATAGCGCGCGAAGGCGGGATTGTCCTCGTAGGGCCGGGACACGACTTCGAGCAATTGCTCGAAGGGCGCGAAATCGCCCTGTTCGATCGCCGCGTTCAGTGCTTCCTCCACCAGATGGTTACGCGGAATGAAAGCCGGATTGACCGACCGCATGGCGGCCGCGCCCGCGTGCTCGCCTCCCGGCTCCGTGTGGAGCCGCGCCCGCCAGCGCTCGGCCCATGCATCATACGCCGACCCGTCGGCGAACAACTCCCGCACGGCGGCATCGCCCTGCGGCCCGGCCGCCGCATCGCATAACCGGCGAAAGGTCAGAGTGAAATCGGCCTGGTTCTCCGCCATCCGCTTCAACAGGTCTTGCGCCAGCGCCCTGTCGCCATCCCGCTCCGTCGCCAGTCCGATCTTGCGCAGCAGCCCGGCGAAATACGCCGCCTCGAAAGCCGGCCCAAAACCGGCCAGCCCTTCCTCCGCCGCCGCCACCGCCGCGTCCTCATCGTCAGCCAGCAGGGGCAGCAGCGTCTCGGCCAACCGCGTCACATTCCAGGCCGCGATGCGCGGCTGATTTGCATAGGCGTAGCGCCCGGCCTGGTCGATCGAGCTGAACACCTTGCCCGGCTCGTAGGCATCCAGGAACGCGCAGGGACCGTAATCGATCGTTTCTCCTGAAATGGATGTGTTGTCGGTGTTCATCACGCCATGGATGAAACCGATCAGCAGCCATTTCGCGACCAGGTCCGCCTGCCGCGCGACCACGCCTGCCAACAGCGCCCGGTACGGATGTTCCGACTGCGCGGCCCCCGGATAGTGCCGGGCAATCGCGTAATCCGCCAGCTGGCGCACCGCTTCGGTATCGCCGCGGGCCGCGAAATACTGGAAGGTGCCGACGCGGATATGGCTCGCGGCCACCCGCGTCAACACCGCCCCGGGCAACAGGGTTTCACGACGAACCGCCTCGCCGGTGGTTACCGCGGCCAGTGCCCGAGTGGTCGGCACGCCAAGGGCGGCCATCGCCTCGCTGACGATATATTCGCGCAGCACCGGCCCCAGGGCCGCCCTTCCGTCGCCTCGGCGGGAGAATGGCGTCGGTCCTGAGCCTTTCAGCTGCACATCGCGCCTGGCGCCATCGCGGCCGATCACCTCGCCCAGCAGCACCGCACGCCCGTCGCCAAGCTGAGGCACGAAATTGCCGAACTGGTGCCCGGCATAGGCCAGCGCCAGCGGCGCCGCGCCCTCCGGCACGCGATTGCCGGCCAGGATCGCCACCCCCTCGGGGCTCGCCAGTTCGTCCGCGTCCAGGCCCAGGCTGGCCGCCAGCCCAGCGTTCACCCGCACCATCCGCGGCTCGGCTACCGGTGTCGGGTCCAGCCGCGCATAGAAATGCGCCGGCAGCCGGCTGTAGCTGTTATCGAACGAAAACCCGACCGGCATGCGATTCATCCTCAAAACGCCTCAAGTCATCTGGTTCCGGCGCGGTCCGGGATCAACCGCAATCCGCGGCATAGGCCGACACGGCCGCTACCCGTCCGCCAGCGCCAGCAGGCCCCGATGGCGCAGCAATGCCTCCGTCCGCGGCTGTTCGCCGCGAAACTCCACATAAAGCTCCATCGGATCGCGCGTATCCCCAGCCGCCAATATCCGCCGCAGCCGCCCCGCCACCGCCGGGTCGAACGGATCGCCGGCGGCCTCGAAGCAGCCGAACCCGTCGGCGTCCAGCACTTCGGCCCATAGATACGAGTAATAGCCGGCGGCGTAGCCGGCGCCGGCGAACAGGTGCTGGAAATGCGTCGGACGATGGCGCGGGCCGATCTCCGCCGGCATGCCGATCCCTGCCAGAACCTCGCGCTCGAACGCCGCCACATCCAGCCCGGCCGGATCGGGATGCGCATGCAGCGCCATGTCCAGCACGGCTGAAGCCGTATATTCGACGGTGGCAAAGCCCTGGTTGAAATGGCGCGCCGACAGCAGCCGCTGCAGCAAAGGTTCGGGCAACGGCTCCCCGGTCTCATGATGTCGCGCATACCGCCGCAGCGTTTCCAGCACGGCCAGCCAATGCTCGTAGATCTGCGAGGGAAACTCGACGAAATCCCGCCGCACGGACGTGCCGGACTGCGAGGGATAGCGCACCCGGCTCAGCAGCCCGTGCAGCGCATGGCCGAATTCGTGGAACAGCGTCTCCGCGTCATCGAAACTCAGCAGCGTCGGCGTGCCGCGGGAGAAATTGTTGTTGTTGACGATGATCGGCGAAACCGCCTCGTCCATTGCCTCCTGGTCGCGGTAGCTGCTCATCCAGGCACCGGAGCGCTTGCCGGAGCGGGCATGATTATCGGCCAGGAAAACCCCGACATGCCCCTGATCGTCCCGCACCTCCCAGGCGCGCATATCCGGGTGGTAACCGGAAATTTCCGGCTGCGGGACGAAGCTCAGGCCGAACAGCCGGGAGGCGGTATCGAACGCCGCCTGCTGGATATTCTCCAGCACGAAATAGGGCTTCAGCTCCGCCTCATCGATCGCGAACTCGGCCTGGCGCACGCGCTCGGCGTAATGCCGCCAGTCCCAGGGCTCGATGGCCTCGTTGATGCCGTCGCCACGGGCCACTTCCAGCAGCCGGTCCCGCTCCGCCGCGGCGCGGTGCGTCGCCGCTTTCCAGACCTCGTCCGTCAGGCGGGCAACGTTCTCGCGCGATGCCGCCATGGTGTCGGCCATGCGGAATTCGGCATAGGTCGGATAGCCCAGCAACCTTGCCCGCTCCAGCCGCAGCGCCAGGATCTCCGGGATCAGCACGCGGTTGTCGTGCGGGCCGGCATGCTCGCCGCGCGCCACCCAGGCGAGATAGGCCACGCGCCGCAGATCGCGGCGGGTGGAGAAGGTAAGGAACGGCTCGATCGAAGAACGCGCCAGCGTGATGGCATGGCCCGCCAGCCCCCGCTCGGCCGCCGCCTGGCGCGCGCCCTCGCGGACGAACTCCGGCAGGCCCGCCAGATCGGCCTCGGCCAGCGCCAGGTGCCATTCCTTCTCGTCATGCACGACGTTCTGGCCGAACCGGGTGTGCAGCGTGGCCAGCCGCTCGGAAATCGCCGACATGCGCGCCTTCTCCGCCGAGCCGAGCCGGGCGCCGTTGCGCACGAAGCCGAGATGCCGTCGCTCCAGCAGCCGCCGGGCATCCGGCGCGAGGCCGAGCGCATGGCGCTGCTCATGCAGCGCGTCGATGCGGGCGAACAGGGCGGGATCGAGCGCCACCCGCATGCCGTGCTGGGCGAGTTTCGGCGCGAATTCGAGGTCGATCGCCTCCAACTCCGGCGAACCAAGACTGGCGACAAGATTGCCGAACACGTTGCCGACAAGCTGCAGCAGCCTGCCGCTGCGCTCCAGCGCCTCGATCGTATTGGCGAAGGTAGGTGCGGCCGGATCGCCGGCGATCGCCTCGATCTCGGCGATATGCTCGCCCATGCCGCGCTCCAGCGCCGCCGGAAAATGCTCGGGGAGGATGCGGTCGAACGGCGGCACGCCAAATGGAGTGGTCCAGGGTTCGAAAAACGGATTGCTGCTCATCCGCAAGTGGTGCCCAAGCGGTCCCGCCGGGTCAAGCGGGCTCAGAGCTCCGCCATGACCCGGCCGACGCGCCGGATGCTCGCCAGCACCTCTTCCTGCGGCAATCCCGGCCAATTCATTCGGAAGCGGAACTCCGTGGCGCCGAGTTCGTCGCGATAGCGTTGCAGCTCATCGCGCACATAGGCCTCGTCACCAACCACGAACCGATCCTGCGCGAACTGGCGAAACGACGCATCGCCGGCCGCACCATCGAAGCCGCCGAAGCCGTGGCCGGCATAACGGGAATATTTGGCCGCGATCGGTCCCTGCGCCAGCTCGATCGCCGCGTTCATCGACGGGCCGCAGAAACACTCGCGGGACACCTGGCGCACGTAATCGAGCGGCCGGCCGAGTTCCATCCGGGTCTGATGAAACAGCCCCCACCACTGCTTCATCTCATCCATCGACATCGCTCCAGCGCCCTGCCAGGAATCGCCCAGTTCCGCCGCGCGCTTCACCGCCTCCGGCACCGTGCCGCCGATCCAGATCGGCAGCCCCGCCGGATTGCGCGGCCGCAGGCTGAGGCTGACGTCATCCAGCCGGATGTACTTGCCATGGAACGTGACGTGATCGCCCGACAGCAGCAGCCGCATCGCCTGCACATATTCGCGAAAGCGCGGCACCCGGGATTTCCGTTCGATCCCCATGGCGTTGAACTCGCTGTCGCGATACCCCAGCCCGACACCGAGCACGAACTTGCCGTCCGTCAGGTGATCCAGCGTGGCGGCTTCCTCGGCCAGCAGCACCGGGTTCAGCATCGGCAGCAGCAGCACGGCCGTTCCCATCCGCATGCCGCCGGACAGCTGCGCCAGATAGCCCATGATCGGCGAGGCCGCGAACTGGCGTATGCTCGGCCCCGTCACGAAATGCTGCGGGAACCACAACCCGTCGAAACCCGCATCACGGGCCGTCAGCACCTGCTGCCTGATCTGCTCCAGGTGCGTGGAGATCTCGAAACGGCTTTCCGTTTCCAGGCTGACGAACAGGCCGGCTTTCATGTTGCTCCCCTACCCCGCCACCACTTCGGTGCCGATCACGCCCGCCGCCTGCAGCCGCGCCAGTTCCGCCGCATCCAGGCCGGCCAACTCGCCCAGCACGTCCGCATTGAACTGCCCCAGCGTCGGGGAGACCCAGCGCACCGGATACGGTGCCTCCCCCTCCCGCCATCCGGCGGATGGCTGCGGATGACGGCCGATGAAGGCACGATCGACCATCCGGTAGAACCCCCGCGCGGCCAGGTGCGGATCGTCCAGCAGTTCCAGCGGACCACGCACCACCCCCGCCGCAACGCCGGCCGCCTGCAATTCCGCCATTGCCGTGTCGGGGTCGCGCGTCTCGGTCCAGTTGCCGATCGCCGCCTCGATCTCCTCGATCCGCTCCCGCCGGTCCGCTTCATGCGGCAGAAGTTCGGCAAGATCCGGCCGGCCGATCCGCCGGCACAGGCGCCGCCACATTGCATCATCGGCCACCGTCAGCATCACCCATGCATCCGCGCCCTCGCAGCGGAACGCGCCCTGCGGCACGAACTGCGGATGACGGTTGCCGTCCCGCGCCGGCACCGCCGCTCCGGCCGAGCGCGCCATCATCCACGGCGCCGTCATCACCAGCATGCATTCCACCTGCGACAGGTCGATATGCTGGCCCTGCCCGGTTCGTTGCCGATGGAACAATGCCGTCAGCACCGAGGCCAGCGCGTTGTAGCCGCCGATGGCGTCGCCGAACGCCGAATTGCCCATCACCGGCGGATCGCCCGGCCGCCCTACCAGCAGCGGCAGCCCCGAGCCCTGTTCCAGCGTGGAACCATAGGCCCGGCACTCCTTCCAATCCTCGCACGCCCCCAGCCCGCCGGCTCCGAACCCCGACATGGAGATCATCACCAAGGATGGGTTCGCCTCGCGCAGCCGCGCATAATCCAGCCCCAGTTTCGGCAACACGCCGGTGGAGTAGTTCTCCACCACCGCGTCCGATTTCGCCACCAGCTGCTTGAGGATGCGCACGCCGTCTGCCGACGTCAGGTCCAGACTGATGCCGCGCTTGTTGCGGTTCAGCGCATTGAAGCGGCCGGTCTTTTCGTACAGACGCTGTTCCAGCGCCGCCGGGCGCATATCCGTCCCGCGCCACCAATCCGGATAGCGGCAGGCCTCCACCTTCACCACATCCGCACCCAGGTCGGCCAGATGGCGCGTGCATAGCGGCCCCGCCCAGCCCATCGACAGATCGACGATCCGGACCCCTTCCAGCGGCAGCCGGCTCGTAACCAAACCCGGCGCAGGCACGGGAATGCGCTCACCCGAAAACGTCGCATGTCCCGCGCCCGGATCCGGCAGCTCCCCGCCCCGGCGCGGCGGGGTAAGCGTCAGGCGCATCGGCGGTCCGGGCGCCTCCACCGCGCGTGCGCCGACGCGCACCGGAACGATCGCGCCGCGCGCGCGGAACACCTCGCTGTGCAGTGCCGTGTCCAGGTCCGGCACTTCCACCAGCGGCAGGCGGAGTTCCAGGCCGCGGCGAAACCATTCCCGCGCCGGACGTTCCAGCAGTTTCGGCCCGATCCGCGCCTCGATCTCCTCGGCCCGCGGCAGGCGCTCGACACTGGTCGTCAGGCCGGGATCTTTGGCCAGGTCGTCCAGGCCGAGCATCTCGCAGAAGCCCCGCCACTGCGCGGGCGTCACCAGCGTCACGCCCAGCCAACCCTCGGCGGTCGGGTAGATGCCTACCGGAAAGGTCGGCGGGAACCGGTTGATCCCCTCGCGCCGGTAGCCGGCGCCAAGCACCCAGGATTCCGAAGCCGGCAGATCCACCAGCGCGATGCAGGCCTCCTGCACGCTCACGTCCAGCCGGCTGCCGACGCCCGTCACGCCGCGCGCATGCAGCGCCGCCAGCACGGCGGAGAACCCCGCCAACCCTCCGATGATGCCGGCATGGTAGTCCGGCGCATTCAGCGGCGGACCCTCCGCCGGCCCCACCAGCTTGGTCATTCCCGCCAGCGCCCGGCACACCGCGTCGCTGCCGGCGTAATCCCGATAGGGGCCGGTCTGTCCGAACCACCTCACCGACGCATGCACGCGAGCCCCGGGCGAAGCTGCCGCTTCGGCCAATACCTCGCCCCAGCCCTGCGCCGAACCCATCGCATCGATGCACACATCGGCCGCGCCGATCAGCCCGGTCAGCCGCACCCGGTCGGCTTCCCGTGCGGGGTCCAGCACCAGGCTCGACTTGCCGAAATTCAAATAGGCGAACCAGGCGCCGACCGTCTCGCCCCCGCCCTCGATCAGCGGCGCGTGACCGCGGCCCGGATCGCCGCCTGGCGGCTCGATGCGGATCACCTCCGCCCCGAAATCCGCCAGCAGCCGGGCGCAATACGCTCCCGCCGGCAATCCGCCCACTTCCACCACGCGCAACGATGTCAACGGCATGCGGCCCTCGTTCGGCTCGTTTCCCCTGCGCGAACGATGTGCCGCGAGCCGCGCCGGCGCAACCCGGCCGGATCAGCCAACAGGCATGGTCTGCGCCATCGGCGCCAGCTTCACCACGTCCGCGTACCACGCCTCCAGCTTCGGATGGCCGGGACGCCAGGGCTCGTTGGCAAAACGGAAATCGAGATAGCCCAGCGCGCAGGCGATGGTGATCTCGCCGATCGTGGCCAGCTTGCCGAGCGTGCCCGCTTCCGCTTCCAAGGCATCGAGCGAGCGGCGGACCTTGCCCTTCTGCAACTCGATATACCCGACGCGCCCCTCATCCTGCGGCAGAGCGATCTCGCGCCGGCGCGGCTGGCTGGCGTCCAGGATGCCATCGCCCAGCGCCTGCTGGCGCAGCGCGGTCCAACGCGCCGGCCCGGCCGGCGGAAACAGCTTCGGCATGTCGCCCAGACTGTCGAGATATTCGCAGATCACCGGGCTGTCGAACAGCGACACGCCGTCATCGGTCACCAGGGTCGGCACCTTGGACAGCGGGTTGACCGGCGCCAGCGCGGGATCGGTGGTGCCGATCGTCCATGTCTCGATCCGCCCGGCGAGGCCGCGGGCGATCGCGCAGGCCATGACCTTGCGCACATAGGGGCTGGCAGCAGAAAAAGCGATTTTCATGGCGGCGTTCCGTTCCCTCGGTTGATGGGCGGGAACTTTGCTTCACCGTGGCTGGATCGACAAGCCGGGGCTGTCCGGTGCGAAGAACGCAGGCCCCATTTTTACCCTTCATCCCGGGATGAACGAAACACCAGAGCAAGCCCAAGACAAAGGCGGCACCGCAAGGTGCCGCCTTCGCCTCTGTCTCGATCGTCGTTAGCGCGTCAGGCTGCCTTACGCCGGCGAACCAGCCCGAGGCCGGCAAGGCCCGCGCCGAGCAATGCCAGGCTGGCAGGCTCCGGCACGAGATCCCAAGCGTAATCATGCGTTCTGTTGTGGCCACCCGCATCACAGTATTGGCCGTTGCTGCAGCCGTATACGGATGTGAACGTGTTGTTCGTCCCATCGTCGGGATGAGTCCACGTACCGGAACCAGCGTTCCAGAAGTTGTTGTATTGCGAAATGGCGACCGTATACGTGCCGCCTGCTACCGTTGCATTCATCCAGGAATCCCAATGCGAACCGGTGACCGGGTCGGCCGGTACGCGCGATCCGCCATCATCGTTCGATACGATCGGAGTACCCGCAGCGGCGGAACCGGCGAACAAGGTCAGGATGGGATCGAAACCACCGCTCGGGATGGTAAGGCCGTTCTCAAGCGTGCCGCCCGCATAAGAG
>JBBIQA010000016.1:0-40823 GCA_037442565.1 Rhodospirillales bacterium
ACCGTTCGCCGCTTCGGCTGAACGTGCGGTCACAATCCCATCCGTCGCCGGAGAGCCCGGCGCCACCTTCGTCTTCTCCCAGATCCTCGGCATCAACGACCAAGGAATCGCCGTCGGCTACTACGGCGACAGCACCACCAGCCAGCACGGATTCATCTACAACACCTTCACAGGCCTATACACGTTCCTCGACGACCCATCGGCCCAGTTCGTGAACGGCGTCCAGGTCACGCAAATAACCGGAATCAACAACGGCGATGAAATCACCGGCTTCTACACCGATGCAAACGGAACCGCCCACAGCTTTGTCGCCTGTCCAACCGGCGTCATTTGCCCCTTGGCCACGGTGCCGGAACCGGACTCCCTGCAAGAGTTCTGTCTAGCAGTAATGGCCCTCGGCCTAGTCTATCGCCGGCGGCGGCTCGTCGGGCCGCCGCCTAACCGGCAGCCACTCACATTCCGGGCCTGATTATGATGGATGCCTGCCAAGACTAGCGGCTTGCCGGCCCCGCGCCTATCCGGTGCTGCGCCCGGGTTGACCGGTACCGGCCGTCCATCCAAGCTATCGCGGCAAGGAATTTCGGATGGAAACCAGCATGACCACAGGCCCGCTCGCACGTTTCAAGGTCATCGACCTCACGCGGGTGCGCGCCGGCCCCACCTGCGTCCGCCAGCTTGCCGACTGGGGCGCGGACGTGGTGAAGATCGAGTCACCGGAGGGCGATGCCGGCCTTGGCGGTGAACGCCACGGCCCGGATTTCCAGAACCTGCACCGCAACAAACGCAGCCTGACGCTGAACCTGAAGACCCCCGAAGGTCTCGAGATCCTGAAGCGCCTGGTCGCGAAAAGCGATGTCATCGTCGAGAATTTCCGGCCCGACGTGAAGTTCCGCCTTGGCATCGACTATGAGAGCCTGAAGGCGATCAACCCGCGCCTGGTCTACGCCTCCATCTCCGGCTTCGGCGAGGACGGCCCGTACCGCGACCGCCCGGGCTTTGACCAGATCGCCCAGGGCCTCGGCGGCCTGATGTCCATCACCGGCCTGCCCGGCCAGGGCCCCGTCCGCGTCGGCATTCCCGTCGCCGACCTGACCGCGGGCATCTTCTGCGCCATGGGCATCCTGGTGGCATTGCTGGAGCGCGAACAGTCCGGCCAGGGCCAATGGGTGAAAAGCAACCTGCTGGCGGCACAGATCTCCATGCTGGATTTCCAGGCAGCGCGCTGGACGATCGGCCACGAGGTGCCCGAGCAGGCCGGCAACAACCACCCGACATCCATCCCCACCGGCGTGTTCCAAACGAAGGACGGCTACATCAACATCGCCGCCGCCGGCACCGACATTTATGGCCGGCTCTGCAAGGCGCTGGGCGCCGAACATCTGTTCACCGACCCGCGCTACAACAGCGGCCAGGGACGATCGGACAACCGCGACGCGCTGAACGCCGCGATCGAGGCGATCACGGTGCAAAAGACCTCCGCCGAATGGATCGAGGCGCTCAACCAGGCCGGCGTGCCCTCCGGCCCGATCTACAAGATGAACGAGGTATTCGCCGACCCGCAGGTGAAGCACCTCCATATCACCCGCAAGGTGCCGCACAAGGTGCTCGGCGAGGTGGAGGTGATCGGCCAGCCGATCGAGCTCAGCCGCACCCCCTGGTCAATCCGCAGCGCCACGCCGGAAGCCGGCGAGCACACGGACGCGGTGCTGGGCGAACTCGGCTATTCGGCTGAGGAAATCGGCAAGCTGCACAAGGGCAAAGTCGTCTGACATGGCGGCCGCGCCGGCGCCGGAAGACTACCAGCTCGACATCCTCGTCCAGGGCTATCCCGGCAAATCCGTCTGCCACGGAGGCCTCGGCTGGAGCACGATCGCCCTGCTGCGCGGCAACGGGCGCGTGGCGCTGATCGATGTCGGCACCTTCTCCCATCGCGCCAACCTCATCAATGGCCTGGCCCGGCACGGGCTGACGCCGGCCGACGTGACGGATGTCGTGCTCACCCACTCGCACCACGATCATTCGATCAATTGGGTGCTGTTCCCGAAGGCAGCGGTCTGGATCGGCGCCGAGGAAATGGATTGGGCGATCGAGGAACCCTGGGGTTCCACACCGGTGCCGGAGCTGTACGTGCGCGAACTGCACGGTTCCGCGCAGAAGAAACTGATCCGCGAGGGCGATGAGGTCCTGCCGGGCATGACCGCCCACAATGCGCCCGGCCACACGCCAGGCTGCCTTGTCTTCGTGCTGCAGGGCCGCGACCGCGACATCCTGTTCACCGGGGATGCCGCCAAGAACCGGGTGGAACTGATCACCCGCGACACGGACATGACCTACGACGCCTCCATCAGCGCGGCGTCGATCGAGCAGATGTGGACCCTCTGGCGCCGTCGCCCGGGCACCCTGCTGGTCCCCGGCCATGATTTGCCGATGGTGCTGGAAGGCGGCAAGCCGGTGTATGTCGGCAAGCGCGAGGCGGCGATCGAGTCCTGGTTCGGCGACACCCTGGACCAGACCACCCATATCGCCCTGACGGTGCCCGGACGCTGACCGGACGCTGACCCTGGCGGCTCGCTGACCCCGCTCCAAAACGAAGCCCCGCGGAGCAGACCGCGCAACAAGTTCTGGCGAACCACCATTGCGGCACGCTATGGTCGTTGCGCAATCGCGCCCGCCGGCCGATCTGGCGGCGCTGGTACAGGGGGTCCGCTTGAGCGAAACACGCCCCGACAGGCAGACCGGCCGTTCCGGCGCCGAGGCCGATGCGAACCTGGTCAAGGACCTCGCAAGCTCGCTCGCCTGGGCGTTCCAAAGCATGGTGATCGCCTCGGCGTTCTGCGCCATCACCGTGTTGGGCCACGGCGACGTGGAACTGATCAACACATCCGCCACCAGCACCGGCGTCATCACGGGCGCCACCACCGTCGATGTGCCGCTGCTGGGCCTGAAGCTTCTGTTCCCCGCCTTCTGCGCCGTTTCGCCCTGGGTGCTGGTGTCGATCCAGTTCTACCTCTGGATCCAGGCACATGCGCTGCTCAAGACGCCGGGCGGCACGACGGCCAACGGCCTGATGCGCAATCACGTCGACATGTGGCCGCTCTCGCTGCTTTCCATCGCGCTGTATGTCGTGGTGCCCGCAACCATACTGGTGATTTTCTGGAAGATCTCCGCGTTGCGCTATGCCGGCCAGAACTGGCCGATCAACGTCTGGCAGGGCTGCGTCCTGGCAGCCCTCGCGCTCAGCCTCCTGCTTTCGGTTATCGCGCTGCGCATCGATTGGCGGCACCGGCGGTTGTTCCGCAGCCGCTGGCCGAGTCGCCTGACCGGTGCCGCGCTCGGTATCCTGCTGCTGGCCGGCTTTGGATTCGCCGGGTGGCAGGGACAGCATCGCGGCATGAACCTGCGCAACACCAATCTGGCGGACAGCGATCTTCGCCGCTACCGCCTGGCCGACGCCGATCTCACGGGGGCGGATCTGCGTGCCGCCGTGCTGTCCGGCGTGCAGCTGTCCGGGGCGATCATGGAAGAAGCCAACCTGGAATATGCCGATTTGCGCGGCGCCAACCTGGCGGATGTGGAGTTGCTGCACGCCCGCCTGGGCAGCGGCGATCTGCGCGGCAGTTGCCTGATGGGCGCCAATCTTGAAGCGGTCTCCATCCAGAACGCCGATTTCCGCTATGCGTGGATGTTCGGCGCGTTCTTTCAACCACAGCCAACGACGCGGCGGGTGCTGCTGAAGGATATCGCCGCCTCGCCCCCTCCCACGCCTACGGAAGAGCCGCCGATCACCCTCGCCCGCTTCGAGGAAGCCAAGCTGTGCGGCAGCGAGATCGTTCCCGCCAAATGGGCGGACAGCGCCGATATCGGCACGCCATCCAAATTGGGCGGGCCCTATTATGTCAGCAGCGACTGGGATGGAACCGGCATGCCGAAGGGGATGCAGCCCCGCCCCTACCCCGCCAATACGCAGACGGGCAGCGACCTGCGCGCCCAGGACCGCCTGGCCTGTTTCGAACGTCTCCCCGCCGACGCCCGGAACCAAGTCGTCCAGGCCTGCCGCGGCAGCACGCCGATCGGTGTGCCGCCTCCAGCTCAATAGCCCCATTGCACCGGTTCGGCACCGGCGATCCCGCACCGGAAGGAAGCGATCGAGGAGCCATACAGGCTGCCGGGATAGCCCGTGTGCAGGTCAGGACATCTTGAACTTTGGCAGCGTCACGTCCTCGGTCACCGCATCGAACACGACCTCCACCGCGGCGCCCACCTTGGCATGATCCGATGGCCCCACAAGGTTGCTGACCATCACTGGCCCTTCGGTCAGCTTCACCAGGCAAACCCGATAGGGCAGATCCTCCTTGAAGCCGTCCCAGTAGGCGCGATGGAAATCCACCCAGGATTCCAGCGTCCCCCTGCCCGATACGCTCACCCATTCCTGGTCCGGGGACAGGCATTTCGGACAAACCGGCGACGCCGGATAACGCTTGTCGCCGCAGGACTTGCAACTCTGCACCGACAGCTTGCCGGACTTGGCGTTGTCCCAAAAACCCTGGTTGACCGGATCGATCTTCGGCAGCGGCTTGTTGTAGCTCATGGCAATCCTCCTCAGCCGCGCGTGTAGATGATGGAACGTGTGCAAGGCGTCGCCTGGACGTATTGCACCACCTCGCAATCGGGGATCTGCCGCGCGCCGCACTCGCCGCGCAACTGGCGCACCGCCTCCACGTTCAGTGCCCAACCCTGCATGTAGGAGTTGGACAGATGCCCGCCATCGGTGTTCACCGGCAGCCTGTTGCCCAGCTTGAGGGCACCGCCTTCCACGAAGCTGCCGGACTCGCCCTGCTTGCAGAAGCCCAGCCCCTCCAGGCTGAACAGCACCGTCGGGCTGAAATTGTCGTAGCACATCAACCCGTCGATATCGCCGTGGCCGACCCCGGCCATGCCGTAGGCCTGCTCCCCGGCGGATTTCACCGCGGGGTGCCAGAAATCCATGTCGAAATTGGAGATGGAGGATTGGGTGAAGCTCTCCTGCCCGCCAAAGCCGGAGATCATCACGGGTTGCTTCTTGAAGTCCTTCGCCCGATCGGCCGTCGTCAGGATCATGCACACCGCGCCGTCGTTGATCAGGCAGTAATCCAGCAGCCGCAGCGGCGCGGTGATGAAGCGGGCGTTCTCATGGTCATCGATGGTGATCGGCTTCTGCATCACCGCATCGGGGTTCAGGCAGGCGTGGTGGCGGATGGCGACGGAGACCTCGGCGAGCTGGCGCGTGGTGGTGCCGTACAGCTGCATGTGGCGCTGAAACGCCATCGCGTGGGCGGCGCCGGGCGAGGTGAAGCCGAAAGGGTCCCACACGCCGGGGCTCTCATCCCCGCCATAGTTCACCCGGCGGGAGCGGCCGATATTGGCGTACATCAGCGCCACGTACTTGCAGTGCCCGGCTGCCAAGGCGGTCGCCGCCTCGATGATGCCGATGCCGGACATCCTTCCATGCGGCGGCAAGGTCAGCGTCCAGCGCGGATCGAGCCCGAGCACTTCGCCCATGCGGGCGTAATAGGGGATGCGGCAAACCACCAGTCCGTCGATCTCGTTCTTGTCGATGCCGCAATCATTCACCGCATTGCGGAACGCCTCGGCAGCCAGGCCGTATTCATCGATATGGGGGAAGTTGCCATAGGCGGTGTTGCCCACGCCGATCACGGCGGTGGCGTTCTTAAGCTGCTGCATCGAATTCACTCCCTGGTTTCCATCCTGCTAGATCACCCCATCTTCGGCCAGACGCTGAACGTCAGACGCGCTCATGCCGAGCAGATTGGTGAACAGCCAGAGATTATCCTCGCCGTAGCCAGGCGCGCCGCGATCGATCGGGCCACCGATATGGGCCGGGGTCCTGGTGAACTTCATCGGCAGCTCATAGACCGGCCAGCGGCCGATCTTGGTGCCGTTTACCTCGGTCAGCCATTTCAGGTGTTTCAGTTGCGGATCGTGGTCGCAACGGTCCTCGGCGTTCTGGCACACGCCGGCGGCGACACCGGCTTTTTGCAGTTGGTGCATGCAGGCAACCGCGTCCTGGGTGCGGGTCCAGCCCTCGATCAGCGCATCCAACTCATCTTGGTGCGCCATGCGATCGCTGAGGGTTGTGAAGCGGCGATCCTCCAGCCAAGCCGCCTGCCCGGCTGCCTGGGCCAGCGCGCGCCACTCCGGATCGGTGAAGCAGGCGATCGCGATCCACCGATCGGTACCGGTGCAACGATACGCGCCATGCGGCGCAGCCGGCTTGTACGGCGAACGGTTGCCGTATCGCTTCCAACTGCGTCCATTGGCCGACCAGTCCAGGATCGTGGCGCCGGTCAGGAACAGGCCGGACTCGCACTGCGACGCGTCGATCCACTGCCCCTCGCCAGTGCGGTCACGGTGATACAGCGCGCCGAGAATCGCCAGCGCATAGCCATAAGCGCCCATCCAATCCAGATAGGAATAGCCCCAGCCCACCGGCATCGCCGGCTCCGGCAGGCCGGACATGTCGCCTTGGCCGCCGAAGGCCGCGGCGACCGGGCCGACGGTTCGCATCCGCCCGTACGTACCGAAAGTTCCCATGCCGGATTGCTGGATATAGACGATGTCCGGGCGGATCTTCTTCATCACGTCATAGCCCAGGCCAAGGCGCGCCAGCACGCCAGGGGAAAAGCCCTCGGCCACCACGTCGCAGATGCGCACCAGGTCCTTGGCGATCTGCAGGCCCTTGGGATGGCGGATGTTCAGCGAGATACCCCGCTTGCCGGCGTTCTTGTTGTTGAACTGCCCGCCCATGTCCGGGTCCTTCACCCCCGGCAACGGGCCGGTGGCGGCATCGCGCGCGGCCCGGCCGCCGACCGGCGCCATCGCCGCCAGGCGGGTGTCGGGGTTGTCCTTCCACTCCACCTTGTAGCTTTCGGCCCCCATCGCCGCGAGGAAGCGGGTGCCGCCGGCGGAGGCCAGGAACCAGGCGAAATCGAGGATCTTCACCCCCTGCAGCGCAAACGGCTTGCCATGCGGCGCCGAAAGCGTGGCATCGCGGTCTCCGCGCGGCTGGGCGGGAACACTGGGCTGGCGCGCCGCCTGCTTCAGCACCGCCTGGGTATCCTCACCCAGCAGCGGCGCCCGCCGGCCGACCTGCCAGCTCGTCGCCGTCGCCAGCCATTTGCTGGTGGGATAGCGGAAGCTGCGGCCCTGCTCGGGGTGGTGCACGTCGGCGAAGGATTTTCGTTTCAGCCAGTGTTCGTCGAGCGCGTTCTCATGTGGTTTGCGGATTGGCGCCCACAGCAGCCCGGCATCCTGCGCCTCGCGCCAGGGCATGTCGGCATAGGTCCAGGACCGCACGAAGCGCTGGATGATATCGAGCATATGCGCGCGGGTCTCGTCGCTGGCCGCCGATCCCGGCACGTTGCGGGCCTTCAGATCGGCTTCCGGCGGCGGCGGCTGCAGATCCGCCTGCGCCTGGTACTTGGTCAGGAAGGGCACCAGATTGTTCAGATCCCGCGGCCCCACGCCGTGGGAGATATACCAGCGGCCATCCTTGGTATGGCTGATGGCTAGGCTGTGATTGGGCGTTTCCGTCGCGTGCCGGCTGGTCAGCCGCCACAGCGGCACCCGGCGCATCACCCAGTGCATGATGTCGAGCTCCGGGTTCTTCGATACCGCCTCATGCACCGCGACCGATACGTCCTGACCCTGGCCATTGCGATGGCGCGCGATCAGCGCGGCGATGATGCCGGTGGCGAGTTGTTCACCGGCGATGTGGTAGGCGTGCCAGATCTGCGGCGCGATCGGCGGCGTGTCGTATTCCCAGCCCGGCGCCGGATCGTAGCCGCAATTCATCATCACGCCGCCAAGGGCGAGGTGGATCAGGTCAGAGCCCTTGAAATCCGCCCATGGCCCATCGTCGCCGAACGGCGTGATCCGCGCAGTCACCAACTGAGGAAACCGCGCGTTCAACGCCGCGCGATCGAGGCCGAGCACCTGATTCAACGCGCCGCAGCTCGAATCCAGCAGGATGTCCGCGCCGTCCAGCAGCCGCAGCAACTCGTCGCGGGCGGTTGCCTGGTTCAGATCCAGTACCACACTCTGTTTGTTGCGGTTGTAGTTCCAGAAAAACAGCGACCGCTCCAGGCCCGGCTCATCGTTCAGGAACGGACCGATCCGGCGCGTCGCATTGCCCTCCGGCGGTTCAATCTTGATCACCTCGGCGCCAAGACCGGCGAGCAGCAGACCGGCATATTCCGCGCGCTCGTCGGCAATCTCGATCACCCGCAGGCCGGCCAGCATGCCGGGGCCGGCATCGCCCAGCATCGGGCCGAGGCCATTTTCTTTCGTCGTCGTGCTCATTGTCGTTTCCCCTCCGGCGTGGTTGGCGGCCTCAAGCGGCGGGCCGCGTCCGCGCCAGGATTTTCAGCAGCATATCGTTCACTTCCTCCGGCGCCTCATAGGCCACCCAATGGCCCGCGCCCTTGATCAGGTGCACATCGGCATCCGGCCGCAGCTCCCGCATCACCTTCACGCGCTCCGTCGCGCGTGGATTGGCCGGTGCGTCGAATTCGCCCCAGATGCCGTGCACCGGCACATGCACGTGCTCCAGCGCCCGCATCAGCGCGCCGCTGCGCGACAGGGTCGGCGTCTTCAGGCGCGAATGCATCGTATTCCATTCCTGGATCACCAGCGCCAGCGCATCGATCTTCCCGGGATCGGCGATCATCAGCCGATTCAGGTTGGTGCGGTGTGCGGCCACCCTCTCCTCCCCCGCCAGGCTGCGCACCTTCAGCAACTCGATCATGCTGCCGGACGGGCCGATCGCGCTCGATCCGATCACGGTGCAGGAACGGACGCGCTTGCCCTTCTGCGCGGCCACGCAAACCGCCATCGTGCTGCCGAAGGAAAAGCCGGCGACGTCGTAGGTTTCCTCGATGCCGATGATCGCGTCGATCCCCGCGGCGACGACGGCGGCAACCGCATCGGCGTCATCGCCGTTCGGCGGGTCGTCGGATTCGCCGAGGCCCGGCAAATCGGCCACCAGCAGACGGTAATGCCGGGACAAGGCCTCGATGTTGTGGATCCAGTGGCGCCAGGAACCGGCGCCGCCATGGAACAGCGCCAGCACCGGGCCGGCGCCCCAGATATGCCAGACCATCTTGCCGGTACCGTTCGGCGTCTCCACCCGCGTCGAGCTCCGCTCGAATCGGGCAATCGTCTCCGCCGGGGATTCGGCCGCCGTCACATCCGCATCACGCATCGATCATCGTCCATTTCACCATTCCGTTGGCGGGGAGTGTGCGCGGCCATGCCGCAAGCCTCAAGTGGGCCGCTGGTGACCGGCGCGCGCTACAGGTATTCCTCGGCCAGCGCGACCGCGCGGATCTCGGCCACGGTGCCGCTGCGCCGCACCTCGCCGCCGCGCATCACGTAGCCGCGCGTGGCCAGCTTCAGCGCCGGGCGGGCCATCTGCTCGGTCATCAGCACCGTGGTGCCGCGCGCCTTCAACTCGGTGATGGCGTTGCTGATCTGCTCGATCCATACCGGCGCCAGGCCGAGGAACGGCTCATCGAGCAGCAGCAGCCGGGGAAACGCGCACATCGCCCGAGCCAAGGCCACGATCTGCTGCTGGCCGCCGGACAATTGCCCGGCCGGCTGATGGGCGCGGTCGGCAAGCAGCGGAAACACCGTCACCAGCCAGTCCAGTGCCTCCCGCTGGCGGGCGCGGCCGAGGCCGAAGGCGCCGGTCAACACATTGTCGGTCACCGTCAGCGTCGGGAACACACGCCGTCCCTCGGGTGAATAGCCAATGCCCAACCGGGCCCGACGCTCGCAGGGGACGCTGCCGAGGTCCTTGCCATCGAACAGGATCCGGCCCGAAGCGGCGGCCACCAGGCCGATCACCGCGTTGATCGTGCTGGACTTTCCGGCACCATTAGCCCCAACCAGCAGCACCGTCTCGCCCTCGGCCACGGCGATGGAAACGCCGTTCAGCGCGGTGATGCCGCCATAGCGAACGCCGAGGTTCTCGATTTCCAGCAGCATCAGACCCCCACTTCCAGATCTGGCACTTCCAGATCGGGGTCCTCGTCGCCGGCGCCGAGATAGGCCTTGATCACGTCCGGCCGCGCCAGAACCTCCGCCGGCGGCCCATCGGCGAGCACGTTGCCGGCATCGAGCACCAGGATGCGCGGACAAAGCCGGCGGATCAGGTCCATGTCGTGCTCGACGATCAGCACCGCGCAGCCGCCATGCTTGCACACATGCGCGACGAACCCGTCGATGCGCGAGCGTTCGCCGCGCTCCAGACCCGCCGCCGGCTCATCGAGCAGCAGCACCTGCGGGCCGATGGCATAGGCCATCGCCAGGCCCAGCATCTTCTGCAGCCCATAGGGCAGCTTGTCACTCTGCTCGTCCAGGCGATCCGTGAGTTGAAAATCGCGCAGCAGCAGATCGAGGCCGACAGCGCTGCCCGAACGCCGGCTGAACCGGATGGCGCGAGAAATGTTCTCCCGTACGGACGCCGATCGGAACGTGTTGGTCTGCTGGAAGCTGCGCCCCACGCCAAGCCGGCTGAGCGCGTGCGACGGCTGGCCGGTGATGTTGCGTCCGCCGAGGAACACCTGCCCGGACGAAGGCGATATCCGGCCGGAGATCACGTTGATCAGCGTGGTCTTGCCGGCACCGTTCGGGCCGATCACGCCCAGGATCTCGCCAGGCGGCAGGCGGAAGTGGATGTCGTGAAACACCCGCAATCCGCCGAAGCGCTTGGCCAGTCCTTCGACGCGAAGTTCCTCGCCGGCCATCAGCGCGCTCCCCGCAGGCGCCGGAACAGCGTGACGACCGATCCGGTGATGCCGCCCTTTGCCGCCAGCACCACAACCAGTATCAGCACGCCATACAGCCCCTGCGCCAGTTGGCCCTGGGTGCCGAACAGATTGGTCGCCCAGACCAGCAGGCCGGTGCCGACCACGGGACCGAGGATGGAAGCCCGGCCGCCGATGATGGTGTAGGCGATAAAATCCACCGCCGAGGCGGAACTGAACGAGCTCGGATGCGCCGTCAGCAGCATGTTCACCAGCGAGAACCCCGCCAGCCCCGCCACCCCCGCGGCTACCACGAACCCGACCACCTTGTAGCGCCAGATCACCAGCCCGAGGCTCTCGGCCAGGATCTCGTTCTCCTCGATGGCGGCAAAATGCTGGCGAAAGTAGCGGGTGACGCCGGCGGTGATAGCGCAGGCAACCAGCGCGATGGCGCAGGCCATCTGCAGCACCGCGCGGTTGGTCATCAGTTCCGTGCCGAACACGGTCACGGCGGGAACGCCGGAGATGCCGTTCGAACCGCCGGTCAGGTCCGGGGTCATGAACAGGATCAGTTGCAGGATCTCCGACAGGACATAGGTCACCAGCACGAAATAGGTTCCCCGCAGCCGCAGCACGAGCGCCCCGAGCGGCAGCGCCACAAGCGCCGGAACCAGGAAGCTGATCGCGGTCAGCGCGAACGCATCGGTGACACCCATCGGCGCCAGGATCGCCACCGAATACCCCCCCACCGCCATGAAAGCCGGCGTTGCGAAGGTCAGCAGGTTCATCCGCAGCATGATCCACACGCTGAGCGCGGCAACCACCCCCACCATCGCCTGATTGGCGATGGAATAGATCAGCTGGCTGCGGGTCAGCGACGGAATGGCGAAGGCCGCCACAAAGACCAGGCAGGCCACGATCTCCGCCCAGGGAATACCCGCGCCGGCGCGCGGAAGCGCCACATCGACCGGCCGTGCCATCCCCTAGGCGCCCCGGATCTCGCGGCCGAGCAACCCCGTCGGGCGAAACACCAGGATCACCAGCACCAGGATGAACAGCACCAGCGCGCCGACCGAGCCGCCGAAATAGACGCTGGTATACGCCTCCACGATGCCGACCACGAAGGCCGCCAGCGCCGCGCCGCCAAGGCTGCCGAGCCCGCCCAGGATCACCGTCAGGAACGAGGTCGCCAGCACCGGATCGCCGACCGAGGGCGACAGCGACAGGATCGGCGTCACCAGCGCGCCGGTCAGCCCCGCCAGCCCGGTGGCGATCGCAAAGGCCAGCGGGAACAGCAGCTTCGGGCGCATCCCCTGGGCTTTCGCCACATCCCGATCATCGGCCAGCGCGCGCAGCCCGCGGCCGAGATCGGTGCTGAACAGCAGCCCATACAGCCCGGCGATCGCACAGACACAAACCGCCAGCACGACCAGATTCTCCAGCGGCACATAGATCCCCGCCCCCCGCCAGGCGCCGCTGACAGGGAACGGAAACTCCGGCGAAACCGGCCCGTAGATCAGCAGAACCGCGGTGGAAACGATCAGATACAGCCCGAGCGTCAGCATCAGCGTCGCCAGATGATCGTCGATCACCCGCTCGATCAGCACCAGCTCGAACAGGTAGCCCAGCGCGCCGGTGGCCAGCACCGCCACCAGCACCGCCAGGGGGTACGGCAGACCCAGATGGTAGACGCAGGAATACGCGACGTAGCCGCCCAGCATGTAGAACCCGCCATGGGAGAAGTTCACCACGCCGAGAATGCCGAAGATCAGCGTGAACCCCAGCGCCAGCAGCGCATATTGCGCCCCCAGGCTCACGCCGATGATCATGGCCTGGGAGAACTGCTCCATCTAGGAAACCCTAATCCGGCGCGGCTACTCCTTGGGTTCCGTGCGCTGCACGCCCAAATTCTTGCCGTCCTTGATGATGCCGATGCCGAATGGGAACGAAAGCTCCTGCGCCATGCCGAACTGCTTGGTGCCGCCCCAGATGCCCTTGCCGAGATTGGGATCGTCCACCGGCATCTTGCGCAACACCGCGGCCACCTTCTGGACGTCATCCATCGTTCCCGCCTCCGAGATCGCCTTCAGCGTCATCCGCGCGGCCGGCAGGTCGGCCCAGAAGCCGGTGTTGTCCGGCGGGTCCTTGCCGATCAGCTTGCGGTACTCGTCGTCGATCGCCCGCACCTTCGGGTCCTCGGTCGCCACTGTCTCGAACCAGTAGAAATCCTTCAGCACGTCGATCCCGCCGGCGACGCGCATGATCTCGTCCGTGCCCGGCCCGCCCAACCGGCCGATCGGGCCGGTGAACCCGGCCAGCCGAAGCTGCTTGACCAATACGCCGGCATCGCCGGGAGGCGAGGACGCGGTGTCCACCGCGTCCGGCTTGCCGGCCAGCACGCGGGTGACGATCGGCGCGAAGTTGGTCGTGCCACGCTGGTAGTATTCCTCGGTCGTGGTCATGCCGTTGGCGCGATAGGCCTCGGCGTCCACACTGGCGATGTCGGTGCCGCCCTGGTCGTTCGGCGCGATCAGCACCACCGATTTCATCGGAAAGTTCTTCTTCGCGGCCTTGATGACCGCATCCGCCCATCCCGCCGGACCTGGCGCGATATGGAACATCAGCGGATATTTCGGTTCCAGCGCGTTCTTGGCGTAGCTGGCGTTCCAGGCCAGCTGCTCATTGCGCGCCGCCACCGGCTTGATGCCGGTGCTCTCCGGCGAGCCCACTGGGCCGATGATGAAGTGGATGCCCTGGCTGGCAAACGCATTCGATCCGGCCGCGGCCGCGTCGGCGGTGTATTTGCTGTCGTAGCTCACCACCGTGACCTTGCATTTCCGGCTGCCGATCTGCAGCCCGCCGGCGGCGTTCACCTCGGCCGCGGCCAGGACGGCGGCCGCTTCCATCGACAGGCCCCATTGCGCCGCGCCACCGGACATCGGGCCCATGGCGCCGATCTTCAGTTAGCAGTCCTCGGCCCGGACCTGGACGGACGAGAGCGCAACGAGCGCCGTTGCGGCGAGCAGCGCGCGAGCAAACCATGTGGATGGGTACATACTGGACGCCTCCTTGAGCAGGCTTGTTGCTTATGCGGACTACGGTAGGGAACGTGCCAATACATCGTCAAGTGCCCGCAAAAGGTCTGGGATATTAACCACCTGTAATCGAAATTGTCGCCGGGACAGCGTTGACCCACGCGGCGAAAAGCGCCAAACGCGCTTGTGAAGGGGTGCATAGCCCCCAAGACGATGCAGCCAATGCGGCAAGGGAAGACGTCCAAATGAGCCGATCCGCCTGATGGACACCTCGGTCCTGATCGAAAACGTATTGAACGCGCTGGCCGCCGGCATCACCATCGGCTGCATCTACGGCCTGATGTGCGTCGGGCTCGGGCTGATCTTCGGCATCATGAAGGTGGTGAACTTCGCCCAGGGCGAGCTGCTGATGCTCGGCATGTATGTCGTGGTCTACCTGTTCTCCGCGTGGGGCCTGTTGGCATTCCTCGGCCCCTTTTACGGCCCCTTCGTCGCGGCGCTGGCAGCCGGCCCGGTGCTGTTCGTCGGCGGGGCATTGCTGCACAAATTCCTGATCTCGCGCGTCTCCGGCCTGCGCACCTCCGGCAGCCTGGACGATGGGCATTTCGGCCAGCTGATCATCACCCTCGGCGTGTCGCTGATCCTGCAGAACGGCGGTCTGATCGTCTTCGGCTCCACCCCGGTAGGCGTGCGCACGCCGTTGTCCTCGCGCGCCTGGGAATATGCGCCGTCCGATGCATGGGACGTGTCGGTCTTCTTCAACAAGGCCCGAACGATCTCCGCCGGTGTGGCGATCGTGGTGGCGATCCTGCTGTATCTGCTGCTGGAATACACCCGGCTCGGCAAGTCGCTGCGCGCGGCGGCCGACAACCCGACGGCGGCGAGCTACATGGGCATCGACGTGGAACGCGCCCACCGCACCGCCTTCGGCATCGGCGCCGGGATCACCGCCATCGCCGGCGGGCTGATCGCCACCTATCTGTCCTTCACCCCGTTCGTCGGCGTCGATTACGTCATCATCATGTATTCCGGCGTCGTGCTGGGTGGGATGGGCAGCATCATGGGCGCCTTCTGGGGCGGGCTGACGGTCGGCTTCGTGCAGCAATTCTCCGCCCTGATCCTGCCGCCGCAATTGCAGAACGCGGCCATCTTCGTGGTGTTCCTGATGATCCTGCTGCTGCGCCCGCAAGGCCTGTTCGGCCGTTCGGCGGAACGCGCATGAGGCCCGGCGTGGGCGCCAAGCTGCGGCGGGACGTGACCGTTCTCGCTGTCGTGGTGGTGATCTACCTGCTGCTCGCCTCTCAGGTGCAAAATTCCTACTACCAGCTGATGCTGACCCTGGTGCCGATCTGGGCGATGCTCGGCCTGTCCTGGAACCTGCTGTCGGGATATGGCGGCCTGACCAGCTTCGGCCATGCCGCGTTCTTCGGCATCGGCGCCTATACCGTCACTCTCGCCCTGGTGAAGTTCAACCTCACGCCCTGGATCGGCATTCCGATCGGCATGGTGCTGGGCGCCGGAGCGGCCTTCGTCATCGGCATGCCGACCTTCCGGCTACGCGGGCACTATTTCGCCCTGGCCATGCTCGCCTACCCGCTGGCGATCCTCTATGTGCTGCAATATCTCGGCTACCAGGAAGTTTCGATCCCGATGAAGCGGGAGCACGCTGCCTTCTTCCTGCAGTTCTCCGATCCCCGCGTCTACACCGGGATCGCCATGGTCCTGGTTGTGCTGGCGATGTTCGTTTCCATGGCAGTGGAGAACAGCCGCTTCGGCCTGGCGCTGATGGCGATCCGGCAGAATGAACTGGCCGCCGAGGCCGCGGGCATCGACACGAAAACCTGGAAACTGCGCGCCCTGATGCTGTCGGGCGCCCTGGCTGCCGCCGCCGGCGGGCTCTATGCCTGCGTGCTGCTGGTGGTGACACCGGACTCCGTCTTCGGCGTGCTGGTGTCCGCCCAGGCGCTGGTGGTGACGCTGTTCGGCGGCGTGGCAACGGTGTGGGGCCCGCTGATCGGCGCCGCCATTCTGATCCCGCTGGCGGAAACCTTGCAGGCGGAACTTGGCAACATCATCCCGGGCATCCAGGGCGTGGTCTATGGCGGGGCGATCATCGCCATTATGCTGTTGGCCCCGGAAGGATTGTTCTGGACATTTCGCGACAGGTTCTTTCGTCGCCCCGCCCCCGCGATCGGCACCCAGGCGGCTCCGGTCTCCGGCCAGCGGATTGAAGTCCGCACTGAAGGCAACGGCCCGATCCTGGAGGTAAAGGGGCTGTCGCGCGCCTTCGGCGGCCTGCGCGCTGTGGATGGCGTCAACTTCACGGTCAATCGCGGCGAGATCCTCGGCATCATCGGCCCGAACGGTGCCGGCAAGACCACATTGTTCAACGTGATGAACGGCGTGCTGCCGGCCGACGAGGGCGAGGCGGTGTTCGAAGGCCGGCGCATGACCGGCCAAAAGCTTTTTGCCATTTGCCGCATGGGCATCGGCCGCACATTCCAGGTGGTGCGTTCCTTCCCGCGCCTGCCGGTGCTGGATAACGTCGTGGTCGGTGCCTACGGCGCCGGATTGCCGGATGCCGAGGCCATCGCGTCGGCCAATGACGCGCTGGCCCAGGTCGGGCTGTCGCATTTGGCCACCGTGGAGGCCGGGCAACTGACCAACAAGGAATTGCGGCTGATGGAGCTGGCCCGCGCCCTGGCCGGCCAGCCACGCATCCTGCTGCTGGATGAAACCCTGGCCGGCCTCGGCCGCGAGGAGTGCGACGCGGTTCTGGATGTGCTGGGTCATCTGCGTGCCAACGGCATGACCGTGGTGATCATCGAGCACACCATGCACGCCATGATGCGCATCGCCGACCGCTTCCTGGTGCTGGACCACGGCAAGGTCCTGGCGATGGGCCTGCCACGCGACGTGGTCGAGAACCGTGAGGTGATCGAGGCCTATCTGGGCAAGAAATGGCTCAACCGGGTGACGGCGAATGGCTGAAACCATGCTGGAAATCGACAAGCTCACCGTCGCCTATGGCGGCCTGGTCGCATTGACCGACGTATCGGTCACCGTCGGCGAGGGCCAATTCGTCACCGTGGTGGGACCGAACGGCGCGGGGAAGTCCACCCTGTTCAAGACCATCAGCGGCAGCGTGCCGGCACGAGGCGGCGATATCCGCTTCTTCGGCGAATCGCTGCTGCGCATGCCCGTCGCGCGCCGGGCGCATCTGGGCATCGCCCATGTGCCGGAGGGACGGCAGGTGTTCAAATCCCTGACCGTGCGCGAAAATCTGGAAATGGGCGCCTATACCGAGGCCGGCCGCAAGAACTGGGCAACGACGCTGAAACGTATCCACGCGCTGTTCCCAATCCTGGAGGAACGCGCCACACAACTCGCCGGCACGCTGTCGGGCGGCGAACAGCAGATGGTGGCGATCGGCCGCGGCCTCGCCTCCGCCCCCCGGCTGTTGATGCTGGACGAGCCCTCCATGGGCCTGGCACCGGCAATCACCGATGTGATCTTCGAGCGTATCTCGCAGATCCACCGCGAGGACGGCGTGACGATCCTGCTGGTCGAACAGCGGGTGGCGGAGGCGCTGGAACTATCGGACCACGGCTACGTGCTGGAAACCGGCCGTATGGTGATGGACGGGCCGTATCAAACGCTGATGGCTGACGATCGGGTCCGCCGGGCATATCTAGGCATCGGCGACGAATAAACGCTGCAAACTGAAAAGGGAGACACAGAACATGAGCCACAAGACGACCATCGGCCGCCGCTCGGCCCTCGCACTCGGCGCGGCCGCCGGGGCCAGCGCCCTGGCAACGCGCCGGGCCCGCGCGCAGCCAAAAGAGGTCAAGATCGCCCTGCTGGTGCCGCTGTCCGGCCCCTGGGCGCGTTCCGGCCTGCTGGAGCAGATGGGCGCGCGCATGGCGATCGACGACGTGAACGCCGCCGGCGGCATCAAATCGCTGGGCGGCGCCAAGCTCACCCTGGTGGAATACGACGCCGGCGACAGCGCCGAAAAGGCCAAGAACGCCGCTCAACGCATGATCGCGCAGGAACCCGACCTCGCCGGCGGCATGGGGGCGTGGCTGAGCACCTTCACCCTGGCGGTGACGGAGGTTACCGAGCGCGCGAACCTGCCCTGGCTCACGCTGTCCTATTCGGACCTGATCACCGGGCGCGGCTTCAAATACGTGTTCCAGACCTCGCCCACCGCCGTCAAGCAGGCGGAAGCAGTCATTCCGGTGATTATGGCGCTCGCGGAAAAGACCACCGGCAGGCGGCCGACCAAGGTGGCGATCATCGGCGACAACACGGCGGCAACGGAAAGCTACCTGAAGCCGATCCGCGAGCACATTCTGGCCGACGAGAAGCTGACCGCGGTGGTGGACCAGATCTACACGCCGCCTTTGTCGGACGCGACCACGCTGGTTCAGCCGGTCCGCAGCGCCCGTCCGGATTTCGTCCTGCTCGGCTCCACCAGCGTGCCCGACGACAAGCTGCTGGTCGACAAGTTCGCCGAGTACAACCTCAGCGGCGGCAAGCTGCCGCTGATAGGCAATGGCGGCCATTGGGCGGCACCCGAATTGCTGAAGACCGCCGGTGCGGACATCCTGCAGGGCGTCATGGTCGGCCTGGCCAACTGGCCGGGCAAGGATGCGCAGGAACTGAGCAAGCGCTTCGTGGAGCGCACCAAGGAACCGTGGTTCGGCCATGATTCGATCTTCGCCTATGCCCATGTGATGGTGCTGAAGGAAGCCCTCGAACGCGCCGCGTCGGCCGACCGGATCAAGGTGGCCGAGGCGATCCGGGCCCTGGACATGACCGACGGCCCGGCCAAGCTGTTCGCCGGCGGGCGGTTGAAGTTCGACGACAAGGGCCGCCGCGTCGGCGCCGAACTGGTCGTGGTACAGTGGCAGAACGGCGTGCCGGTGACCGTGTTCCCGCCGAACATGGCGGCGGCGCCGGCGATCTGGGGCAAAGGCTGACATCCAGCGGCAGGCGCTTTCCCGGCTAAGTCAGGAAAGCGCCGCCGTTGACGTGAATGGTCTGCCCCGTGACATAGCGGGCGGTCGGACCGCAGAGATAACGCACCATCCCGGCGATCTCCTCCGGCCTGCCCATCCGGCCGGCGAGGTTGCCGGGCATGTGCGGCGGCCGGGCTCCCGCAGCCGCGCCGCGCACAGTGTCGATCGAGCCGGGAACGACGGTGTTCACCGTGATGTTGTCTCCGGCCAGCTCCGTCGCCAGCACGCGCGACAGTCCGACCATCGCGGCCTTGGCGGTGCTGGCGTGCACCCGCCCGGTGGCACCGACATGCGCGCTCATGCCGCCGAGATTGACGATGCTGCCGCCGCCCGCGGCGGCGATGTGTTTTGCCGCCGCCTGGGCGCAGTAGAACGCGCTGTCCAGCGTCGCACCCATCACCTCGCGCCATTCCTCCGGCGTGATTTCGTGGATGTTCGTCTGCTTGCGCACCGATGCGTTGTTCACCAGCACATCCAGACGCCCGAAAGCGGCGATGGTGGCCTCGACCAACCCGCGCGCCTGGGTGGGATCGGAAATGTCGGCCATGTGCGTCGCGGCCTGCCCGCCGGCCTGGCGGATCAGATCGGCGGTGCGCCCGACATCGTCACGCGAGTTGCGCGCGGTGACCATGATGCGGAAGCCGTCCTCGGCCAGCCCCTGGGCGATGGCACGGCCAATGTTCAACGCGCTGCCGGTGACCAAAGCCACCTTCTGTTCCGATGCCATGCCCATGGTTCCCATCCGTTATGCCACCAATCCGGCGGTCGGCCCGATTGGACAGGATGCTCAGGATGTCGTGCAATAGGTCATCGTCAAACACCCGGAGGAAACCATGGCAAAAGCCCCATCCAGCGCATCGCGTGACCGCGTTCGCGAAACCGTGCCGAAGATGATCGAACTGACCGAGAACGTGCTGTTCGGCGATGTGTGGGAACGCAAGGAACTGTCCAAGCGCGACCGCAGCCTGATCGTCTGCGCCACGCTGATCTCCACCTACCGTCCCGAGCAGTTGCGCGGCCATCTGGAGCGCGCGCTGATCAACGGCGTGACGAAGTCCGAGATCAGCGAGATGATCACGCACCTGGCGTTCTACGCCGGCTGGCCGGCGGCAATGTCCGCCGCCAACATCGCGCGCGAGATCTTCGAAGCCAATCCCGACGCGAAGTAGGCAGAGGAAACGCTATGAAAGTCGGATTTATCGGTGTGGGCACCATGGGTGCCCACATGGTGACCAATCTGCAGAAGAACGGTTTCGAGCTGGTCGTCAGCGACGTCAATCAGCAAGCGGCGTCGCGCTTCATAACGGCCGGCGCAACCTGGGCGCCGACGCCGAAGCAGGTCGCGGAACAGTCGGATGTCGTTTTCTCCTCCCTGCCCGGCCCGCCGGAAGTGGAAGCCGTCGCGATGGGCGAGAACGGCCTGATCGAAGGTCTCAGGCCCGGATCGGCCTATTTCGATCTCTCGACCAGTTCGCCGACGCTGATCCGCAAGATCGCGGCGGAATACGAGAAGCGCGGCATCTATGCCCTGGATGCGCCGGTCAGCGGCGGACCGTCCGGCGCCGCGTCCGGCCAGATGGCGATCTGGGTCGGCGGCGATCGGAAAATCTTCGACAAGCACAAGCATGTGCTGGATGGCTTCTCCGACGCGGCATTCTATGTCGGCCCGGTCGGTGCGGGCGCGGTGGCGAAGCTGGTGCATAACTGCATGGGCTACATCACCACCGCGGGCCTCGCGGAAGTGTTCACCATGGGCGTCAAGGCGGGTGTGGAACCGCTGGCGATCTGGGAAGCCGTTCGGCAAGGCGCCTTGGGCCGCCGCGGGGTGTTCGAGCGGCTGATCGACCAGTTCCTGGTGAACAAATACGACCCACCAGCCTTCGCGCTGCGCCTGGCGCACAAGGACATGACCCTCGCGACCAATCTCGGCCGCGAAGTGAAGGTGCCGATGCGCATCGCCAACCTGGCGCTGGAGGAAATGACCGAGGCGCTGAACCGCGGCTGGGGCCAGCGCGACAGCCGTTCCATGATGCTGCTGCAGCAGGAACGGGCGGGCGTGGAAATCCAGGTCGATCCGGCCCGCATCAAGGCCGTGCTGGACGCGGAGAAAGCCAAGAAGGGCTGACGCCAGAGCGGCGGGCGGTCAGGACAGCAGGCCGCTCGCCCCCAGCGCCGTCGCGATCGCCAGCACGATCAGCGGATGCAGCTTCGTGCGCAGGAACACGATCGTTGCCACCAACGTCAGCCCGAGCAGACCCCAACTGGAAGCCGTGGTCTGGGTCAGCAGCGCGGCACCCGCCATCACCAGCCCAACGGTGACCGGCACGATGCCGGTCTGCACCAGCCGGCGCCAACGCGCCTCGCGAAAGCGGAACCAGACCGAAGACACAGCGATCGTCAGCAGGCTGGATGGCCAGGAAATCGCGAACGTCGCCACCAGCGCACCGGACAGCCCCGCCACCTGCCAGCCGATCAGCGTCGCCACCAGCATGTTCGGGCCGGGCGCGGCCTGGGCAATGGCATAGAGGGATACGAACTCCCGCGCTGTCATCCAGTGATGCACATCCACGATCTGGCGCTGCATTTCCGGCAAGATGGAGTTGCCGCCGCCGAACGCGAGCAAGGACAGCTGCGCGTAGATCGTTGCGAGATCTATCAGATCCGGGTTGATCGGCAGCAGGCTCATTTTTCCATCCGTGCCAGCAGCAGAATCGACAGCGGCGCGCAGGCCAGCACGACATAGAGCATCGGCAGCCGCAGTACCGCCACCGCCACGAACGTGACGGCGACCATGACGAGCGCAAAAGGCCGCTTCAGCAAGGGGGCGGCGATCTTCAGCGCCGTGGCGATCACCATTGCCGACGCGGCCGCCGACAATCCCGCAAAGGCATGCTGCACCGATGGGTGACCGCCGATGCGCGCATAGAGCATGCCGAGGCCGATGATGATCACCATCGGCGCGAACATCAGTCCGGTGAAACAGGTGATCGCCCCGGCCCAGCCATACCACCGATACCCGAGCGCCCCGGACAGGTTGATCACATTCGGCCCCGGCAGGAACTGGCACAGTGCCAGCATGTCGTTGAATTCGACCGGCGACAGCCATTGCCGCTGCTCGACGATCATCCGGCGCGTCCAGGGCAGCACGCCGCCGAAGCCGAACATGCCCACCGATAGGAAGCCCATGAACAATTCCCGCAACGGCGGGGGGGATTTCTCCAGCATGGATTCTGGATACTAGTTTGCGGAGTAGCTGGCTAGGCGGACAAAGCGTTGTTCCAGAACCTCTTCCCCCCATTGGCGGCCCGTGCGTTCCTCCGCGAGGACGAAGCCGTGTGCCTCGTACAATCTGCGGGCGGCATCCAGGCCCCGGAACGTCCATAGATGGATTTCCGGAAAGCCCTGCCGGTCGCAGAATTCGATCGCCCGCCTCAACAGCGTGCGGCCGATGCCGCCGCCGCGCACGGCTTCCTCGACGATGAACCAGCGCAGATGGGCGCGATCGGGTCCCATGTCCTCGCCGTCGATCGTCACGGAGCCGATGACGATCCCCGATTGCACGGCCGCCCAGATTTCGTTGCGCGGATTATCCAGGCGAAGAACGAACTCCGCCAGGCCGGCGGCCACATTGCTTTCGAAGCCGCGGCCGAAGCCGGCGATGCGGGCATAGGTGACGGCGTGCAACTCGACCGTGCGGCCGAGCAGACCGGGCCGGTATCCGGTCTCAATCTGAACCACCTGCGGGCCTAGAACGATACCGAACCGGCCGCCGCCACGTAGCGGTCCGCGTCCTCGGCCAGCAGCAGGCGGCCAGCCACCAGCATGTCCGCAGCCGCGCGCATCGCCATCGCGTAGGCGGCGGGGCTGGCGTGCCGGGCGGCCAGCGAAGGGCGGGGATCGGCGGGATCGCGCACCGCCTCGTTCGCCGCGAACGTCAGCGAGCTGCCGTCGCGGTCGCACAACTCGCAAGCGGGGAACGGCGCCCTGAACAGGTTCCAGCCGGTGAAGGTGCCGGCCGGCACGGCAATATCCGGCAGGCGGATCCCCGCGCGTTCATTGCCGTCCGCGTCGACCGCCGGAACCAGGGTGCGGTACGGCGATGGGCGCGGAACCGGATGCACCCAATCTCCCGGCGGGTCCACCTTCGTTGCCGCGGTGGCGACCGCAAACCCGGGCAGGCGCGGAAAATTCAGCGCCTCCGCCGGCACCAGCGTGCCGTCGTCAATGCGGGGCACGCGGCTGGCCGGCGGCGGCGTCCCGTCGGTGATCCATTCATCCAGCGCCACCAGAAGCGCGCGCAACGCCGGCGCGGCGCTGTGCGAATTGCGGGCGTTCTGGCAATTGCCCGGCGAGGACGGCGTGCCAGCGCGCCCGGCATGCTGGGTGCCGGCGATCAGGAACAGCCGCGTGGTTTCCGGCAGATGCAGGTCCCGAACGCCGGCGGGATCGGTGGACAGCAGGGAGGCGCCCTTCTGCCAGTATTCGGTGCTGGTGTTGGACTGGATCAGCAGCGGATCGAACCCGTCTCGCTGCAGCAGCACGCCCTCCGCGCCGGTGGCCGGATCGCGCGTGGCGGCGGTGGCGAACGGGAAGAAATTCTCCGGCATCGCGCGGTCCTGGTAGCCGCTGCGGGTGCGGTTCGGCTGGGCAAACAGCGCGTTCAGGAACACCCCGCCGATGCCGCCGGTATGGGTCAGCACCCCATCGAACACCTTCTCCCCGGCCTCATCCCGATTGAATCCCAGGCGAACGAAGTCGCGCAGGAACCGGCCGGACTGGGAAATGCCGAACCCCATCGTTTTCCGGCATTTGCCGCGCATCGGGTTTTCCGCCGCATCCGATCGCAGGAACGCCACCACGTCCCGCTGCGCCGCATAGGCGATGCCGCTGACCCAGGGATCGGTGGCGCGATAGGTGATCTCATAGATCTGACCCAGTTCCGGCTGGGTGCCGGGCGGCAGCAATTCCGCCGTGCGGCTGTCGGCGAAATGCCAATCGATGATGTCTTCCGGCGGATCTTCCGGCCGATGCCGCCGGGTCAGCCGAGCGGGGGCGGAGGGGATGGCGGTGTAGCTGAGGCGGAAGCGCTCCAGCACCGGCCCGCGCGTGGCGGAGACGAACTCGTCGCGGATTTCCGCCTCCACGCCGGTGAGCGCGGGAATACGGATGGACAGGCCATTATTGCCGCGCGGCGCATCCGGGTCCCATCCCGCCCAGGCCATCGCGTAGCCGCGGCGGAACGGCAGGGCGTCGCCGGCATCTTCCAGCGTGGCGGGATCGTTGATGTTGCCGTCCGGCCCCGGCGCAACCTGGCAGAACATGTGCAACATCGGCTTGTTGCCGCGGTTGTTCACATCGAACAGCAATTTGCCGCTGCCCGCCTTTGGCCGCAGCAGGTAAAAGTCGGTATCGTACTCAACCATTCCGGTTTCGTTGCACGGGGCGCGATCGAGCCCGGCGATCGCGGCGTTGGCGGGATTGGCCGGGTCCAGCTCGCCGCGCGCGGTGCCGATGATCTTCTCGTACGGGCCAAAACCCCCGAACATCGCACCGTCGGCGAACGGCTCGCGGCGCGTGATGGTGATCCCCGAGATGGCCATGGTGTTCTCCCCCGCTTTTGCCGTCAGGTTACGGCTTTGGCAGCACCGCGGAAAGCGAGGTCTTTACCAGCGCGAACAACGGACCAGGGGCGGTCAGGGCGTCCATCAGCTTCGGTAGCTCGTCCTCCCGTTCCACCACCATCACGGGATAGCCATAGGCCGCGCCCATCATCGCGAGATCGGGGTTGATCAGATCGGTGCCGGAAACCCGGCCGGGGTGGTCGCGCTCCTGGTGAATTCGGATGGAGCCGTAGCTGGCATTATCCGACAGCAGCACCTTCATCGGTGCCTTTCGCCCGGCAGCAACGGCCAGTTCCTGCCCGCTCATCAGAAAGCCGCCATCCCCAACCGCGCAGATCACCGGGCGATCCGGATTGCGAAGAACGGCGGCCACCGCGGCAGGCATGCCGTAACCCATGGCGCCGGAAATCGGCGCCATCAGCATCTGCCCGGAACGCCATTTCACCTTGCGGTAGAACGGCGCACCGAACGTGCCGGCATCCAGGGTCACGATGGCATTGTCCGGCAGATGATTGCCGAGCTTGGCCACCACATTGGCGAACACCACACCATCCCCCGCGGTGCGCGGCGTCCAGGCTGCTTCGGCCATCTGGATGCGGTTCAGTTCGGCTGTCCAGGCGCCGCGGGAAACCGGTGCCCCGGCATTGCGCGCGTTCAGCGCCGCCATCGTCGGCAGGGCATGGGCGTTCAGCGCGATATCCGCATGAAAGCGCCAGCCCAGCCAGGCCGGATCGGGGCAGACATGCACCAGGCGCTGGCCGGGCGCGGGCCATGTGTAGCCCTGCGAGGTAATGTCGCCGAGGCGCGTGCCCATGGCGATCACCAGGTCGGACGAGGCGAACGCAGCCTTCTGATGCTCCGGGTTCGCCAAACCCATGTCGCCGGCATAGAGCGGATGATCGTTCGGAAACAGATCCTGCCGGCGGAAACCAACGGCCACCGGCAATTGCCAGCGTTCGGCGAACTCCACCAGCGCCTGCCGCCCGCCGGGGCGGTCGCAGTCGCCGCCGGCCAGCAGAATCGGCCGCTCGGCCGTGCGCAGCATGGCGGCCAGGCGGTCGGCCGTTTCCGGTGACGGGGCGGCATCGTCGGCCAGCACGGCGCGCGGCACGGGCAGGCTGCATTCCTGGCGCAGCACGTCCTCGGGCAATGCCAGCACGGCCGGGCCGGGCACGCCGGTCAGCATCGCCGCCCAGGCGCGGGCGAGCAGTTCCGGAACCTGATCGGGGTGCGTCGCCTCGCCGACGAACTTGGCCACGCCATCGAACATGCGGGAATAATCGATCTCCTGGAACGACCGGGCGCGCAGGTCCCGCGCCTCCACCTGTCCGACGATCAGCAGCATCGGCACCGCGTCCTGCTGCGCCGTGTGCACGGCGATCGAGGCGTTGCACGCGCCCGGCCCCCGGCTGACCAGCGCGACCCCCGGCCGGCCGGTGAGGCGCGCATCGGCCACCGCCATGAAGCCGGCCCCGCCCTCCTGCCTGGCGGTCACCAGATCGATGCTGGGATGGGCGTGCAGCGCATCCATGATGGCGACGTAGCTCTCGCCGGGAACGTTGAAGCAGCGGTCGACGCCATTCTGCGCCAGGAACGCCACGAGTATTTCTGCGGATGTGGGCATGCGCGCAGCCTATGGCGCATTTCCAACACTGCCAACCGCCTGTAGCCTGCGCCGATGCAATTTTCCTTCTTCAACATCATGGCCCTCAACCATGAGAGCCAAACGCCGCAACAGGTCATGGACACGACCAAGGAAGCCGTGCGGGTCGCCGACGATCTGGGCTTCGACGCCGCCTGGTTTGCCGAGCACCATTTCTCCGCCTTCTCCATCTGCGGCTCGCCGCTGATGATGGCGATGCACTGCGCGGGCTTCACCAAACGGATCAGGCTCGGCCCCGGCGTGCTGGTGGTGCCGCTGCACGCCCCGCTGCGGGTGATCGAGGAAATCGGCATGCTGGACGCCGCCAGCCAGGGACGCGCCATCATCGGCATCGGCACCGGCCACCAACCGCAGGAATTCCGCTCGCTGGGTGTCTCGATGGACGAACGCCGCGAGCGGCTGTTCGAGGGCTGGGATTTGCTGGACATGGCCTTCACCGAATGGCGCGTGGCCTATGACGGCACGTATTTGAAGGTGCCGGAGACGGTTTTCTCCATTTTGCCGACGACGCCGCCCGAACTTTATGTCGCAACACACGACAAGGTGGTGATGGCACGCGCCGCGCAGCGCGGCCGGCCAGTGTTCATCAGCGCCGGTCCGAGACGGGTGGAAACGGTCTTGAAGTCACGCGCCGAGGTGATCGAAGCCGCCGCCGGTGTGGGCGTGGCGGAGGCGGCCGTGAAGATCGCCGTGCTGCGCTATACGTTCGTGACGGAAAACCGCGCCGAAGCCCGCCGCGCCGCCAAGGGCATCCTCCCGTTCATGCGCCGGATGCGCTCGCTGCGCGAGGCATACCCGCCCCGCAACGGCATTCACCTGGAGCAGGTGCCCTTCCCCGGCGAACCGGACGTGGATTGGCTGCTGGAGAACGCCGCCATCGGCGATGCAGATGTGGTCGCGGAACGGCTTCTGAGAGACATCCCCGCTCTGCGGCCGCATCACGTGGCCTACTACATGGGCTTCACCTGGCTGCCGGGGGCTTCCGTGGTGCGATCGGTACAACTGTTTGGGGAACGGGTGCTGCCGCGCCTGCGGGCCGCGGCCGAGGCCTCGATCCGGCCGGCATAGCCCGCCGATCAGCCACCGCCCGCTTCCGCCAGAAACCCGGCCAGCAAGCCCGAGCAAAACTCCGCATGGGAAAACGGCAGCCCGTGCTTCGCCCCGCCGACGACGTGCAGCCGCGCCCCAGGCACAAGCGACCGGAAATCGGCCATCACCGGCACCGGAATGAACGGTGAGCCATCCGGATGCAGCAGCATCACCGGCATCTTCAGCCCCGGCAGCCGGTCCGTCAGATCGGCGCCTACCAATGCCGCCAGCAGCGCCAGCACCGTATAGGGACAGGCGGTCGCCTGCTGCGCCTCGAACCAGCGCCACTGCCCGGCCGAAATTGCGCCCGAATGAAACCGACCCGCCATCATGTGCGCCGACCAGCCCGCCATGCCACGCGTTGCGATGATCTCCTCCCAGCCCCTCACGGCCTGGATGGACGCGCCCAGGTGCGCCCCGTTGCTCACCGTCAGCGTGCGCACCCGCCCGGGCGCGCGCAGCGCGGCGTGCAATACGATCGTGCCGCCGATCGACTCCCCCACGAGATGCGCCCGCTCCACACCGGCGGCGTCCATTACCGCGAACAGGTCGGCGCTGAGCCGCTCCATATCCAGTGTCAGGCCGGCATCCGGTGGCGGCGACCCGCCATGACCGCGCATGTCCAAGCGCAGCACCCGGTACCGACCGATCAGCGCCGGCAACCAACCATCGAACACCCGGGCGCACGCTCCGATGCCATGATGCATCACCACCGTCTCGGGTTCCGTCATCCAGGGCGGCGTCAGGTCGGTCAGCGTCCAATCCAACGTGCCTCCCGGCACAGTCAGCGTCGGCATGTCGGCTTGCTCCCTGTTTTTTTCCGAACGGCGATTGCCACGCCTCGCCGCACCTCTATGATCCGTATCAGGAATCAGAACACCGCAAACATCGAAATTCCAGGGGGGAACGCAAATGAGCGACATCAGCCGAGTAAGTGGCGGCGGCTTGGTACGTCCCGCGAGCACGCGCCGCGGCATCATTCGCGCCGCCGGCGGGCTTGCCGGCATCCTGGCTGCCGGCCGGGCGCCCGCGTTCGCGCAGGGGGCGGACAAGAAGATGATCATCGCCCATGTCAATCCGGTTCCGGAAACCGGCGCCGTGGCGATGGACTGGTTCGCCAAGGCGCTCACTGAACGCTCGAAAGGCGAACTCGCGACCGAGTTCCAGGGCGGCACGCTGCTGAACAAGGAAATCGACATCATCAACGGGGTGAAGTCCGGCAACATCGCCATGGGCACACCCGCCGGCGCCGCTGCCACCCTGTTCCCGGAGATGGGCGCCTTCCTGGTTTCCTACCTGATCAGCAGCTACGCCCAGGCCTACAAGATCCTCAACGGCGCGGTCGGCGACCGGCTGGACAAGCTGTTCCAGCAGAAATACGGCGTGAAGGTGATCTATTACTTCGACTATGGCTTCCGTCATTTCTGGCTCAACAAGCATCCGATCGACACGCCGAAAGACCTGCGCGGCCTGAAAATCCGCGTTCAGCCATCCAAGGTCTTCGCCGACTGCGTCAACGGCCTCGGCGCCGTGGCCATCCCGCTCGGCTGGGCCGAGGTGATGACCGCCGCCCAGCAGGGCGTCATCGACGGTGCCGATCTGCCGGTCGCCAACATGGTGCCGTTGAAAGCCTACGAGGTATCGAAATACTACTCGCTCACCTACCACAACTACGGCGCCACCATGGTCGCCATGAACCTCGGCATGTGGAACGCGCTACGCCCAGATCAGCAGAAGCTGGTGCTCGATACCGGGCGCGAGGCCCAGGGCGTGGTTCGCAAGATCACCGAGGACGTGGACAGCCTGGCCTCCGCCAAGAAGCTGCTGGAACCGCGAGGAATGACGGTCAACGCCCCGGACCTGGAGCCCTTCAAGAAGATCGCCCACGAAAAGATCTGGCCGGGGTTCCAGAAGCAATACGGCCAGCTGTGGGACGAGATCGTGGCCGCGGCCTGAAATGCGGCCTTTCGCGCACACCGCGCCGCGTTTCATCCTTGGCGGGCTCGTGCTGTTCGCCATCGGCGTCATGCTGTGCGGCGTGTTCCTGCGCTACGTCATGCTGCCGATCACCGACTGGATGGATGTCGATCCCATCAACTTCTTCTGGGTCGAGGAAGTGGGTGAACTCACGCTCACCTGGCTGACGATGCTGGGCGCGGCCATCGGCGTGGCGGAGCGCAGCCACTTCACGCTGAACATTGTCGTGCACCACCTGCCGCCCCGCCTGCAGCATGCGGTGCACGTGTTCAACCACCTGCTGATCGCCAGCTTCGGCGGGCTGGTGGCCTGGATCTGCTACAAGCTGGCCTTGCTCAATGCCTCCCTCACCTCGCCTGCCCTGGAGCTCAGCCTTGGCCTGTTCTACGTCTCGGCCACGGTCGGTGGCATTCTGATGGTGTTCTATGCGCTCGATGCGGCGCGCCAGCCGGGCGCGCCGGAACACTCCTTTGGCGACGTCAGGGAATAGACCGTGATCCTCACAGCCATGGGTGCGGTGTTTATCGGCACGTTGCTGCTGTCGCTGCCGATCGTCTTCTCCCTCGGCGCCGCCGCCATTACCGGCCTGATCGTCGGCGGCTATCCGCTGCAGCAGCTCGGCTCCACGTTGGTTGGCGCCTCGCAAAGCTGGGTGCTGCTCGCCATACCGTCCTTCGTGTTCGCCGGCAGCATCATGGAACGCTGCGGCATGTCCAACGCGCTCGTGGAACTGGCCCGAGCCATGGTCGGCTGGCTGCGCGGCGGGCTGGGAATGTCCGTCATCGTCGTCTCATACTTCTTCTCCGACATCTGCGGCTCGAAGATGGCCGAGGTTTCCGCCCTCGGCTCCGCCCTCGTGCCGCCGTTGAAGCGCGCCGGCTACCGGGCGGAGGATGCCGCATCCCTGATCGCGGCCGGCACCGCGATGGGCATGCTGGTACCGCCGGCGATCTTCATGATCGTGATATCGGCCGTGACCAACCAATCCGCTGTCACGCTGTTCCTGGCCGGCTTCATCCCGGCCGCGGTCATCGGTTTCTGCCTGTGCGTGCTCGTGCTGGTACAGGCGCATATCATGGGCTGGCCGAAGGACAGCCGGCTCAGCCTCCGCCGGCTGCTGCACGCCTCGCGCGAAGCCGCCGTGCCGATGGTGATCCCGCTGGTTATCCTGGGCGGCTTCTACATGGGCGCCTTCACCGCCACCGAGGCCGGCGCCATCGTCGCGCTCTATTCGCTGCTCGCCGCCAAGCTATACTACCGCAACGTCAGCTGGCGGGATGTCGGCAACATCGCCTATGAAAGCGGCGTCACCACCGCTTCGGTGGTGTTCCTGCTCGCGGTGGCCACCGTGTTTCAGTACCTCCTCGGCGTGTCCGGCGTGCCCGTCCTGCTCGGCAACATCCTCGCCCCGCTGGAGGTATACCACTGGACCTTCCTGCTTGGCGTGGCGCTGATGACCATGCTGTTCGGCATGGTGCTGGAGGGCCTGCCCGCCGCCGTGGTGCTGATCCCCGTGGTGTTCCCGATCGCCACCAAGATCGGCATCCATCCGATCCATTTCGATATCGTGCAAACCGCTGCGGTCGGCATCGGCCTGTTCCTGCCGCCGATGGGCGTGGGCCTGCTGATGGCGCTGAAATTCGCCGGCGTCGGCGTATTCCAGCACATGAAATACTATTGGCCTTATCTGATCGCCCTGATGGTCGGCCTGATGCTGATCATCACCATCCCCGAACTGTCGCTGATGCTGCCGCGAAGCGCTGGGCTGATCAAATAGTCGTCAGGCCAGGGCTGCCTTGCGGCGTATGCCCACGGTACGGCCGATCTGGGGGGCGCGCGGCAGGTCCCGGTGCTCGGCCATCAGCGCCTCCAGCTGCTTCATCGTTTCCGCCCCGAACGGCGTCATCCGCCGCACGGACATATCGATATGCGCGGTGATCAGCTCGCTGGTGGACGCCAGGTAGCCTTCCCCCGCGTGGTACATCTCGTGAAAGTAATGCAGCCGCTTGCTATCGTAATCCAGCAGCCGGGTTGCGAACTCCAGTTCGTCGCCCTCCTTCACCTCCCGGTCATAGGTGATGTGGCCTTCCAACGTGAAGGTGGAGCAGTTGGTGCGCTCCATGTAGCCCTCGCCGAGGCCCAGGCGGTCGAAGAAGACCGTCGTCGCGTCATCGAAGGCCAGCATGTAATAGGCCACGTTCATGTGCCCGTTGAAGTCGATCCATTCCGGGCGGACGATGCCGCGGTAAAGGCGGAGGGGTGCGTGTGTCATACCCGCTTGATAGCCGCCCGCGCAGCGGACGTGAACCCGGACGCGGGGCTATTGAAGCCCCAGGCGCATCTGCGCCATTGAAGCCCCAGGCGCATTCGCGCCATGCTGGCTACGCCTGATAACGGCCACCAAGGCCGGACCAGAACACATGAACCGGGAGAGAGAATCCATGAGCCGATCGATAACGCGCCGCGAGACACTGGCGGCCGGTCTATTGCTACCCGGAATGCTCGCCGCGACCCCGGCCCTCGCCCAGAAGAAATATGGCCCCGGTGTCACCGACACGGAGATCAAGCTCGGCAACACCATGCCCTATTCCGGCAATGCCTCGGCCTATGGCGCCAACGGGCGGTCGGAGGCGGCGTTCTTCCGTATGATCAACGACCAGGGTGGCATCAATGGGCGGATGATCAACTTTATCTCCCTCGATGACGGTTATTCACCGCCGAAAACCATGGAACTGACCCGCCAGATGGTGGAACGCGACGGGGTCCTCGCGATGTTCGCCGCCCTCGGCACCGCGCCGAATACCGCGGTGCACAAATACCTCAACCAGAAAAAGGTGCCGCAATTGTTCGTCGGCACCGGCGCCTCCAAATGGGGCGATCCCAAACACTACCCGTGGACGATGGGCCTGATCCCCGACTACCACGGCGAGGGCTATGTCTACGCCAAGCACATCCTGAAGACCGTGAAGGACCCCAAGATCGCCGTGCTGCGCCAGAACGACGATGTCGGCGTGGATTACCTGACCGGCTTTCGCGAGGGCCTGGGCGACCAGGCGGACAAGCTCATTGTCATGGTCTCCACCTATGAGGTCACCGACCCCACCGTGGACAGCCAGATGCTGCAATTGAAGAACTCCGGCGCCAACGTGTTCTTCAACATCACCACGCCGAAATTCGCCGCCCAGGCGATCAAGAAAGCGTCTGAGATCGGCTGGAAACCTACGCAGTACCTGGTCAACGTCGCCGCCTCCATCGGCGCCGTCATCCGCCCCGCCGGCGTGGAGAATTCCGAGGGCATCATCACCGCCCTTTACCTAAAGGACGTCACCGACCCGAAATGGGACAACTCCCCGGACATCAAGACCTGGCGCGCGTTCATGGCCAAGTACCTGCCCAACGCCAACCCGGCGGAAAACGGCTATGCGGTCGGCTACATGTTCGCCAACGTCATGGCCGAAACCCTGAAGCGTTGCGGCGACGACCTGACGCGGGAAAACCTGATGCGCCAGGCCGCCAGCCTGAAGGATCTGGAAGTGCCATTGCTGGTGCCTGGCAGCCGGGTGAGTACCAGTGCGACCGATTTCTACCCCGTGAAAGACCTGCAAATGTCGCGTATGGAGGGGGGACACTGGATCGCCTTCGGTCCATTGATGTCCCGCAACGACCACTAGGCAGGAACAGGACTGAATGAACAACCAGCCGGCGGACGCCGATTACATCATCATCGGCGCAGGATCCGCCGGCTGCGTCGTTGCGGCGCGACTGAGTGAAACCGGTGCCCGCGTGGTGCTGCTGGAAGCCGGCCCGCGCGACTGGCATCCGTGGATCCATATTCCCGCCGGCGTGCTGAAGCTGCTGTACAATCCGCTGGTCAACTGGAACTATGCCTCGGAACCCGAGCCAGGCAGCGGCAACCGGGCCATTCACTGGCCGCGTGGCCGGGTGCTCGGCGGTTCCAGCTCGATCAACGGCATGCTCTATGTCCGCGGCAATCCGGCCGACTTCGACCTGTGGTCGCAGATGGGCTGCCGCGGCTGGAGCTTTGACGACGTGCTGCCGTATTTCCGCAAATCCGAGCATTACGTGCAGGGCGGCGATGCCGAGTACCGCGGCCAGGGCGGCGCGTTGAAGGTGGAGGACTACCGCACCATCCTCCCGATCACCCATCAATTCGTCCAGGCCGCCCAGCAGGCGGGTCACATTTTCCGCAAGGACCTCAACGGCGCCGAACAGGAAGGCGTCGGCTACTCGCAGATGACCCGCCTCGGCAAGTGGCGCGGCTCCACCGCGCAGACCTTTCTGAAGGAGGCCAGGCCGCGGCAAAACCTGCGCATCGAAACCGGCGCCCAGGCCAGCCGGCTGCTGTTCGAGGGCAAAAGATGCGTCGGCGTCGCCCTTCGCCAGAACGGCCAGATCCGCGAACTGCGCGCATCGCGCGAGGTCATCCTCAGCGGCGGCGCGATCAACTCGCCGCATCTTCTGCAGATCTCCGGCATCGGCCCCGCCGGGCACCTTCGTTCGATCGGCGTGGAGGTGCTGCAGGATGTTCCCGCAGTCGGCGCCAATTTGCAGGACCACTACGTGGCCCGGGTGACCCACCGCATGCGCGATGCCATCTCCACCAACCAACTGGCACATGGCGTGCGCCTCGCCGGCGAGGTCGCGCGGTTCTTTCTGCGCGGCAACGGCGCGCTGACCTTCGGGGTCACCAGCGCCCAGGTGTTCTGCCGTTCCCGCGAGGGCCTGGCCAGCCCGGACCTGCAATTGCTGTTCACCCCGGCCAGCTACGACCAACTGAAATTCGGCACGCTGGAACACGCCCCCGGCATGACCGTTGCCGTCTGCCCCACCCGCCCGGACAGCCGCGGCACGATCCTGGCCAAATCCGCCGATCCGTTCGAGAAGGCGGCGATCCGGCCAAACTACCTCTCCGCGCCCGAGGACATCCGGGTGATGACGGCCGGCATCCGCTATACCCGCGAGATCTTCGCCGCCCCCGCCATGGCGCAGCACAGCGTGGTCGAAACCGTCCCCGGCCCCGAGGTGACCACCGACACGCAACTGGCCGAGTACATGCGGGACAACGGCTCGACGATCTTCCATCCCGTCGGCACCTGCCGCATGGGGGCCGACCCTGCCAGCGTGGTCGACGAACGCCTGCGGGTGCGTGGCATCGGCGGGCTGCGGGTGATCGACGCCTCGGTCATGCCCACCCTGACCACCGGCAACACCAACGCCCCCACCATCATGATCGGCGAAAAGGGCGCGGCGATGATCCGCGAGGATGCGGCGGCCTAGGCAAGGCTGGAGCATGCCGAAGCCCCCGCGCGGCCAGGTTGGTTACCTTGCCTTTGCCGACCAATCAGCCCATGGTTTCGAGAGGTCGTTTCCCCTGATGGTTGTGGGGCAGCGCCCTGCCGGGGGCTGGGGTAGAGCCCCCTCCCTGCTCTGACTACCGTTTTGGTACGAGAACGCCGTCTGCTCGCTGGCCGTGAACGCCAGCAGCGCCGGATGGCCGCGCGACAGATGCTGACCGACATCCACCATTAGCAAATGCAACCGCATGGGAGACGAATAGCAATGCCGCTTCAAAAGGGAATTTGTTACCAGCCCTTCCCGCCGCCGTACAACCCGTCGATGGCGAACCAAACCTGCCTGTTTTTCGGCAGCGACATCGCCTACGACGCGATGGCCCCATTGTGGGGCATCAATTATACGAATGCGGAGGGAAAATTCTGGGAAGAGGGCAACGTCCGCCACGATCTCGGCACCGTCAAGTGGATGGGAGCCGACGTGATCCGGCTCTATGACTGGGATCCGCGCAACCTTCACCTCAATTTTCTCGATTTATGCCAGTCGAAAGGCATTGGCGTGCTGGTTCCGGTGTCCAACTACTTCCTGCAGGCAGGCGGTGGATTTCCGCAACGCGCCAAACTGATCCCCGAGCTGATCAAATCCTATTCCAACGCCAACGGGACAGATTATCACCCGGCGGTCGTTGGTATCATCTTCGGCAACGAGCTGGCCGGGTACGGCGCGGCGGAATGCGTGGCCTTCACCAAGCTATGGGCGGAGATCGAAGCCAGCCAGTTTCCCGGCTACCGCGAGGTAAGGCTCGGCCATCCGGTGCAATTCACCAGATTCAAGGGATTGCTGCCGTGCTTCGGCTTCTGGGACGACTTGCTGCCGCCGTTGCAGTCGGTCACCACCCGGAACCTGAACCAGCGTTTGTTCCTGGCTCCCCAGACCTACAACTTACGCGAATACCTGTTCGAGAATGCCGAGGGATTGGGGCGCGGCTGGGTCGATCTGGCCTATGAGAAGTATGCGACGCCGATCTGGTTCACCGAGATCGGCCGGGACCGGACCAAACCGGACTTCCACAATGTCGTGGTGGGGCAACTGAAGGGTTGCCTGGACTACAGCACCAGCAATCCGAACAAGCTGATCGGGTCGTGTTTTTTCCAGTTCGCCGACAAGGTCTGGATGCAAGGCACGTCGGAGGGCTCGTTCGGCGCGTATGCGCATTCCGGCAGCCCGTTGAGTCCGGGCTCGACGATCACCTACAGCGAGCGGGACTTCACCCACTACGACGGCATCAATTGCAACGGCAGCACGATGACCGTGGACGGGCTCAATCAGACCCCGCTGTTCGACGCGGTTACGAGCGTTTACCGCGCCAGATAGATCCGGGCTTCGGCTGTCCCGCGTCGGGGCAGCCGATCGGCTGGGCAAATCATGTGGATCGCGCGCGGCACTTGCCCGATCCCCTTCCCCGATTCTGCACTGGCCGGGCAGCAGAGGGGAACCATCATGTCCGAACCGGGCCAGCTTTTCACCATCGCCGACCTGCGCGCGCTGGAGAGGCGCCTGCTGGCGCTGGAAGACGCCGAGGCGATCCGCAACCTGAAAGCCCGCTACGCCGCGCTGTGCGACGACAATTACAACGCGGACGGCATCGCCGAGCTGTTCACCGAGGACGCGACCTGGGACAGCCCCGGGCTTGGCCGGTTCACCGGGCGGGAAGCGATCCGGGAGTTCTTCCGCGGCGCGCCGGAGATTTTCAGCTTCGCCATCCATTACAGCCTGAACGGCCAGATCCACGTCGACGGGGACCAGGCGCGGGCGCAATGGTACCTGTTCATGCCCTGCACGCTGCGGATGGGGGATCAGGCGATGTGGCGCGCCGGGATCGACCATGAGGAGTATGTGCGGGTGGACGGGAGCTGGAAGTTACGCGCGAAACGATCTCAGCCGGTGATGAATGCGCGGTTCGAGGAGGGGTGGGGGAAGACGCGGTTTGTGGGGTGAACGTGGCTGGCTATCGGGCGGCGACGTGACCGGCCCGGGCGCTCGCCGTGGTGGCTGACGCTGGCGGAGAGGAGACCGTACTCTTGTGCGCAAGCGGAGCGCCGAGACCGACATTCATTTTCGGACATGAACGTAGGGTGGGGTGCCCTTCCGCACCCCACCAAACCGGCGCCATGCCAGGTCCCCCGTGAACGCCATGGCCTGTTGATGCCCGAGTACCGGCGAAATCGCGTAGAGGGTGGGACCTATTTCTTCACCCTCGCCCTGGCCGATCGGCGCAGCGACCTTCTGGTGCGCGAGATCATTGCCTTGCGCGCGTCCGTGGCGCGCACGCGGCTATTGCATCCATTCAGGATCGACGCCTGGGTGGTGCTGCCGGAGCACATGCACGCGGTTTGGACGCTACCTGGAGGTGACGCGGACTTTTCCACCCGATGGTCCTTGATCAAGCGGGCGTTCTCGGCATCGGTTCGGCATGGCGAGGATCGGTCGGCGTCCCGCGTCGCCAAGGGAGAGCGCGGGGTCTGGCAGCGCCGTTTCTGGGAGCACACGGTGCGCGATGCCGACGATTTCGCGCGGCACGTTGACTATGTCCACTTCAATCCGGTGAAGCACGGCCTGGCGCCAAGCGCCGGTGAATGGCCTTTCTCGTCGTTCCGGCGCGCGGTGGCGCGCGGGGACTATCCAGCCGATTGGGGTAACGAGGGCGATGCCGCGGGCGACTTTGGTGAAAGGCGGGATGCCAGAGTTTGACGCCGAGCCGTGCGATTGTTCCGGATGCCGGTGGTGTTTGGCTGGTCCGCCCGTGCGGCGGCGGCGACAAGCGGTGGGGTGCGGAAGGGCACCCCACCCTACGCTTGCTGATGAACGTGATGGACGCTGCCGCGCGTATCCTCGGGCGTAAAGCCGATGTCATGACCAGGGCCAGCCTTCACCCGGTTCTGCGGGATCGGATCGAAGGGACGGCCATGCGCTTGTCTTGAAACCACCGTACCATGGTCACTTGACAAACACAGGGTTACCTAAATTAGTTGAATAACCGGTGTTGTGTAACGGCATCGCCAGTTCTCGCGCGACGCTTGGTCTCGATCGGCGTTGCCAACGAAGACAAGGACAATACGAAGCGGCGCTGGTCATCCGCACTCGCCCAGTTTGTAAGTATGGCGCCCTGATGTTCAGCAGCTTCGAGTGACGGGCGTGCCACGGCTTCGAGCGAAGCTGATGTGTTATAAACCAGACGGGCTTTCGTGTTTTCTTCCCCGAATTTCATCCGCGCCCGCTCGAGGACAAGTGCCGCGACGCCGATTTCACCAATTGCCCGCCGGAGAGAATCTTGGTCGCCGGATGCATCGACGGTTTCAACAACGTGCATTGCCCCATTTTGCAAGACGAGATCCGCTATCAACCCTTGTTCCAAGACAAACCCCGACACTATGCGATGCGAAGACAGGTCCTCGTCCTTTTTTGCGAGAACACGGTCGCGCCTGAATTGCTGCTTGACCTGGGTCAGCAATCTCGATCGCTTCTCCCGAATTTTCTGGGGGGCAACTTCAGGCTCAATCAAAGTTCGCATCAGAGATGCAACGCGAGCCTCATATGCGTCGGGATTTTCCGCTGCAAAAGTCCCTAGGGGTGAGAGCGTAAGGGGTCCCAACCTTGAGATCGCTCGAGCTCGCTCGTCTATTTCGAAGCCACCTTCGAGAGCCGCCCGCTGATCTAAAATGCGAAGGTTGTCGGCAAGCGCACGTATGGCCTCAGGATCAACCGCCGTTGAAATTGCACGAACTTTTTCAAGACGCTGGGCAATTCGAACATCCAAACCTGCATCGTCAAAAACAGCCACACCGATGTTGATCCGCTCGTCGCGGCTATCATCAGGAGACAGTCGGACGATCGCGAATTTAAAGAAGTTCCCCACTACGAAGCCCCGCATCCAATTCCATTAGCCGCTTTACCCGACCGCCATTCGACCACCAAGCCATTAATTGCCTACCCAATTCGGGAGGTAACCAGGAAGGCGGAAGGCGGCTAATAAACCCTTCAATGACGGCAGGAGCAAGGCGACCCAGCTTGTCGGCTACTGAAAGGGCAGCGGCCAGATCAAAATCGTGTAGCTGTCGAAGGGCTCTCCCTGTTACAATAGTGTTTTCCAGAGACGATGGGAATCCGTTAAAGGGCCATCGAAAAAAGAGTGCTCGACTATGGTCAATGGCAAGTAGACGACGCCCGGCTTGATCTTCTACGGAAACGTAGTTGCCCAAATGCCGATCGACGTTATTCATAGCCAGGTCAAATGCATAAATTTCGGATAATATTTTACGAAGGCTGACCATCTCAGGGTTAGTATCGGGCTGAGAGGCCGTTTCCAAAAACAATCTGGTGGCTACCTCGTCAGCTACACCTGATACACGCCGCGAGCCAAAAACTAGCCGGCCATCAATCATTTCAATAACTTTAGATGTTGGCACAGTGATGCCAACCTCTTCGGCTAGGAAGCCACAAATTGCCTCGCTCGCGCAAATCACATGACCGGGTTTATCACCCTTTATATAATATCGATGGCGATCTTCCGCCTCAACTTCGCCAAGTGTATCCGCAGTTATTATACGTGGTGGAAATTCGATTATAGCCTTCAAGGGGAACAGTGTCCCCTGTTCCAGAGGTCTAGAAATGGAGCTATCTACAACCCTACTACCAGCCCCAAACTGATCCGCAATCCGATCCATCGGAAGGATCCCTTCTTGAACACCTACCCGATAGGGCATGAGGGAAACCTTCGGTCCTCTTCTTGGCTCACTGACAACTCAAACACTCCTCATAATCCGTCGTCGAAGCCGCTCCCGCCACCAGCGGCGCCGAAGCCACATCGTTCACCGGAATACCCGTAAACTCGTCCGGCCGGATGGCCTTCTCGGAAACATTGTCCGCGCGGGCAATCGACAAGCTACGGCAGTAATACAGCGACTTCATCCCCCGCTTCCAGGCCAGCATGTGCATCTGGTGCAAATCGCGCTTGTGGACGTTGGCGGGGACGAACAAATTCACCGATTGGCTCTGGCAGATATACGGCGTGCGGTCGGCGGCGTGTTCGATGATCCAGCGCTGGTCGAGTTCCAGGGCGGTCTTGTAGACGGCCTTTTCCTGCTCGGTCAGGAAATCCAAATGCTGCACACTGCCCTTGTTCAGGGTGATGGAGGACCAGGTCTCGTCGTTGTCCATGCCGCGCTCGGCGAGCAGAATCTGCAGATGGCGGTTGCGGACGGAGAAGCTGCCGGAGAGGGTTTTCTGCAAAAACACGTTGGCAGCAATCGGCTCGATGCCAGGGCTGGAATTGCCGGCGATGATGGAGATGGAGGCGGTGGGGGCGATCGCCATCTTGTGGGAGAAGCGCTCCAGGATGCCGTACTCGGCGGCGTCGGGGCACGGGCCGCGTTCCTCGGCCAGCATGCGGGACGCGGCATCGGCCTGGGCGCGGATGTGCTTGAACATGCGCAGGTTCCACACCTTGGCGATCACGCTCTCGAACGGCACGCTCTGCGATTGCAGGAAGGAATGGAAACCCATCACGCCGAGGCCGACGGAACGCTCGCGCATGGCGGAGTATTTCGCCCGCTCCATGCCCGGCGGCGCGCGGTCGATGAAGTCCTGCAGCACGTTGTCGAGGAAGCGCATCACGTCCTCGATGAACAGCGGATGGTCCTTCCAGTCGAACCAGGTTTCCAGGTTCAGGCTGGACAGGCAGCAGACGGCGGTGCGCTGCTGGCCGTGCTGGTCGATGCCGGTGGGCAGGGTGATCTCGGAGCAGAGGTTGGAGGTCTTGACCTCCAGGCCGGCCAGCTTGTGGTGCTCCGGGCGGCTGTTGTTCACGTGGTCGGAGAAGATCAGGTATGGCTCGCCCGTCTCGATCCGGGCGGTGAGGATGCGGATCCACAAGGACCTGGCGGAGATGCTGCGGACCGGGGCGCCGTCCTTGGGGGAAGTGAGCGTCCAGGTCTCGTCGGCCTCGACCGCGCGCATGAAGGCGTCCGGCACCAGGATGCCGTGGTGCAGGTTCAGCGCCTTGCGGTTGGGATCGCCGCCGGTGGGGCGGCGGATTTCGATGAATTCCTCGATTTCCGGGTGGCTGAGCGGCAGGTAGACGGCCGCCGAGCCACGCCGCAACGAGCCCTGGGAGATGGCGAGCGTCAGGCTGTCCATGACGCGGATGAAGGGGATGACGCCGGAGGTCTTGCCGACCGCGCCGACCTTCTCGCCGATCGAGCGGAGGTTGCCCCAGTAGCTGCCGATGCCGCCGC
>JBBIQA010000017.1:0-39904 GCA_037442565.1 Rhodospirillales bacterium
GAAATTGTCCGCTAGAGTCCACGATCTGCTTGACAATGGCGAACAGGTCGAAGGTCGAACGCGCCAGCCGGTCAAGCCGCGTCACCATCAGCACGTCGCCAGCATCGAGGGCGGCCAGTGCCTTGCGAAGCTGCGCCCAGTCGGCCTTGGCACCTGAGGCCACTTCCCGGAACACATGATCGGCTCCGGCAGCCTTCAACGCCGCCACCTGAGCCGTCACGCTCTGCCCGTCCGTCGATACCCGCGCATACCCGTAAATCATGCCTTACTTATGGCGGTAAGCTTATGCAAAAGGAAAGTTCTTTGTTTTCAAAGCCCTATAGTCTTTGCATAATTCTTAACTTCTGCACGGTAAGCGCGTCTGTCGGTGGGGTCCGCTACCGAATGAAGTATCGTAAGGCCGGATCGCCCAAGTTATCGGCGTCCTCGAACTGATCTGATCAATCCAAGATTCGGCATCGCACGACGCCGGACACCGATGTAGCGCATAGTGACATATTGGGTCAGGAACAGGCCGAGTTTGCTGATAATGCCGTAGGCCGACATGAACGACGCCCAGGCCGCGACGCTGAAGTTCAGCGCGACGATCACGTTCAGCGCGGCTGAAAAGAACATCAGCCCCGCCCACATAAACCCGAAGATGAAGACGAGGTCTGGCATTACCTCCATGGCGAGGGGTGGCATATAGCGGCCCATCCATCCTGGCTTCAGCATGACAAGGCCGATGACGATGTAGATCAGGCTCGGCTTGACCATGATAAAACGCGGATCAGCCGTGACCAGAGTGGCCGCACCCGAGCCAACCACCAAGAAGAGGCTCATCCACTGCATGGTGTCAATTGGCTTTTTGCGCGCGAACTCCCAGCCAACCTGGGCAACGCCCAGCGCAATGCCAAGGGCCACAGATAAAGGAATATTTTTGGTTAGTAGATAAAGGACGAGGAAGAAGAATGTCGACGCCGTGTCGAAGAACAGCGGCTTCCCCGCTTTGAACAAATTTTTCATGGGATGCTCGCATCTCTGTCAAGAGCTATGGCTCTTACCACCGCGATAACGTTTCGGCCAGGAGGTGTGCCTAGCTGTCGGTCATTGCCCCGCCCGGCCAGGTCGTGCAGGCGGCAAACAGGTTTAATCGCAACGACTGGGACCATTTTACTATGGTTTCCCATTATCGTAGACAATACCAAGGATTTTGCTTGCTGCATATTTTTTAATTTATGTATAGGCGCATCTGCGTCTGTCTTATCTCGTAGCCGAGCCACCAATCTGGGCTTGACGTCCACCAGGGCTGAAAGTCATATCGGAATTCGATATCGAATTCCGATAGTGGACCAATAGAATGAAGCCAGACCATGGAACACCACGACCTTCTCGCGGGATTCATCAGGCTGCACGTGCTCCATCATGCCGCCGAGCACGAAATCTATGGTCAGTGGATGATCGATGAACTGGCCTCGCATGGCTATCGCCTCAGTCCCGGCACGCTTTACCCGATGCTCCATGCCATGGAGCAACGCGGCTATCTGACATCGCGCATGGACCGTTCTGGTCGCACCACGCGCAAGTTTTATCGGGCCACCGAATTCGGGTTGCATGGTCTCGCGCTGGCAAAAGAACGTGTGCGGGAGTTTATCGGCGAAGCGGTTGGACCGCCTCCGGCACACGGGGGCAGCGATGAGTGACGCACCCGCGCAAGGACGCCTGCTTGAGGTGTTCCGCGTCTTCCTCAAACTCGGTGTCACGTCCTTTGGCGGGCCGATTGCCCATCTGGGCTATTTTCGTGACGAGCTGGTGGTGCGGCGGAAGTGGATAGATGAGGCAGGCTACGGCGATCTCGTCGCGCTGTGCCAATTCCTACCGGGGCCCGCATCGAGCCAGGTTGGATTTTCGCTTGGCGTGCTGCGGGGCAAAGGCCTGCTGGGTGGTTTGATGGCATGGTTCGCCTTCACCATGCCATCGGCCTTGATTCTGCTCGCCTTCGCGCTTGGATCGGCAGCGTTCACCGGACCCGTGGCGGAAGGATTCCTGCACGGGCTGAAGCTCGTTGCCGTTGCCGTCGTGGCACAAGCTATCTGGGGCATGACGCGAACACTGACACCGGATCGCGCGCGCGCGGGGATTGCACTGGCGGCAATCGCTATCGTCGTCATATCAGGCGGCTCGCTCGGTCAGATCGCCGCGATTGCGCTAGGCGCTTTAGGGGGGCTGCGTCTGTGCCGTGGCGAAGGTCCCCACATATCGGGGCATTTGAGTTTCCCGGTTTCCAGCCGCGGCGGTGTCATATCCCTTGCCCTATTTGCGGCGCTCTTTCTCATTCCCCCAATCCTCGCGGGTGCTGCTGATCATCAGGGGCTTGTGCTTTTCAATGCCTTCTACCGTTCCGGCGCCCTTGTCTTCGGCGGGGGTCATGTTGTGCTGCCATTGCTTCAAGCCGAGGTCGTTGCGCCCGGTTGGGTGACGAACGAAGCGTTCTTGGCAGGCTACGGGGTGGCGCAGGCCGTGCCGGGACCGCTCTTCACATTTGCTGCCTATCTCGGGGCCGTGGTCGGGCCGTCGCCGAACGGCGTCGCCGGCGCTGCTATCGCTCTCGTCGCGATACTTCTGCCCGGCCTGCTGCTCGTTTACGGAATGCTGCCGTTCTGGGATGTGCTGCGCTCACGTCAAGCCGCTCAAGCCGCCATGCGCGGCGCGAACGCGGCTGTTGTCGGAATTCTCGGCGCGGCTCTCTATAATCCGGTTTGGACGAGTGCCGTTCTGACGCCGCGAGATTTTGCGCTCGCACTGGGCGGGTTCCTGCTGCTGACTGTTTGGAAGGCTCCGCCGTGGATCGTGGTTGTACTGCTCGCTGCTTCCGGGGCGCTGCTGGGCGCGTTGCATAATCATTGATTTCCGAAGCCAGGTAGACCGGCAGACTCGCGAGCACGTCACTGATCTCCCGCCGCAGATCGGTTTTTAACTCGATGACCGTGGCACCCCACATCGTGTCGATACGCCCGCTGCCATCCAACAGGTAAATTTCGTGGCCGATCTCGTCATACGGCGCGCCGAACCCCGACCGCAGTCATTCGGTCATCCGGCTGCGCAACGCCTCATGCCGCGGCCGCCCGGCCATCGCGCGTACAATCTCAGGCAATCTGTCGCGATTCCCGCTCATGGTTGCCTCTAAAATCCTTGCATGGCGAGCGCCACCGCGACGGCCTATCAAAGTGCTTGTGCGAATATGCGCATAAGCGTATAGACGGCGCATGAAAAGCGCCGTCAACGTTCTCGCCGCCCTCGCCGAGCCAACCCGCCTCGCCGCCATGCGGCTGTTGTGGGATGGCCAGGAACATTGTGTTTGCGAACTGATGGAGCACCTGGGCGCCACGCAGTCGCGCATGTCCCGGCACATGGGAACCCTCAAGCTCGCCGGGCTGGTGGTTGATCGCCGCGACGCGCAGTGGGTCCGCTACCGCCGGGCCCCAAACCTTCCGCAGCACGTCGCGCGCCTGGTGGACGCGGCGCTGGCGCTGCCGGAACAATCGGATCGGATCGCCGCATGACCACGGAAACCCTTACCGCGCCACCCCATGCAGCGCCTGGCAGCGCCAGGCTGATCGGCGCCACCATCGTGGGCCTCATCGCCTGGTTCGCCGTGTATTGGCAGTTGGAGCCGTTCTCCAAATGGGCCGTGGCGCAATTGCCGATCGCTCCTGGCAGTCACCTGGAGGAAGCCGCCAGCTTCTTCATCTTCGACACGCCGAAGGTGCTGATGCTGCTGGCGCTCGTGGTGTTCGCCATGGGCATGGTGCGCAGCTTCTTCTCGCCGGAGCGCACCCGCAGCTTTCTCGCCGGCAAGCGCGAGGGTGTCGGCAACGTCGCCGCCGCCTCCCTGGGCATCTTCACGCCGTTCTGCTCCTGCTCGGCGGTGCCGCTGTTTGTCGGGTTCGTCTCCGCCGGCGTGCCGCTGGGGGTCACGTTCTCGTTCCTGATCGCCTCGCCGATGATCAACGAGGTGGCGCTTGGCCTGCTGTTGGCTCTCGTTGGCTGGAAGGTGGCGCTCACCTATCTCGTCTTCGGGTTGCTGGTTTCCATCGTCGCCGGCTGGACCATCGGGCGGCTTCACCTGGAACACTGGCTGGAGCAATGGGTGCTGGATGTGCGCAGCGGCTCGACCGACCTCCCGCGCGAGCATCTGACCATCGCGGATCGTATCCAGGCCGGCATCGAGGCGGTGCGGGACATCTTCGGGCGCGTCTGGGTGTGGATCATCGTCGGCATCGCCGCCGGCGCCTTCATTCACGGCTACGTCCCGGCCGAGATGCTGGCCGGCATCATGGGCGAAAATCATTGGTGGTCGGTGCCGGCCGCGGTGCTGGTCGGCATTCCGATCTATTCCAACGCCGCCGGCATCATTCCGGTGGTGGAGGCTCTTCTCGGCAAAGGCGCGGCGCTCGGCACCGCGCTGGCCTTCATGATGGCGGTCACCGCCCTGTCCGCGCCGGAGATGATTATCCTGCGCAAGGTTCTGACAGCACGCCTGATCGCCGTCTTCATCGGCGTCGTCGCCGCCGGGATCATCGCCGTCGGCTTCCTGTTCAACGCCCTGTTCACCTGAAATTCGGAGACATCACATGAAAAACATCAAGATTCTCGGCCCCGGCTGCAAGCGCTGCGTCGCCACGGCCGACATGGTGCAGAGCCAGGCGGATCGGCTTGGCGTGCCCGTCACCATCGAGAAGGTCACCGATTATGCGGCGATCGCCGGCTATGGCATCGTCTCCACGCCCGGCGTCGTGATCGACGACAAGGTCGTGCATGCCGGCGGCCTCCCGAAGTCCGAGGATGTCGCCAAGTGGCTGGCGGCGTAGCCGAAGCCTGACTACAGGCCGCAGCGTAACCGCCATCGGTTCAGCGGCGGCGGCGCACCAGGCCGAGCATGCCCAGGGCTCCGGCCAGAAGCGTCAGGCTCATCGGCTCGGGCACGGTGAACCGGGTGGCGTTGCTCGCCAGGGCCGGGGCGGTGCAGGCGGCGGCGGTGCAGGCGCCGCCGTTGATGGTTTCGAGCGTGTTCAGCAGATTGAAGTGGTTGATCAGTTGGTTGGAGGTGCCCTGCTGGTACAGGCCGGGGTCGCCGGCCATGACCGTCAGGATGTGGTTGCCGGCGGAGAAGTCGTTCTCATCGGTGGTGACGATCAGCAGGCTGTTGTTGGTTTTCGCCCAGGTCAGGTAGCTCGACATGTTGGCCGCCAGCCAGGTGTCGGCGTTGATCACACCCTGGGCGGCGGTGCCGTCGTGGCCGTCATGGATGGTGTTGGGCACGACGAGGGCGACATCCGGCAGGTTGGAGAAGCTGGTCGGGAAGTTGGCGAAATCCTGCACGGCCGTGACGGGCAGCTGGTTGCCGGTGGGGGTGGCGGAGATCCAGTCGGCGGCGGGGTCGTGGCGATGGGCGTAGCCGACCTGCAGCGGGTCGGCGGTGTTGTTCAGCACGGCGGGGTTGGCGTTGCCGCTGGCGTCCGCGCCGCCGGCGGCGGCGAGGCCCTCGGCGAACTCGGTGAAGGTCTTGCCGGCGGCGGCGAGGCTGGAGCCGAGATTGGGCGTGGTGAAGGGCACGGTGGCGGGGATGTTGAAGTTCTTCGGCGCGGGGAAGGCGTCGCCCGTGGCGAGCGTGCCATAGACCACATACGGCTTGATGGCGGCGGCCTTGGCCTGGAGGGTGGCGAGGCCAGCGGCGCTGTAGCCGGCGGTTCCCGCGGTCAGGGCCGTCTGATAGGCCGCGACCTGGCTTTCCAGGGCGGCGTAGATGGCCGGGAAATTATAGGTGTTGCTGGGCGTGGAGTTGGCGATGCTGACGCCCTGGTTGCTGCCGGAGAAGAAGTCCAGGTAGTTCGGCTGGCTCGGGTGCTCGACGCCGTGCGAGTTGGTGTAGAGCAGGCCCTGCGGGATCAGGGTGCCGTTGATGAAGGGGGCGGCGGGGTTGCCGACGAACTGCGAGAAGTCGTGGTTCTCCAGCATGACGACGACGACGTGAGAGGGCATCGGCGTGGCGTGCGCGGCGCCGGCGGCGAGGATTGTGGTGGACAGCAAAGCGGCGGCGGCAAACCCGGAAGAACGAAACATTTGGACCCCTTGCGACTTGTTCTGGCGACTTGTGATGCCTGAGGGACTACAGGCGCGTCGCGAGGGGAACCCGCTCAAATGCGTGACGGTGGTGTGACCGAACGATGAATTTCCGGCGTACGGGCAGTTGTACGCAGAACGGACCGGTCCAGGCCAGGGGCCCGAACCGGTCCGATGCAGATTGGTACCGGTCCGCCGCGGCAGGCCGCGGCGGGGCAGGTCAGGCGGTGACGCCGGCGGCGGCGGCGACCTCGGCGGCGAAGTCGCCGGTCTGCTTCTCGATGCCTTCGCCAAGCTGGAAGCGGGCAAAGCCGGTGAGCTTGGCGCCGGCCTTGGCGACGACGGCCTTCACGCGGCTTTCGCCGTCATGGACCCATACCTGCTCCAGCAGCACCACTTCCTCGTAGTACTTCCGGATGCGGCCCTCGACCATCTTCTCGATGATGGCCTCGGGCTTGCCGGAGGCGCGGGCCTGCTCGGTGAGGACGGCCTTCTCACGTTCCAGCGCGGCGGGATCGACGGCGGAGGTGTCGAGCGCGTCCGGGCGGGTGGCGGCGATGTGCATGCCGACCTGGCGGCCGAGGATTTCCAGGGCGCCGAGTTCGGAGGCGCTTTCCACCGCCACCAGCACGCCGATCTTGCCGAGGCCGGGCTTGAGGGCGGAGTGAACATAGGTGGCGACCACGCCATGCGACACCCGCAGCACCCGGGCGCGGCGGATGGACATGTTCTCGCCGATGGTGGCGACCATGTGGGTGAGTTCCTCGGCGACGGTGCGCCCGGTACCGGGGAACGGCGCCGCCTTGATCGCCTCGATGTCCTCGCCGACCATCAGCGCGATCTCCGCGGCGGTGGTGACGAAGGCCTGGAAGGTCTCGTTGCGGGCCACGAAGTCGGTCTCGGCGTTGACCTCGATCATCGCCGCGGCGTTGGACGTGGAGGCAACGCCCACGAGGCCCTCGGCGGCGACGCGGCCGGACTTCTTGGCCGCGGCGGCCAGGCCCTTCTTGCGCAGCCAGTCGATCGCGACCTCGATGTCGCCGCCGTTCTCGGTCAGCGCCTTCTTGCAGTCCATCATGCCCGCGCCGGTCTTCTCGCGCAGGTCTTTCACCAATGCAGCCGTGATTTCTGCCATGGGGGGATCTCCCTGATCAGCTCATCGAAAAAGGCAGGAACCCGGACCGTGACGGTCCGGGTATGTCGGGTTCAGGCGGAGGGCTGTTCAGCCGGCACCGAAACCTCGGGCAGCATCTCCACCGGCAGTTCCTCGGCGGCGCCGATGTCCTGGCCGCTCGCCATCATCTCGGCGCTGATGCCGTCCAGCACGGCACCGGCGATCAGGTCGCAGTACATCGTGATGGCGCGGATCGCGTCGTCATTGCCGGGGATGGGGTAGGTGATGCCGCTGGGGTCGGAATTGCTGTCCAGCACGGCGATGACGGGAATGCCGAGCTTGTTGGCTTCCTCGACCGCCAGCTTCTCCTTGTTGGTGTCGATGATGAACAGGATATCCGGCAGGCCGCCCATTTCCTTGATGCCGCCCAGCGCCCGCTCCAGCTTCTCCTGGTCGCGGGTGATGTCCAGCACTTCCTTCTTGGTCAGGCCCTGGATGTCGCCGGCCAGCATCTCCTCGATCTGGCGCAGGCGCTTGATCGAGCCGGTGATGGTCTTCCAGTTGGTCAGCATGCCGCCGAGCCAGCGGTGGTTGACGTAGTACTGGCCGCAGCGCTTGGCGGCGTCGGCCACATGCTCGGCCGCGGCGCGCTTGGTGCCGACGAACAGCACGCGCCCGCCGGCGGCGGTCGTGTCGCGCACGGCGCGCAGCGCGCGGTCCAGCATCGGCACGGTCTGCTGCAGGTCGATGATGTGGACCTGGTTGCGGATGCCGAACAGGTACGGCGCCATCCGCGGATTCCAGCGGCGGGTGTGATGGCCAAAGTGAACGCCGGCTTCCAGCAGCTGGCGCAGAGTGAAATCGGGCATCGCCATCGGCGTGCTCCTTTCCTGTGTCCGGTTGAACCTCCGCAGGGCCAGGCCCACCCGTTTCCGGGATCGGCACCGGACCCGCTGCGTGCAACGGGAAAGGCGCCCTGCGTGTGAATTACCGGCGGAACCTTCCACCGGCGGGCGGGATATGCCTGGATTTTTCGACAATGGCAAGCGCTGCACGAAAAGCCGGCATGCGCGGGAACAACCTGCGATGGTGAAAATCCATCTTGTATTTGGCTCAATTCTTATTATTTGACGTGTCATAGGTCATATCACGAGTTTGTTACCCCATGGATTGCTCACAGATCATCCCCGCCGTTCGCGCGGCCATTCACCATCTGCCTGCTGGCGTGAAGGCTGCGGTAGGGCGCGGACATCTCCGTCATCTGCGCCATTTTCACGCGGCGCGACCGGGTACGGCGTTGCGGGCCGTGGTCGCGCGGGCTTGCCGCCAGTCCATGCTGCCGGCGATCGTCGCGGGCACGATTGCCGGCGGAATGCTGACGAAGGACCTGCCGCCCGCTCGGGCCGAGAGACTGACAATGCCGGAGGCACCGGCGGGGCTCGGTTTCAATCCAGCTTCCGGTTCGGTGCCACCTGCCGGGACCGAACCTGGGCCCCTGCCAGTCGTCACGTCCTGGCTTTGGAGACCCGGCTCGCCGCCCACAAATCAATACGCGCCGCCGCTTCCAGTCACCGGCCCGCCCACGACGGTGCCACCGGCGAACGCCCTGCCAGTGGCGGAGCCGGCATCATTGGGGATACTCGCGGCGGGCGCCGCTTCGTTGCTCTGGGTACGCCGTCGACGGGGGAAACACGCTACCGGGGCAAACGCCGGCCAAACGCCCCATCAGACGCCCGATCAGACGCCCGGTCAGCGCGCGCCGGGACCGTAGCTGCCGGGCTGGCCGGCGCGCGGCGGCATCAGCCCCGCCTCGATCATCCGTTCCCACACATCGCTCGGCGCTTCCTTGGTCAGGTCCTTGTGGATCGTCTCGCGCACCTTGGCGCGGGTGAGCGGATTGAGCCCATCCTCCAGCGCCTTCGCCTGGGCCGGGGTGACGATCAGGATCAGCTGGTCGAACAGGCCGGCCCGGTCGTCTTCGCTCAGCACATCCGCCACGGCCTGGATGAAATGGTGCTTCTGCTCCACATGCGGGTCGTGCCGGGGCGCGATGGCGTGGCGGGTCGGCGACGCGCTCTCGAACGACCGTCCGCCGCGGTCGCTGACAAGGTCATGCGTCTTGAGGTGGATGTTGGGCGCGGCCATCTCGCGCATCACCTCGATATGGCCACGGTCCTCCGAAACCGCCAGGACGCGCGCGACGCCGCCGTCGGCGACAACGATCCACAGCCGGTCGAGCGACGAGCGGTGGGGGAAGCTGGATTCGGGCGTGCCGGACATCGAGAAACTCCTTCAGATCAGCCGATCCATGCCGGCCGAGACGCGGCATTCGATCATGGCCGCCGGATGACGGCCTTGATCTGGGTCAAGCGTCCGGAAATGGACGGCCGCGCCGAGGAACGGCGGGTCAGACCACCGTGCGACGCCGCCGGGGCACGCCGGCAAGGGCCACCAGGCCGACGCCGAACAGCGCCAGCGCCGCCGGCTCCGGCACCGGGCTGCCGAGCAGCCCGATCGTCTGGTCGGCGGCATTGACGTAGAACCCGACCACCTGGCCCTGGTCATTGATCCCGTTGATCACGGTGTTCAGGGAACCCGCGGGATCCAGCGTGGTGAACACGCCGCCGCTGTCGAGGAAGCCGTGCGTCACGCCGCCCGCGTCGACATAGTCGCCAACGATCTGGCCGAGATTGTTGACGCCGAGCGCCTGGGTGAACTGGGAGCCGAACGCCAGGAACGGCGTGATCGCGCCGCCGATATCGGTGAACGCCGAGAAATGGCCGGTCATGTCGCTCTGATAGAAACCGACCACCTCACCGCTGTTGTTCACGCCGGTGGCCTGGCTGTTGAAGTTCACCGGCAACAGCGCATTGATGTCGGTGAACGAAGGCGAGGAAAAGGTCGGGCCGCCCGAAACGGTCAGGGCATGTTGAAGTGTCGCGCCCGCCGGATCGGTCGACGAATAGCCGGCCGCGACGGTGCCGAGATTGTTAATTCCGAGCAGCTGGTTGAATGCGGTTCCGGGCGCATCGACTGTCGCGAACGTGCCACCGGTCTGGGCGAAGCCGTTCGTGGTACCGCCGGTGACGGAGAACCCTACCGTGGTGCCGGCCCCGCTGATGCCGATCACCTGGGTTCCGCCATCCGCGCCCGGGAAGTTCTGGCGGGTGAAGGTGCTTGGCAGGGCGAGCTGAAATCCGTCGAAGACGACCCCGTTGCCGTAGCCGACAACGGTGCTGGCGTTGTTGATGCCGAGCGCCTGGGTGAAGGTGGGATTGGCGGGGTCGATGATCGTCTGGAAGGTATAAGCGGCTCGGGCCTCGCCGGCACCGAGAGCCAGCAGGCCGGCGGCGGCCAAGGCCAGTACCGGCGCCTTGCGGATTTTCCTGGCCGTCACGGCATCGGGTGAAAGAAGTGCTGGCATGGTTTCGATCTCCTGATTGGGGCCGCGGGATGGCGGCGATTGCTGGCAGGCCCACTTATTATGAAAAGAGAATCATCTTTCTATACGTTTGATTCCGGCGCGGCATGGGCAGCCATGCTGTCACGCAGGCCGGGAGGCGCGGCTGAGCAAGCCTGTGTCGATTTCAATATCCATCAGATCGTTCGTTTGCCGCAGTAAGATGTGCGTGAGCACGGTTCCACAACCGTAAATGTCACGGTTCCTTCATGGCAGCAGCCGGACGCTACGACGAAGCTGCCCGGGCGATACCCAGGAAATCCTCGGCGACCAGGCTGGCACCGCCCACCAGGGCGCCGCCGACGTCGGGGATCGCCAGCAGCGCGGCGGCGTTCGAGGGCTTCACCGAGCCGCCATACAGGATCCGCAGGGCCTGCCCGGCCACGCCGAGCTGGCGGACCAGGGCGGCGCGAATGAAGCCGTGCATAGCCGCAACGTCCGCCTCGGTGGGCGTGCGCCCGGTGCCGATGGCCCAGACCGGCTCGTAGGCGACCACGCCGGCGAAGCCCGGCGGCAAGGAACCGGCGAGCTGGGCGCCGACAATCTCGGTCTCGCGCCCGGCGAGGCGCTCGGCCTCGGTTTCGCCGACGCAGACGATCGGGGTCAGTCCGGCGGCGATCGCAGCGACGGTCTTGTCTCGCACCATGGCGTCGGTTTCACGGTGGTTCTGCCGGCGCTCCGAGTGGCCGAGGATGACGAAGCCGGCGCCGAGATCGGCGAGCATGGGGGCCGACACGTCGCCGGTATGCGCGCCCTGGGCGGCGGCGTGGCAATCCTGGCCGCCGACGGCGATGGGGCAGCCCTTCAGCAGATCGGCGACGGTCTGGACATGCACGAAGGGTGGGCAGACGAGCAGGTCGCAGGCCAGGTCGCCGGCGCCCATGCGCAGGCCGGCGGCCAGCGCGTTCGCCTGTTCGGACAGTCCGTGCATCTTCCAGTTGCCCGCGATCAGCTGACGCATCGTGTTCCCCCTACAAGGATCGTTGATTATTGGCTCCGGACATGCTCGTAACCCAAACGCGATAGCTGGCAAAGCCGCGGCAGCCTCCCTATGGTGCGGCCGCACTGCTCCCTATGGTGCGGCCGCACCGCTCCCTATGGTGCGGCGCCCATGGAACGCCGGCGCAGGCCGGGCCGCCGACCTCCCTACCTTGCGAACGACAGGACTGGCCGATGATCTCCACCTTCCGCACCTATCTCGGCACCTGGGCCGTGCGCGGCTTCTTCATTATCCTGGTCGCGTCCTTCGGCATGTGGGGCATCGGCGACGTGCTGAAGATGGTCGGCTCGGCAACCTGGGTCGCCAAGGTGGGCGATCGCGCGATCGAGCCGGCGGAGCTGGACCAGGCCTTCCGGCGCGAAATGGCGCAGGTGACGCGGATGATGCCGGCCGGCCAGGAGCCGACGGTCGAGATCAAGCGGGCCGTGGCGCGCCAGGCGCTGGACCGGCTGGTCAGCCAGGTGGCGCTCGCCGGGGAGGTTACCCGGCTGCGCCTGGCGGTGCCCGAGGATGCGCTGCGCCAGGCGATCTATGACATGCCGGCGTTCCGCGGCCCGTCCGGCGGGTTCGAGCGCAGCGCATACGAGGCGGCCCTGCGCAACAACGGCATGAACGAGCCGCGCTTCCTGGACCTGCTGCGCGGCGATATCGGCCAGAAGCAGCTGCTGGAGGCGGTGCGCGCCGGGGCGGCCTCGCCGGAATTGCTGACGGCGCAGGCCTTCGCCCAGCAGACCGAGCAGCGCACGGCGGACCTGGCGGCGTTTCCGATGGCCGGTACCGCGGACCTGCCCGCGCCGGACCAGGCGGCGCTGCAGCGCTGGTACGACAACCATCCCGACGTGTATTCCTCGCCGGAATACCGCAAGATCCAGGCGGTGATCCTGTCGCCGAAGATGCTGGCGAAGGATATCCCGGTCACCGACGCGGAGCTGAAGGCCGAGTTCGACCGCACCAAGGAGGCACTCACCAAGCCGGGCAAGCGCAGCGTTCAGGTGATCCTGGTGCAGGACGAGGCGAAGGCGAAGGCGCTGGCGGGGGAATGGCGGGCCGGGGCGGACTGGGCGGCGATGCAGGAGAAGGCGAAGCAGGCCGGCGGGTCCGCGGTGGAACTGACCGACGCCACGGAGCCGGAGTTCCCCTCGCCCGAGCTCGGCCGCGCGGTATTCTCCGCCACGCCCGGCACCATTCCCGATCCCGGCAAGGACGCGCTGGGCTGGCACGTGCTGAAGGTCAGCCACGCCGAGCCCGGCGTGACGCCGGATTTCGAGGCGGTGAAGTCCGAGCTGCACGACCGCGTGGTGGCGGAGAAATCCGCCGACATGATCTATGACCGCGCCAACAAGATCGACAACATCCTGTCGAGCGGCTCGTCGCTGGACGAGTTGCCGGGCGATCTCGGGGCGGCGGCGATTTCCGGCACGCTGGATGCCGAGGGCAACAACCTGGAGGGCCAGCCGGCGCCGATCCCGGGCGAGGACGCGCTGCGCGCGGCGCTGATCGCGGAGGCATTCAAGATGCACAAGGGCGATCCGCCGCGGCTGACGGAAGTGCCGCTGCCGGGCGGCGGATCGGCCTATTACGCGGTGGCGGTGCAGGACGTGACGCCGCCGGCGGTGCGCCCGTTCGAGGCGGTGAAGGCGGCGGTCACGGCGGACCTGCTGCACGACGAAGTGCGCAAGCGGGCCGAGCAGGCGGCGGCGAAGATGCTGACGGCGGTGAAGGGCGGGCAATCCTTTGCCGAGGCCGCGGCGGCCGCCGGCGGGGTGACCCGCCGCACCCAGCCATTCAGCCGCACCGCGCCCGGCGACCTGCCGCCCGACATCGCCCAGGGCGTGTTCGAGCTGAAGCAGGGCGAGCCCGGCATGCTCGAAACGCCGACCGGCTTCACGGTGTTCACCCCGGTGGCGATCACCAGTGCCGATCCGAAGGCCGATCCGCTGGGCTATGACAAGGTGCGCACCGGCCTCGCCCGGTCGTTCGGCGACGATCTGGAACTGACCTTCGCCGCGGCGCTGCGCCAGCGGGCGGGGGTTCAGGTCAACGAAACCCTGCTCAACAACTTCATCCAGCCATAAACGCCCACTCCAACCAACCGAGAGCCCGACCATGAACGTGTCTGTCCCGCCGGGGTTTGCCGCCTTCCGCGCCGCCTACGATGCCGGACGGGGCAGCCTGGTCTGGCGCCGCGGCGTCGCCGACCTGCAGACGCCGGTGGCCGCCTTCCTGAAGCTGGCGCATGGCAGGCCGAACGCGTTCCTGCTGGAAAGCGTCGAAGGCGGGTCGGCCCGCGGGCGGTATTCGATCATCGGCATGGAGCCGGACCTGATCTGGCGTTGCCGGGACGGCCGGGCGGAGATCAACCGGCACGCCCGCTCCGCCCCGCACGCCTTCGTGCCGGACGAGCGGCCGGCGCTGGCAAGCCTGCGCGCGCTGATCGGCGAGTGCCAGCTGGATGTGCCGGAGAACCTGCCGCCGATGGCGGGCGGGCTGGTGGGGTATCTGGGCTACGACATGGTCCGCCTGATGGAGCGGCTGCCGGCGAAGAACGCCAATGACCTCGGCGTGCCGGAAGGCATCCTGCTGCGCCCGACGCTGTTCGCCATCTTCGACAACGTGAACGACGAACTGACCCTGGTGGCCCCGGTGCATCCGCAGCAGGACGTATCGGCGGAAACCGCGTGGGACGAGGCACAGACCGCGATCGCGGCGGCGGAGACGGCGCTGGATCGCCCCCTGCCCCATCCGGCGCCGCCCGTCGCGCTGCCGCCGCTGCCGGCGCCCGCGTCCAACTTCACCCGGGAAGGCTTCATCGAGGCGGTGCTGAAGGCCAAGGAATACATCGCCGCCGGCGATGCGTTCCAGATCGTGCCGAGCCAGCGTTTCTCGGTGCCGTTCGCGCTGCCGCCGTTCGCGCTGTACCGGGCGCTGCGGCGGATCAATCCGGCGCCATTCCTGTTCTTCCTGAACTTCGACGGCTTCTCCATCGTCGGCAGCTCGCCGGAAATCCTGGTGCGGCTGCGCGACGGCATCGTGACCATCCGGCCGCTGGCGGGAACGCGCAAGCGCGGCGAGACGGTGGAGGAGGACCGGGCGCTGGAGGCCGATCTGCTGGGCGATCCGAAGGAACGCGCGGAGCACCTGATGCTGCTCGATCTCGGCCGCAACGATGTCGGCCGGGTGGCGCAGATCGGCACGGTGAAGGTGACCGAGAGCTTCGCCATCGAGCGGTTCAGCCATGTCATGCACATCTCCTCCACCGTGCAGGGCAGGATCCGCGACGGGCTGGATGCGCTGGACGCGCTGGTGGCCGGGTTCCCGGCCGGCACGCTGACCGGGGCGCCGAAGGTGCGGGCGATGGAGATCATCGAGGAACTGGAGCCGACGCGGCGGGCCTACTACGCCGGCTGCATCGGCTACTTCGCCGCCAACGGCACGATGGACACCTGCATCGGCCTGCGCACCGCGCTGGTGAAGGACGGCACGATGTATGTGCAGGCCGGCGGCGGCGTGGTGGCGGACAGCGATCCGGTGGCCGAATACGAGGAAACCCGGCAGAAGGCGCGCGCGCTATTCCGCGCCGCGGAGGAAGCGGTGCGCTTCGCCGCCGGCTCGACCGGCCGGGGCGAGAATCGACGCTGAACGAGAACCGGCGCTGAACGAGAACCGGCGCTGAGGGAATGCCGGAGCCGCCAAGGCTCCCGCCGCGTTCGGGATCAGGCGGCCTGAACCTGCTCCACCGTCGGGCCGGTGCCGGCGATCGTGGTGCGGCGCATGTCGCGCGGCAGGCTCTCGTCGAAGCTGCGCACCCGGTGCATGGTCTGGCGGTTGTCCCACATCACCAGGTCGAACTGCGTCCAGCGATGGGCGTAGCGGTACTTGTCCTGCGTGGCGTGCTCGGTGAGGTCGCGCAGGAAGGCGCGGGCCTCCGGCATCGGCCAGCCGACGATGGTGCCGATATGGGCGGACAGATAGAGCGATTTGCGCCCGGTAACCGGATGGGTGCGCACAAGGCGCTGGCGGACCGGGGCGAACATCTGCTTCTCCGCCTCGGTGTAGTCGGCAAAGCCGAGAATGCCGCGCGAGTAGATCAGCGAGTGCTCGGTGACCAGGTCCTCGATCCTCGCCTTGGTCGCGGCGTCGAGGTCGTCATAGGCGGCGCGCATGTCGCAGAATTCGGTGTTGCCGGCGCCGGTCTGCACACGGCGGCCGGAGAGCAGCGAGTATTTGGCGGGGGTGGCGCGGAACGAGCTGTCGGAATGCCAGAGCTGGTTGCCGAGGTTGAACATCCGGCGGCGGTCGTCGCGCGCGAAAACCTGGTTGTTCTGGTCGAGGTTGGACACGTCGGCGATTTCCAGGCGCAGCCGGCGTTCCTCCAGCTTGGTCACGTTGCTGCCGACGGCGATCTCGATCTCGCCGAAATTGCGCGAGAAGGCGATCTGCTGGTCGTCGGTGATGTCCTGGCCGTGCAACACCAGCACCGCGTAGCGGTCCATGCCAGCCTCGATGGCGGCGACATCGGCCGGGCCGAGCGGCTGGCGGAGATCGGCGCCGGATACCTCGCCGACGAAGACCGGATGCAGGGGACGGATTTCGACGGCCATGCGGGGACGCTCCTCGGTTCCAGGCGGGTTACCGCGCCCGCGTGAGCCGGGCGCCCATTGCGCGAAACCCTAGACCCGCCCGGACTGGTTGTCAGCCCGCGGGTTGTCAGCCCGCGGGTTGTCAGCCCGCAGGTGGGGCGGCTTTGCGGCGGGCCAGGGCCAGGCCCAGCAAACCCATGCCCATCACGGCCATGCCGGCGGGCTCCGGCACCGCGGCACCGGAGGCGAAGCCGGCCGGCCCGGGCACCGCCGCGCCGTAGACGAGGGCCGCCGCCTCGAAGGCGTAGTCCGTGCTGGTCAGGGTCAGGGCGGTGAACGGCACCGCCGAGACGATCGTGGTGTAGAACGAGCCGCCGAAACCCTGGCTGCCATGGCTGGCCGGCATCATGGCGCCGGTAAAGCTGACCGGCCCGGCCAGGGTATCGAAGCGGATCGTGTTGTAGCCGTCCACCGAGCCCCAGAGCAGCGCGAAGACACTCTCGAGCGATGGAAAGCGGAGGGTGATCGAGCCGATGCCGGTGGCGAGATAGTTGCCGGCATACACGTCGCCGGACGCATCGGTCACCGGGGCGGCGTACTTGTCGTGGAGCGCGCCCCGCACAACGCCGGCGACCCCGGCATCCCCGGCCGAGATGCCGCCGAGATCGAGCGTGACGCCGTCCGCCAGCAGGTACGACCCGGACGAGAGCCCGGAGCTGAAGCCGGTGAGGTCGATCGGCGACAGCGCCGCGGAAAGCGGCGGCGGGCCGATCGGGCTCGGATCGACGGTCAACGGCCCGACGATGAAGCTGGCATGGGCGGGGACGCCGGCCAGCGCGGCCAGCGCCACGCCAGCCAGCAGGGCGATCCTGGGGGAGGTCATCGTCTCGTTCCTCGGCGAGGGCGACAGCCGGTCGGCTCGATCGTCCATAATTAGACTTATATCCGATTTTTTGATCGGAATGACCGTTTCTTAAGATCCGGCCTCCGCGATTGCAAGCGAAATCAGCCCGAGATGGTAAGGATCGGCGGTGTTTTATGTGTTTCGGATCGGTTTTTTGGATGGTCCCCGCGCCTCGATGACGGCCGGCGCCCGCCTGCGCTTGCCAACCGGCCGTGACAACCGATACTTCCTGCCCACTGGGAACTCACCGGGACATCCATGGACGCGACGCTGCCGGCTGGCACGATCTGTTTTCCCGGGAATCCACGATTTGGGAGGCAGCTAAGCTCATGAGAACACATCGGATCGCCTCGATTCCCGCCGACGGCATCGGGCCGGAGGTGATCGAGGCCGGGCTGGAAGTGCTGGATGCACTGACCAGCCGGGACCTCGGGTTCGACCTGAAGATCGACCGCTACGATTGGGGTTCGGACTACTACCGCAAGCATGGCGTGTTCATGCCGCCCGACGGGCTGGCCTGGCTGCGCACGGCGGATGCGATCTATTTCGGCGCCGTGGGCGATCCGAACATTCCCGACCACGTCTCGCTATGGGGCCTGCGGCTGCAGATCTGCCAGGGGTTCGACCAGTACGCCAATGTGCGCCCCACGCGCATCCTGCCGGGCATCACCAGCCCGCTGCGCAATGTCGGCGTCGGCGATCTGGACTGGCTGATCATCCGCGAGAACTCAGAAGGCGAATACGCGGGGCATGGCGGGCGCGCGCATCGCGGCCTGCCGGAGGAAGTGGCGACGGAGACGGCGATCTTCACCCGCGTGGGGGTGGAGCGGATCCTCCGCTACGCCTTCGAGTGCGCCCGCGCCCGCCCGCGCAAGCACCTGACCGTCGTGACGAAATCCAACGCCCAGCGGCACGGCATGGTGTTCTGGGACGAGATCGCCGCGCTGGTTTCGCACGACTACAAGGACGTGACCTGGGACAAGGAACTGGTCGATGCGATGACGATGCGCATGGTGATGAAGCCGCGCAGCATCGACACCGTGGTGGCGACCAACCTGCATGCCGACATCCTGTCGGACCTGGCGGCCGCTCTGGCCGGATCGCTGGGCATCGCGCCGACGGGGAATGTCGATCCGCGGCGCAAAAGCCCGTCGATGTTCGAGCCGATCCACGGCTCCGCGTTCGACATCACCGGCAAGGGCATCGCCAACCCGGTCGCCAGCTTCTGGACCGCGGCGATGATGCTGGAGCACCTGGGCGAGAAGCCCGCCGCCGACCTGCTGATGCGCGCGGTGGAGCAGGTCTGCGCGTCCGGCCTGCTGACGCCGGACCTGGGCGGCAAGGCGACGACGAAAGAGGTGACGAAGGCGGTGTGCGAAGCGGTGCGCGGGCTGAACGCCTGAGCGGAGAGCGGGTCAGGCGGCGAGCAGCATCCGGTTCGACTCCTCGAACAGTCGCGCCGCCTTGGCCTTGTCGTAGGGCGCTTCGCGCAGCGTTTCGGCATCCCATTCGCTGCGCTCGAGGGTGAAGAAATCGCCGCGATAGATGTGGATCGCGCCGGTCAGCTTGCCGATCGGGTTCAGCACGGAATGCACGATCTCGGTCCCGAGCGCGGTGACGTCGCCGGTGCAGAGGGATTTCGCGCCGGCGGCTTCCAGTTCGCGGCCGCCGCTGCCCTTGATGTGGCGCCAGAAGATGTTGTCCTCGCGGCCGGAATAGACGCCGATCACCGCCCAGGTGCGGTGGTCGTGCGGCATGATCGACATGCCCGGACCCCAGACCAGGTTGATGATCGTCAGGTCGTCGGAGCGGTAGATCGGCGTGATCCCCGCCCGCGTGGGCTCGCCGAGGCCGCGCAGCACGGCGGCGGGGTCGGACATCGTGCGGGCCAGAACCTCGCGCACGCCCTTATGGCTGGGATCGGCGGCGGCAGCTTGGACGCAATCGGCGATCAATCTCTCGACATCGAACATGACAGCGGTTTCCTACCCCCACGGAGAGCCTTATTAGAATGCATTTCTCCCACGGAAATCAATAAAAAGAAGGGGCGCCTCGCGGCGCCCCTTGTCAGCCATTGGTCCCAGGTCCTGCGACGGCGGACCGGCTACTTGATGACGATCTCCACACGCCGGTTCTGCGGCTCGCGCACGTTCGGTCCGGTCGGCACCAGCGGATTGGTTTCGCCGAAGCCGGTGATGACGATGTCCTTCTTCGGCACGCCGTCCGCCACAAGCTGGGTGGCGACCGCCTGCGCCCGGCGGACCGACAGGCCCTTGTTGTAGGCAGCCGATCCCGAGGTGTCGGTGTAGCCGTTCGATTCGATCTTCGTGTAGCTGACCTTCTTCGAGTTCGCCGCCGCGTCGGCGATGATCTGCTTGGCGCGATCGGTCAGGTTGTATTTGTCCCAATCAAAGAACACGAGGTAGGACCGCGCCGGCGCAGGCGCCGGGGCGGGGGCCGCGACGGGCACGGGCGGCGGGGCCGCGCCGAACACGTAGCGCACGCCGAGCATCAGCGAGTGGTTGAAATTATCGTTCCACTTGGACGAGCCGTTCAGGACGACCGTGCTGGTGCCGTCATTCGCCGTGGCGGTGCTGGAGTAGTTGCGGTCGGTGCCAAGGGCGAAGAAGCGGTATTCGGCGGTAAGCGCCACCGAGGCGGTGATCGGGAAGGCCGCGCCGAGAATGGCCTGGCCGGCGAAGCTGCCCTTGGTGCCATTGGCGACGTTGGCGGTGACGAACACATCGCCGCTTGGAGTGCTGACGGTGTCGAAGGCATGCACGTTGGTCAGGTTGGCGCCGACATAGCCGACGCCGAGGCCGACATAGGGCACGATCCAGGGGGCGACGTTGTTGAAGTCGTAGTAGGCGTTCAGCATGCCGCCGAATTTCTGCTCGTAGCCGCCGCTGCCGCCGAGCTGGCTGCCGCCGTTGCCGGGGAAGGAGTTGTAGCGGTAGTTCAGCTCCGCCTCGGCGCGGAAGCCATTGCCGAAGCCCCAGCCCACCGCCGCCAGCGCCGCGAACCCGGCGTTCGGGCTGATGTTTCCGGATGCCGCGTAGGGCCCGATGGTGGTGCTGACCTTTTCATCCTGCATCAGGTTGGCGCCGAGGCCGCCGCTGACATACAGGCCCTGGACCGGCTCGGCCGCTCCGGCTGCGACTGGCAGGCCGATGAGCGTGGCGGCGAGCAATGCGTTGCGGAATTTCATGGCCGGCTCCTTTGCTGACAATTCGGATCTCCCGGGCATCCCGGTCTATCGCACCATGACTAGCCCCTCGCATGGATCAACGAGTTGATTCAGATCAAGAACCTGGAAGGAAACTGGTTCAGGACGTGGGCGGCGCCTGGATCGCGGCGAGTTGGCGGCGCAGCCCGCGCAGCTCCTCGAAACGCGCGGTCACATCGCGCATGGTGGCGGCGATGCCGGCCATGGCGCCGGAGGCGTCGCGGAAGGGCACGATGGTGAACTCGACGGAGATGCGCGCGCCGTCCTTGCGCAAAGCCGGCACGGACAGGGTCTCGCCGGCACCGTAGCGGGTATGGCCGGTGCGCATGGTTTTCGCGTGACCGGCGTGGTGACGTGCGCGCAAATTCTCGGGGATGATGATGTCGAGCGGCTGGCCGAGGGCCTCGGCCTCGGAAAAACCGAAGATGCGCTCCGCACCCTGGTTCCAGAACCGGATGCTGCCCGCCGCGTCAGCGTAGATCACCGCGTCCGGCGTGGCATCGAGCAGTTCCGCGGCAAAGGCCTGTTTGTCGAAATCCATCATCCCCTCCAGGAAAGCAGTGCTTTTTCGATCCGGCCGATCACCCAGGCCACGATCAGGCCGAGCATCGACAACACGACGATGCCGGCGAGCAGGTTGTCGACATCATACAGGTTTCCGGCCGACAGCACGAAGGCGCCGATGCCACGCTCGGCGCCGATCATTTCCGCCGCCACCAGCAGGATGATGGCGATGGAGCTGGTGACGCGAAAGCCGCTGAGAATGGCGGGCAGCGCGCCGGGCAGCACGATCTTGCGCACGATCGACAGCCAGGACAGCGAAAAGCTCTGGCCCATGCGGATCAGGCCGCGCGGTACATTGTCCAACGCGCCGGCGGTGTTGATGACGGTGGGAAAGAACACGCCGAAGGCCAGGGTGGCGATCTTTGAGCCCTCGCCGATGCCGAACCAGATGATGAACAGCGGCACCAGGGCGATCTTGGGAATGGGAAACAGCGCGGAGACCACCGCCATGCCGGGCGAGCGGGCCAGGGTGAACAGCCCGACCGCGAAGCCGAGCCCCAGGCCGGCGATGGTGCCGAGGCTCCAGCCGATCGCCAGGCGGCCCAGGGACGCACCGAGATGGCGCCAAAGCTCGCCGCTGATCGCCAGGCGGTAGAGGGCGATGGCGATCTCCCTCGGCGCCGGCAGGAACAGTTTCGGCAGCCAGCCGGCCCAGCTGGCGGCCTGCCAGAAGGCAATCAGGGCGATCAGCGTGGCGGCGCCGGCCAGCGGATAGGCGCGCGGCGCGAAGCCGCCGCCACGGAAGGGCACCTTACCCCGCATGCTGGATTTCGCGCTCGGCCGCCGCCGCGTCGCCGCGGATCAGGTCCCATAGCCGGGCCTCGATGGCGAGCAGGTCCGGCTCGTCCGGCCGGCGGCCGAGGATCGGCCGGTCGATGCGGATTATGTCGCGGATGCGGCCGGGACGGCGGGAGAGCACGACGATCTGCTGGCCGAGGCGGACGGCCTCGGCGAGGTTGTGGGTGACATAGAGGCAGGTGGTGCCGGCACGCGCGATCAGGGCGGCGAACTCATCCAGCAGCAGGTCGCGGGTCTGGGCATCCAGGGCGGAGAACGGTTCGTCGAGCAGCAGGCAGGCCGGGCGGACCGCGAGGGCACGGGCGATGCCGACGCGCTGGCGCATGCCGCCGGAGAGCTGGCGCGGCCAGGCGGACGCGAAGTCGGTGAGGCCGGTGAGGGACAGCACTTCGTTGACGCGCGCCATGCGTTCGGCGCGCGACAGGGGATGGTCCTCCAGCACGAGGGAAATGTTGCCGGCCACATCGCGCCAGGGCAGGAGCGAGAAATCCTGGAACACGTAGGTGAGCGGGTTCAGGCAATCCGGCGCGACGTCGCCCTCGGCGAGCACGCTGCCGGCGGTTGGTTCGACCAGGCCGCCGGCGATGCCGAGCAGGGTGGATTTGCCGCAGCCCGAAGGACCGAGCAGGACGGTGACCACGCCAGGCGGGATGGCGAGGTCGATGCCGTCCACCACGGTCAGGTCGCGGTAGCGGTGGCCGATGCCCGACAGGGTCAGGCCGAGGCCGGCGGTCATCGGATCGGTTTCATTTGGCGGGCAGGAAGCTGGTGTCGATCAGGGTTTTCGGATCGGCGTCGGATTTGACCATGTCCTGCGCCTGGAACCAGCGGTACTGGGCGATGACGTCGGCGACGTCCAGCGCTCCGCCGGCGGCATAGTAGCCGACGCCGGCGGAGATTTTCGCCGCCGCGTCGGGGTCACCGGTAAAGACGTATTTGGTGATGGCGGGGATGGCGGCGTCGGTCCTGGCGTCGCGGATCGGCTTGCCGGCGGCATCGAGGCGCAGGAAGGCGTCGCGGTAGTCGGCGACGCCGCGGGCGTAGGCCTGGGCGAAGCGGCGCAGCACGTCCGCGTGTTCGGCGATCATCGTGTCGGTCGTGAACAGGGCGGTGATCTGGTACGGCACGATGTCGCCGGCCCAGCCGATGATGTGGCCCTCGCCGGCGGCCTCGACCGGCCTGGCCATGGAGGCGATGGCGATGGTGGCGTCGACCTGGTTGCTGCGCACGGCGGCGACCATGTTGGCGACCTGCTGCACCGGGCGGAGCGTGAGGGATTTGACGTCGAAACCGGAGGCCTCGGCGATACGGCCGGCCATGTAGTGGAAGGACGAGCCGTACTGGGTGATGGCGAAGCTGTGGCCGGCGAGTTTGGCCGGGGTGGTCAGGCCGGCCGCGTAGGCCTGGTTGGAGACCAGGATGGCCGAGCCCTGGTAGCCTTTTTCCTCGTGCAGGCCGCCGCCGATGACCTTCAGCGCGCCTTTGCCGGCGAGGGCGAAGAAGCCGCCGGTGAGCGCCGTGACGCCGATATCGATGTCGCCAGCAACGGCCGCCGCGGCGATCGGCTGCGCCGACTGGAAGAACCGGAAGGTCACGTCCAGCCCGGCGTCGCGGAAATAGCCGCGTTCCTGGGCGATGTAGAACGGTGCCGGGGACAGGGTGTGCAGCAGGCCAAGGCGGACGGGATCGGCCGCGCCGGCGGGCGCCATGGGAATGCAGAGCGCGAGCAGCGCGAACACGGCGCTGCGGACCAAAGCCAAAGACATTCTAACGAACCTCCCCAAACCGCTTGCACAGGAAATAGCGGGCGTGTCCCGGCGGATACTCGCCGATTTCGCCGAACTTCCCATAGCCCTGGCGAATGTAGAAGTCGCGCGCCGATGGGCTGAAGGTTTCGAGCCAGGCGCCGACGCAGCCGCGCGATCGCGCCTCGGTCTCCGCCGCCTGGAGAAGTTCGGCTCCGATATGCCGGCCGCGCAGCGCCTCCGGCACGAAGACGATTTCGACGAACAGCCACCGCAGCGCCGTGCGGCCCCACACCCCGCCGATCACCTCCCCGGCCGATGAATGCAGCAGGGCGGCCAGCTTCCGGCTATCGGGCGGGCCGAGGAAGGTCTCGTTATGCGCCAGCAAGGCCCGGGCGATGGCGTTGCGCGCCTCGGGGTCGGGCGTGTCGGTCAGGGCTATGGCATAGGTCAAGGTCAGGGGAGGTCTCCCACGAAGCGGCTGGCGGAGCAGTTTGCGCCACATGGCGGCTTGCCACCACGGGCTTGCCTTGGGGGGCTGGCGCCCGCATGTAGGCGCCCATGGCCCCTCCCCTGCTACTGCTCAAAGACATCGCCCTGACCTTCGGCACCTCGCCGCTGCTGACCGGGGCGGAGCTTGCCGTCTCCGCCGGGGACCGCATCTGCCTGGTCGGGCGGAACGGCTCGGGCAAATCCACCCTGCTGAAGATCGCCGCCGGGCTGGCGCAGCCCGATGCCGGCACGCGCTTCGCGCAGCCGGGGGCGACGATCCGCTACCTGCCGCAGGAGCCGGACCTGTCCGGCTATGCCAGCACCGGCGCCTATGTGGCGGCCGGGCTGGGGCCGGGGGATGACGAGTACCGGGCGCATTACCTGCTGGGCGAGCTCGGTCTGACCGGGGAGGAAGATCCGAGACGGCTGTCGGGCGGGGAGGCAAGGCGTGCCGCGCTGGCGCGCACGCTGGCGCCTGCACCGGATATCCTGCTGCTGGACGAGCCGACCAACCATCTGGACCTGCCGGCGATCGAGTGGCTGGAGAAGGAACTGGCGTCGCTGCGGTCGGGCATCGTGCTGATCAGCCATGACCGGCGGCTGCTGGAAAGCCTGTCCAAGGGCATAATCTGGCTGGACCGCGGCACCACCCGCACGCTGGATCGGGGGTTCGCGCATTTCGAGGCCTGGCGCGACGAGGTGCTGGAGCAGGAGGAGCGCGACAGGCACAAGCTCGGCCGCAAGCTGGTGATGGAAGAGGACTGGCTGCGCTACGGCGTGACGGCGCGGCGCAAGCGCAACGTCAAGCGGCTGGGCGATCTGCACAGCCTGCGCAAGAAGCTGAAGGAGCAGCGCGGCGGCGGCACCTTGCTGCGGATGGAGGCCGGGGAGACCGAGATTTCCGGCAAGCTGGTGGTGGTTGCCGACCATGTAAGCAAGTCGTTCGGCGGGCGGAGCATCGTGCGCGACTTCACCGATCGCATCCTGCGCGGCGACCGGGTGGGCATCGTCGGGCCGAACGGCGCGGGCAAGACCACCTTGCTGGGTTTGCTGACCGGCACGCTGGCGCCCGATTCAGGCGAGGTGAAGATCGGCACCAACCTGACCATCGTGACGCTGGACCAGCGCCGCGCCACGCTGGACCCGGCGATGACGCTGGCCGACGCGCTGACCGGCGGGCATGGCGAGCGGGTGATCATCGGCGGCCAGTCGCGCCATGTGGTCAGCTACATGAAGGATTTCCTGTTCGGCCCGGAACAGGCGAACACGCCGGTGGGCGTGCTGTCGGGCGGCGAACGCGGGCGGCTGATGCTGGCCCGCGCGCTGGCGCAGCCGGCCAACCTGCTGGTGCTGGACGAGCCGACCAACGACCTGGACCTGGAGACGCTGGACCTGTTGCAGGAGATGCTGGCGGACTACCCCGGCACGGTGCTGGTGGTGAGCCATGACCGTGACTTCCTCGACCGGGTGGCGACGTCGACCATCGCCTCGGAAGGCGACGGCAACTGGATGGAGTACGCCGGCGGCTATTCGGACATGGTGGCGCAGCGCGGGTATGGCGTCCGAGCTGGGGGCGTGCGCGCCGGGACGAAGCCGGAGGCGGCACAAGCCGCGGAACGGGCGAAGCCGGCGGCGCGGGCGGAAGGGCCGGCGAAGGCGAAGCGGCTGTCGTTCAAGGACAAGCACGCGCTGGAGGCGCTGCCAGGCAGGATCGCCGGACTGCAGGCGGATATCGCCAAGCTGCAGCGAATGCTCGAAGACCCCGGTCTGTATGCCAGGAACCCGCAGAAATTCCAGAAGACGACGCAGGAACTGACCGCGGCCGAGGCAGCCCTGGCGGCGGCCGAGGAACAATGGCTGACGCTGGAAATGATGCGCGAGGAACTCGACGCCTGAGGGTTCAGGGCTTCCGGCCCACCCGTTCCGGCCCGCTGAACAACGCACCGCCAGAACCAACAACGGCGCCGCCGGAGACCGGAAGCGCCGTTGCTGTTCCCGGATCCGATCCGGAACGACAGATCCGGGCCAGGGCCAGGCCGCGTTCCGAGGAACCCGGCCCGTCCCCGTCCCAGCGGGTTACATCTTCTTCTTGACCGTCGCGGCCGGCATCGGTGTCGCGCCAGGCGCGGCGCCGGGCGGCGTGAACACGGTGCCCGCCTGCGCGGCCGAGAGGCTTGCGGCGTTCAGCTGGTCGGCCATGCTGTCATGGGCGGGCGTGCCCTTCTTCGCCTTGATGGCGGCATGCGCCTTGGGGTTGTGCTTGGCCGGTGCATCGGCCGCCATCGCAGGCGCGCAAGCGAGACCGAGCGCGACGAAGGCCAAGCCGAGTTTCGTGGCAAATCTGGTCATCATGGCAGTGTTCCTCTGGTCGGTTGGAAGCAATTGCGGCGAAGCGGCGGCCGGCCGCGCGAACGATGCACAGCGAACTGTAATTACAGCGAATTAATGCCAAAGAAAACACCTATCGCAACCATGCGGTGCCGTTCCCGCGCAATTTCCCGAAAGCTCTCGTTTCGCTTCCTCCGACCGGCTGGTCCCGCTGTCGTTATCGGCGGAACCGCAGATCCATGCCGCGCGCGATCCAGCCGGCCTCGATGGCGTCGAGGTCGGTCACGCCGGATGGGTTGGATTTGCACGGCGCCTGGGACAGGCGGGGTTGGCCCTCTCGCCGCCACAGGCCGAGCAGGCGGGCGAGTTCGGCCAGCGGATCGGCGTGATCGTCCACCCGGAGGTTGAGATCGGGAAAATCCTCTGTCGTGGTCAGCACCATCGCGGCGGATTGCCGCCCGCGCCGGTCGCCGCCGGCTGCCTGGCCGGCCTCCATCGCCGCCATCAGGCGTTCCGGCAGATCCAGATCGGTGCGGGCGCGGACACCGTGCAGGGTCTGGCGGACAACCTCCGGCCCCGCCAGCATGTTGCCGGCGACGCTGACATAGGGGGCGTCGGCGCTGCCGCACCAGTCGACGCAGTTCCCCCCGGTCCAGGCGGCGGTGCGGCCGAGCCGGTCGACGGCATGGACCTGGCGGATGCCGCGCCCGTCGTCGCCGGCGAGCGCGCTCTCGATCGCGGCGGCCGGCGGCAGGCCGCGGGCCATGGCATCGAGAACCGCCGGGCCGAGATAGCGGTTGGTCATCGACTGGGTGGAGACCGCGCCGACGCCCGACCGCACGAACGGGCAACTGGCGCCGACGGCGAAGGCCTTGGTGGCGACCGCGACGGCGAAGGCGCCGGTGGCGGGGTCGTGGGTGACGATCGACCAGGTCATGATGGCAGGCTCCTGTTGATGGGGATTGCACGGCTCCCTTTCGCCGGTGGCAGATTGCACCATCCGGAGGCACGGCTTAAGCCTGGATCTCTCGGCAGCCGGGACAGGAACCACAGACGATGCCGGGATCGGGCGGAAACCAATCGAAAGCCGCGCCGGAATGGCTGGGCGTGATCTATGGCGCGTCGGCGGCGATCATCTGGGGCAGCCAGCTGGTGATGTCGCGCGCGGGCGCGACGATGGGGATGGACGGGTTCGATGTGGCGGCGCTGCGCGGCGGCGTGGCCGGGATGGCGATGCTGCCCTGGCTGCTGTCGCGCCGGCGCTATGGAAGCGGTCCGGGGCTGACGCCGTGGCGGCATGCGCTGGGCCTCGCGCTGGCGGCGGGGCCGCTGTTCATGATCCTCAGCATGGCGGGGTTTCACTACGCGCCGCTGCCGCACGGCGCGGTGCTGCAGCCGTCGGCGATGGTGCTGACATCGATGTTCCTGTCGGCGCTGCTGCTGGGCGAGGCGCTGCGCCCGCGCCGGCTGATCGGCGCGGTGGTGATCATCTTCGGGCTGGCGATGATCGCCGGGCCGGCGATCCTGCAGGGGGACCGGCAGACGCCGATCGGGGACGCGCTGTTCCTGACCGCCGGGGCGCTGTTCGCGCTGTATTCGGTGCTGTCGCGGCGCTGGAACGTGGGGCCGATGCAGGCGACCGGATCGGTGACGGTGATCGCCGCCATCCTGTTCCTGCCGCCGTATCTGGCGTTGCACGGCCTGCACAATCTGCTGGCGCTGCCCTGGCACATGCTGCTGGCGCAGGTGCTGGTGCAGGGGCTGATCACGGGCATCGTGTCGCTGATCGTGTTCGGCCGGGCGATCCAGATCCTCGGCGCCGGGAGGGCAACGCTGTTTCCAGCCCTGGTGCCGGGCGCGGCGGTGCTGATCGGCATCCCCGTGGTGGGGGAGTGGCCGACGGCCTTGCAGGCGGGCGGGCTGCTGGTGGTGACGCTGGGGCTGGTGTTCTCGTTGTACAGCGGCAGGCGCCGGATCGGCGCCGAGGGGACCTACCCGGTTTCCAGACCCAGGTAGATGCGCTGCACATGCGGGTCGTCGGCCAGCTTCGCGGCCTCGCCTTCGAGCACGGTGCGGCCGGTCTGCAGGACGTAGGCGTAGTCGGAAACCTCCAGCGCCAGTTCCACCGATTGTTCCGCCAGCAACAAGGTGAGCCCCCCCTGGCGCAGGCGGACCAGGGTTTCGTACATGCTTTCCACCACGGCGGGCGCGAGGCCGAGGCTGGGTTCGTCCAGCATCAGCAGGCTGGGGTCGCTCATCAGCGCGCGGCCGGTGGCGAGCATCTGGCGCTCGCCCCCCGACAGCGTGCCGGCGCGCTGGCGGCGGCGCTCGGCGAGGCGGGGGAACAGGTCGAAGACCTTTTCCAGCAGTTCTGGCTCGCGCCTTCGGTCGGTCAGCACCGTGGCGCCGAGACGGAGATTCTGCTCGACGCTCTGCTGCACGAACAGCCGCCAGCCTTCCGGCGACAGCGCCAGCCCCCGGCGGACGATGGCGAAGGCGGGCTGGCCGGTTATTTGTTGATCGTTCAGAGTGATGGTGCCACCGGCCGGCGGGACGAGGCCGGCGATGGCGTTCAATGTGGTGGTCTTGCCGGCGCCGTTGGAGCCCAGCAGCGCCACAACCGAACCTTTCGGGACCTCCAGCGACACGTCCGCCACGCCGACCAGATCGCCGTAGCGCACCAGCAGATTCTTGACCGACAACATCGCGCTCATGGCGTTGGTGTCCGCACGCGCTTCATGGAACCGCCGAGATAGGCCGCAATCACGCCGGGGTCGTCGACGACCTGGCGCGGCGGACCCTCGGCGATCACCTGGCCCTGGTGGAACACCACGGCGTGGCCGGTGAGCGAGAGGATCACTTCCATGATGTGCTCGACGATGACGATGGTGATGCCGCGCCGCTGGATCTTGCGGACCAGGTCGATGGCGAGGCGCACCTCGGCCGGAGTGAGGCCGGCCAGCGCCTCGTCGAGCAGCAGCAATTGCGGCTCGGTGGCCAACGCGCGGGCGATTTCCAGGCGCTTGCGCCCGGGGGTGCCGAGCGAGCCGGCGCGGCTGCCGGCCAGGGTGTCGAGACCGCAGAAGCCGAGGATCTCGTCCGCGGCGCGGCGCGCGGCGTGGCGGTGGCCGTGGCGCAGGAAGGCGCCGACCATGACGTTCTCGGCAACCGTCATGTCCTCGAAGGTGACGGGAACCTGAAAGGTTCGGGCCATGCCGAGGCGGGCATGCTGCTCGGGCGTGGCGCGGGTGACGTCCTGGCCCTTGAAGCGGATGGTGCCGGCGGTGGGAACGAGGTCGCCGGCGACGCAGTTGAAGAAGGTGCTCTTGCCGGCGCCGTTGGGGCCGATCAGGCCGGTGATGCCGCCTTCCGTCACGGTCAGGTTGGCGCCGTTGACGGCGCGGAAGGCGCCGAACTGCATGATGATGCCGGTCGCCTCAAGCAGCACGGTTCTTCCCCCGCGATGCCTGGGTGCGGGCCGTGAGCGAACGCCAGATGACGGCCATGCCGCCGGGCTGGAAGCGGGCGACGAACAGGATGATGGCGCCGTAGACGATGAAGGTGATGCCGGTGCCGCCGCCGCCGAAGATGGCGTTGGTGGCTTCCTCCAGCGGCACGAGGATGACCGCGCCAACCAGCGGGCCGAACAGCGTGCCGGCGCCGCCGAGGGCGGCGATGATGACCATCTTCACCGACAGCAGGATGCCGAGGCCGGATTCCGGATCGACGAAGCCGACCATCACCGCATACAGCGTGCCGGCGAGCGAGGTGAAGCCGGCCGACAGCAGCAGGGCATACAGCTTGTAGCGCAGCACCGGCACGCCGAGGGAGCGGGCGGCGCGGTCCCCGCCCCTTATGGCGGCCAGATAAAAGCCCATCCTGGAGCGCTGCATCAGCCAGGTGAGCCAGAGCAGCGCCAGCAGCACGGCCAGGAACAGATAGTGATACGGCACCGGGCTGGTGAAGGAGAAATCCCAGATGTCGCGCGGCACCGGCGGGCCCATCAGGCCGACCGCGGCACCCGTGACCTCCCAGTTGGAGGCGAGGATGCGCACCAGCTCGGCGGCGGCGATCGTCGCCATGGAGAAGTAATGGCCGCGCAGACGGAACGTGGGCGTGCCGACCAGGGCCGCCAGCGCGAGGCTGACGGCGACGCCGATCGGCGCGCCGGCCAGCGGCGGCCAGCCCCATCGGGTGAACACGATCAGCGAGGCATAGGCGCCGGCGCCGAAATACACGACGTGGCCGACCGAAACCTGGCCGCCATAGCCGCCGATGAGGTTCCAGGCGGAAGCGGAAATCGCCGCCAGCAGCACCAGCGCGCCGACGCGCTGGTAGAACACGTCGTGCACCAGCAGCGGCCAAAGGGCGATCACCAGCAGGCCCAGGATTGTCGCGATGCGGTTGATGTTCATAGCTTGCCCAGCAGCCCCTGCGGGCGCACCCAAAGCACGGCCAGGAACAGCGAGTAGACCAGCACATCCTGATACACCGCGCCGATGAGGTAGGCGGACAGGGCCTGGATGACGCCGATGGCGAGGCCGGCGATCAGCGCGCCGGGCACCGAGCCGAAGCCGCCGAGGCAGACCACGACGAAGGCGATCAGGCTGAGCGACTCACCGACCGTCGGGGAGATATAGAAGAACAGCGCGATCAGGGCGCCGGCGATGCCGGTGGTGGCGGCACCCACGCCCCAGGCCAGCGCCTGCATGCGGTCCGGACGGATGCCCATCAGCATCGCGGCGTTGCGGTCCTCGGCGACGGCGAGCACGCGCGAGCCGAGCATGGTGCGCGTCAGTACCAGATGCATGCCGAGCGTGATGGCCAATGCCACGGCGCCGCCAAGCAGTTTCGATGCCTCGATGCGAATTCCGGAAATGTCGATCGTGCCGCCGACGAGGTTTTCCGGCAGGGAGACGAAGTTGGCGGAGAAGGCCCAGAAGGCGGAGTAGCGCAGGACCAGGGCGAGGCCGAAGGTGCCGAGGATCTGCGCCAGCATCGGCCCGCGGGCGACATTGCGCACGAGGCCGAGATAGACCACGACGCCGAGGACGAAGAGCAGCGCCGCGGCACCCGGGACGAAGAACGCCGGACCGAGGTGCCAGAGCGTGAACGCATAGAACGCCGCGTACATCGCCAGCATGACGAAATCGCCGTGCGCGAAGTTCACCACGTTCATCATGCCCCAGATCAGCGTGAGGCCGGAGGAGAACAGCGCGTAGACCGCGCCCATCAGCAAGCCGCTGACGACAACCTGCAACAGGATCAAGGCACTAACTCGAACATTCGTACCCGTCCACGCTGCAACGCCCTCCGGAAAACGCGACCTCGCCTCTGCGGCGGGGACCAGAGGCACCGACCTATACGAAGGCTTTCCCAGTGACAAGAATGAGCCCAAGCCCTTGCTTTTCAGAAGGTCAGCCGGTAGGGTCGTTTGTTACTTGTTACAAATATTGTGGCCACGCGCATTTTTCAGCAACGGAAACTGCTCGAAGGCGTTTCAACAGGAGCTTGCCGTGATCAAAAGGCGCGTTTCTTTCGTGACCCAATTGAGTGCCGCGGCCGTCCTGGCCGGCGCCTTTGTCGCCACCGCAGCGCCGGCGCTGGCGGGCGGCTACAGTTTCACCAGCCTGACCGTGCCGTCGCTGCCGCATGGCGATTACGTGGCCGCGGTGGCGATCAACAATGTCGGCCAGATCCTGCTGGAATCGGGGCCGAGCGCCACCGGCCTGGTGGACGCCGGCTATCTCTACAACACCGTCACGCACGGCTACACGAGCCTGCCGCTCGATCCGGCGGCGGTCGCGGGCAACACTTTCTTCGCCGGCCTGAACGACAGCGGGCAGATCGTCGGCAACGACCTGCAGGCGACGCTCGGCACGTATCAGTCGTTCCTGCTGTCCGGCGGCAGCTATACCAATGTATCGCCGCCCCTTAGCCGCAACATCGGCTTCTCGACCGCCAACGGCATCAACAACGCGGGCCAGATCGCCGGCGTCTGGGAACTGACCAGCGGACATGAGCAAGGCTACCTGTTGTCGGGCGGCAGCTACACGACGATCAACGTGGCGGGATTTCCCGCGGCCGCGACCTTCCTGACCGCGATCAACAATCACGGTCAGATCCTCGGCATCGGAACCCCGATCCCCGGCGGCTCCACCCCGTACACAGGCTTTGCATACAGTGGCGGCGTCTTCACCGCGATAGGCACGCCCGGCGCGCTGTATGTCTCACCGAACGCCATCAACGATGCCGGCACGATCGTCGGCTACCAGTCCACGGATCCGACTTTCACGATCATCAACGGCTTCGTGGATGTCGGCGGCGTGCTGAGCCCCTTCGACGCGCCCGGTACGCTGGGGACGACCGCGCCGAACAGCATCAATAATGCCGGCCAGATCGTCGGCAATTACACCGATGCGAGCGGAAACTACGTCGCCTTCCTCGCCACGCCGAACCCGGTGCCGGAACCTTCCGCGCTCGCCCTGCTCGGTACCGGGTTGCTCGCCAGCCCCTTGTTGGGATGGGGCCGGCGCCGCCGCGGCATCTGACCGTCAGCCTTACGATCGTTCGGGCGCCGCCATCGGCGCTTCGGATTTTTCTCCCGCTTCGGCTGCAAAGCAGGCATACTCATATCGCACTCACGTGGCAGGCCCTTGCGGGCCGCCGCCGGGACACGCTGCCACAGGTGGCCTGAACGCGGGGAAACCCGCGACGTCCTGAAACAAGAAACGGCCGGGCAACGACCCGGACGAACGAGGGAGTGTGCTCATGTCGAACAAGGTGCCGCGCGTCACGCGCCGCAAGACCCTTCAGCTTGCCGCCGCCGCCACCGCGCTGCCGCTGGTGCATATCCGCACCGCCGGGGCCGCGGGCAAGCTTTCCATCGGCTTCTGGGACCATTGGGTGCCGGCCGGCAACGCGGTGATGCAGAAACAGGTCGATGCCTGGGCCGCGAAGAGCAAGGTGGAGGTTTCCGCCGATTTCATCACCAGTTCCGGCGGCAAGCTGCAGATGACCCCGGCGGCCGAGACCCAGGCCAAGACCGGGCACGACGCGATGACGTTCTTCACCTGGGACGTACGCAACTACGCCGACAGCCTGCTGCCGATGGATGACGTGATGGGCCGGCTGGTCGCCAAGAACGGGGCCGTCAGCGAGACCTGTTCCTATCTCGCCAAGGTGAAGAACCAGTGGGTTGCCGTGCCCACCAGCAGCGGCACGCAGACCAAGCCGCCCTGCGCGCGGATCAGCTGGTTCAAGAAGCACGGGCTGGATGTGCAGGCGATGTATCCGGCGCAGCCCGGGCACAACGCGATGCAGGATGCCTGGACGTGGGACGCGTTCCTGAAATACGCCGAGCTGGCACAGAAGGACGGCATGACCTTCGCGCTCGGCATGGGCGGCGGGCTGAACACCGACGCGACCGATACCCATGGCGCGCTGTTCCGCGCCTTCGGCGCCACGCTGGTCGACAGCGAGGGCGCGATGCAGCTGAAGTCCGACGCCGTGCACCAGGTGCTGGAATTCGCCCAGAAGCTGGTGAAGTTCTACCCGGCGGACGCGGTCAGCTACGACGATGCATCGAACAACCGGGCGCTGATCGCCGGCAAGACGGCGCTGATCTTCAACCCTCCGTCGGCCTGGGCGGTGGCCAAGCGGGACGCCCCGGCCGTGGCCGCGGATTGCTGGACCTTCCCGGCCCCCGTGGGTCCGAAGGGCCGCTTCCTGCCCACGCTCAGCTTCTTCTGGGGGGTCTACAAGTTCAGCCCGAACCAGGCCGCGGCGAAGGACCTCATCGAGTACCTGATGCAGCCCGAGCAGGTGGAGCCGCGCATCGTGGCGACCGAGGGCTATGACATTCCGCCCTATGCCGGGATGCTCGACTACAAGATCTGGGCCGAGGTCGAGCCGCCGAAGGGGACGGTCTACAACTATCCGCTGCGGCCCTGGCACAACGCGCAGCCAAGCATCACCGCATCCGAGGCGGCGCCGGAGATCGCGGTGCAGATCTACAACCGGGCGATCCACAACCAGATGCTCGCCCGGATCCGCGACGGGCAGACGATCCCGCAGGTGATCGCCTGGGCGGAAGAGGAGATCGGGGGCTTTACCCGGTAGGGCGGCGCGCACAGCCGGGGGACGGCGTCCCCCGGCTGCGCGGCGCTCAACGCGCGAGCCAAAGCGTGCCGAGCACCAACGTGATCGCCGTGAGGGGCGCGCCAACGCGGAAATACTGCCAGAAACTGATTTCCACGCCCCGTGTGGCGGCTTTCTGCACCACGATCAGGTTGGCGATGGACCCGAGGATGGTGAAGTTGCCGGCCAGGGTGGAAGCCATGGCGACGGTGAGCCAGGCGAGATCACGGTTCATCAGCGGGTCAATGAACGGGCGCAGCACCAGCACGGCGGGGACATTGCTGACCAGGTTGGAGAGGATGGCGGTGACGAGGCTGAGGATGGGCACCTGGTCGAGGTGCAGGCGGCCGACGGCGGCGATATTTTCCGGCGTGAGCAGCGCGCGCTGGGCGCCGGCCACGATGATGAACAGGCCGGCGAACATCAGCAGCAGGGACCAGTCGATGTCGGCGTAGACGCGGCGGCTTTTGACCCGGCGGGTGAGCAGCAGCAGGCCGCCCATCAGGATGGCGGCCTTGGCGGGGGGCTGGCCGGCGAAGAACAGCCCGACCATCAGCGCCGTCGCGGCCAGGGCCCGGGCCACCAGCGGACGGTTGACGCGGATGACCGCGACCGGGGCAGACAAGCGGCCGGAGGAGAAGAATTCGCCGCGATGGAACAGCGCGATCAGAAGGGCGGTAACGACCAGGCCGGCCAGGGCGACGGGGCCGAGGGCCAGCGCGAAATCCGCGTAGGAAATACGGGAGAAGCCGCCGATCAGGATGTTCTGCGGATTGCCGGTGATGGTGGCGACCGACCCGACATTGGATGCCATCGCCACGGCCAGCAGATAGGGCAGCGGCCGGCGGCCCATCCGCAGGGTGATTTCCAGCACCAGCGGCGCCAGCACCAGGCAGATCGCGTCGTTGACCAGGAAGGCGGAGAAGATGCCGGAGGTCGCGGTGACGGCGGCCAGCAGGACCAGGGGGTGTTTCGCCCGGCGCAGGGTCCAGGAGGTGGCCAGCGCGAAGAAGCCGGACAGGCGCAGGCTGGCGACGACGATCATCATGCCGAGCAGCAGCGTGATGGTATCGAGGTCCACCGCGCGGTAGGCGTCCTCCAGCGGCAGCGCGCCGGAGGCGACCATCAGGCAGGCCCCGACCAGCGCCACCCCTGCCCGGTCGATGCTGAGGCCGGGGATCTTGCCGATGGCGAGTGCCAGGTAGCTGCCGGTGAAGATGATCGCGGCGGCGAGTTTCCGGGTTTGCTGGTCGAACCCGGACTGGGCCGGAAGCAGCTGGGGCAGCAGGGCCGCCGCGAGGGCGACCAGGACCACGAGCGCGGCGAGGCCGATGCCGATGGCGGCGGGCCAGCGCCGGCGTGGATCGGCTTGCGGTGAGCGGGCGGGGATTGGCTGCATGCGTGCGTGGTTACCACGCGGCGGATCGGCTTGCCGATTCCGCCGGGCGATTATGGCCGATCGGGGGCGGGCGTGGCATGGTGATGGCCTCTCGCAGCCATGGAGACCGCGCATGTCCGCTTCCGACCACGTCGATGCCGTTCCGAGGCCTGCGGCCTCGCGGCCGGAGGCGTCGCGCGCGGCTTGATGTTCGATATCGCGGTCATCGGCGGCGGGATCAATGGGGCCGGCATCGCGCGGGATGCGGCCGGGCGGGGTTTGTCGGTGCTGCTGGCCGAGCAGGGGGATCTGGCGGGGGCGACATCCTCGGCTTCCACCAAGCTGGTGCATGGCGGGCTGCGCTATCTGGAGCAGTACGAATTCCGCCTGGTGCGCGAGGCGCTGAGCGAGCGCGAGGTGCTTCTGCGCAATGCGCCGCATATCGTCTGGCCGCTGCGCTTCGTGCTGCCGCATCACGCGGGGCTGCGGCCGTGGTGGATGATCCGGCTGGGGCTGTTCCTGTATGACCATATCGGCGGGCGGCGGATCCTGCCGGCGTCGCGCAGCGTGGACCTGCGCCGCGATCCGGCGGGCGGGCCGCTGAAGCCGGCGTATGCGCGCGGGTTCGAATATTCCGATTGCTGGGTGGACGATGCGCGCCTGGTGGTGCTGAACGCGCGCGACGCGGCGCGGCTGGGCGCGGATATCCGGGTGCGGACGCGGGTTGTCGATGCCCGCCGGCAGGACGGCGTTTGGCGCCTGCGGCTGCGCGGGGCTGGCGGGGACAGCGAGATCGTTGCCCGGGCGCTGGTGAACGCGGCCGGGCCGTGGGTTTCGGAGGTGCTGTCCGGCGTGATCGGGCAGAACGCGCCGACGGCGATCCGGATGGTGAAGGGCAGCCATATCGTCGTGCGCCGGCTGTTCGAGCCTGACCGGTGCTACATCTTTCAGAATTCGGACGGTCGGGTGTGCTTCGCCATACCGTATGAAACCGATTTCACGCTGATCGGGACAACGGACGAGGATTACCGCGGCGACCCGGCGCGGGCAGCGATCTCGCCGGCCGAGGAGGCGTATCTGCTGGCGGCGGCCGGGGCGTATTTCCGCCGGCCGATCGATCCGGCCTCGATCGTCTGGCGCTATGCCGGCGTGCGGCCACTGCGCGATGACGGAGCGAGCGCGGCGCAGGAGGCGACGCGCGACTACGTGCTGGAACTGGACGAAAACGGCGCGCCGGTGCTGTCGGTTTTCGGCGGCAAGATCACCACCTACCGGCGGCTGGCGGAGACGGCGATGGCGCGGCTGGGCGGGGTGTTTCCGGCGATGACCGGCGCATGGACCGCGCACGCGCCGTTGCCGGGCGGGGATTTCGCCTGGGATGGCGCGGCGGCGCTGTGCCGGGAAGCCGCCGGGCGCTATCCGTTCCTTTCGGCTGCAACCATCCACCGGCTGGTTCGCAGCTATGGGACCGAGGCCGCGTCGGTGCTGGGTGACGCGGACGCCGAGACGGAGCTGGGGCGGCATTTCGGCGCCGGCCTGTTCGCGCGCGAAGTGGAATGGCTGATGCGGCGGGAATGGGCGCGAACCGCTGACGACGTGTTGTGGCGCCGCAGCAAGCTGGGGCTGCGGCTTTCCGCGGCGGAGGCGGCGGCGCTGGGCGCCTGGATGGCGGAAACGGCCGGCGGATAGCAGACTGATCCCCTGACCAAAGGGGGAAAACGGCTATGAAAATCGGGTTCATCGGTCTCGGGACGATGGGGGCCGGCATGGCTTCCAACCTGCAGAAGGCGGGGCATGAGCTGGTGGTGCATGATCTGCACCGTCAGGCGGCATCGCGGCATCTGGCGGCGGGGGCGGTGTGGGCGGACAGCCCGCGCGCGGTGGCCGAGGCGTGCGACCTGGTGTTCACCTCCTTGCCGACGCCGGCGGACGTGCGGCGCGTGGGCACCGGGGCGGACGGCCTGATCGAGGGGTTTCGCGCCGGCGCGGCGTGGTTCGATCTTTCGACCAACGCGGTGGACGTGGTGCGGGCGCTTCATGCGGAATTCGCGGCGATCGGGGTGGATTTTCTGGACGCACCGGTGAGCGGCGGGCCGCGCGGGGCGAACAGCGGCAAGCTGGCGATCTGGGTGGGGGGCGATGCGGCGGCGTTCGCCAGACACCAGGCGGCGCTGGACGCGATGGGCGACCAGGCCCGCTATATCGGGCCGATCGGCGCCGGGTCGATCGCCAAGCTGGTGCACAACGCGGCCAGCGCCACGATCAACATCGTGCTGGCGGAGGTGTTCACCATGGGGGTGAAGGCCGGGGTGGAACCATTGGCGCTGTTCGAGGCGATCCGGCAGGGCGCGACCGGGCGCAGCCGGGTGTTCGACCGGATGGGCGATCATTTCATGACCGGCAGCTACGACCCCGCCGATTTCGCGCTGCGGCTGCTGCACAAGGACGTTTCCCTGGCCTGCCAGCTGGCGCGGGAGATGAACGTGCCGATGCGCCTGACCAATCTGGCGCGCGAGGAACTGACGGAGGCGCTGGGGCGCGGCTGGGGCGCCCGTGACTCGCGCGTGGGCATGCTGTTGCAGCAGGAGCGGGCGGGGATCGAGCCGATCGCGGTGGCGCCGGAGACGGTGAAGGCGGTGCTGGCGAAGGGGTAGCGGGCCGGACTATTGCGAATTTGATCCTGGGCGCGGCGGATGGGCGGCGTTTCGGATAGGCGACACATAGCCCGATTTTCGTCGATTCGTCCCTTTGACTGGGCTTTATCTCAAAACGAGCGCGTTTTAAGGGATCGGCAGGGTTTTTGCGTCACGTTGCCCGAGTGCCAACAAGCGGCAAACGAAAGGCAGGAAGGTGATGACGCAAGATCGGTTCGCCGGCGATTTGCCGGCCGGCTCCCCCGCACGGATTTCGGGGCGGGTGGCGCGGCTGGCCTGTGTGTTGGCGGCGCTAATGGTGGTGAGCGGCTGCCAGTCGGCGCTGGCGCCGGATGCCTGGGATCATGGCGAGGTCAACTACGCCTCGGCGCGGCGCGGCGGCTTCGCCAACCGGGCCAAGCCGCTGGACCTGACGCTGGAGCCGGGCGTGACCTATGACGGCTGCCTGGTGGTGGAAAGCGTGAAACAGGAAAACGCGCAGTTCGGGTTGGGGCTGGTCTGTTGAGCGAAGGCGTGGCGCGACCGCACGCGCGATGATTGCCATCACGGCATGAAAGGAGTTTCTGTGGCATTCAGATGACGATTGGGTTACAATTCGGCCGTCATGGCGGGAGCGAGGTCAGGAAATGTCGCTCGGGAGGCATTTTCCAACTCCACGACGAATTGGCATGTTGCCGGCAGCCGCCGCGCTGCTGCTCGCCGCCGGGCTGCAGGCGGGGGCGGCGGAGCTGTACGGCGTGGCCATGCCGGAGACCCAGACGCTCGCCGGCACCCCGCTTCGACTGAACGGTATCGCCGTTCGCACCTATTCATGGTTCCAGGTAAAAATCTACGTCGCCGGCCTGTATGTGGAGCGGGTGACGCACGACGCCCAGCAGATCCTGCACTCGAACGAGAAGAAACTGATCAAGGTGCGGTTCCTGCACGACGTGGATGTCGCGCAGGCCCGCGATGCCTGGCGCGAAGGGCTGGAGAACAACTGCCGGTCGCCTTGCCACATCGCGCACGACGACCTGGCCCGTTTCCTCGCCAACGTGCCGGCGATGCGGGCGGGCGATGAAAGCTCGCTGGCCTTCGTGCCCGGCGGGCTCGAGATCGTCACCAACGGCCACATGATGGGCCGCATCGAAGACCGGATGTTCGCGAATGCCGTGCTGGCGTCGTTCATCGGCCCGGACCCGCCGACGGTTCAGCTGAAGGCCGGGTTGCTGGGACTGGCGAGGTAGAGAGGCTGGCGGGGTGAAGGCGCGGATGCCGGCACCGGGTTGATACCAACGGGCGCAATCGCGGCCCCTTGAGCAACCGTCCTGGCCGGCCTTGTGCCACGGCTGTCCACGGCTTTGCCGGCCGCGCGAACGGCGTGGATACCCGGGACAGGCCCGGGCAAGACGGGTCGGTCTTTCCGCCGGTTGGTATGAAC